>QHYJ01000340.1:0-2128 GCA_003223255.1 Acidobacteriota bacterium | reverse complement strand
CTCCCCCTGGATCTGGATGCTGGCGCCGAGGCGCGCGCCACCGCGAGATGGGGAGCTACTGAGTTTGCCGGAAGAAGCGGGTTGATTAAACGGAACGACTGGAGCTGCGGCTGGCAATGGCGAAACCGTGGGTGGCTGCGCCACCGCTGCTTGTTGCTTGGACCACATTTAGGACCTCCCTTATTGGAATCCTCAAAATAAAATTTGCTCCGGGGCGGGAGGAGCAGTGTGGAACCCATGTTGTGCCGCGCCGAGCGAGGAGGCAATCGAGAAACAAAGGGGATTTGCGCAGTTGGAAACCTGCCCCGAGGGACAGGGAGAAAGAAAAACGGCAGGAGTCAGGAAAACAGCCAATGCGAGTCGCCGAAGAAACCTGTTATAGCATGGCGCTCCTGCAAAACGCGGGTGTATGATATCCGCAGTTAGGTCCCCTTCCGGCGAGTGGAGTTGGCCATGCGTTTCCGCTGGTTGAAATGCCTTCCCGCGCTTGTCGTCCTGCTCACAACAATCTCTTGGGGCGGCGTGGTTTATGCGCAAACGTCCACGGGCGGCGCGCAGCTCACTAACGCGGTGAAGCTAAATGCGTTCGAAAGGGCTGGCTTGGACATTCGTCTCACAGGGCCAGACGGCAAACCGGTAACCGTGGCGGCTGTCGTGACGTTGTTGAAGTTATCCAACGAAGCCTAGCGGCAGGAAACGGCAAAGGCAGGACACGTCCAGTTCAACGGCATTTCAGCGACGGAATACTCCGTTCAGGTGGTAGCCCTGGGCTACCGAACTGCAATCAAGCAAGTGGAGGCGCGCAAGGATGAAGTCAGGGCAGTGACCATTTGAGCTTGAGCAACTGTCGGTAGAAGATGCCGCCGAAAGCGCGGCATATCGAGCGCTGGCTCCCAAGGCGCAAAAGGAGATTGGGAAAGCGCTCGAGCTGCTGCGGGCGCAAAAGGGGGCCGAAGCGAGAAGCCCTCTCGATACGGCCAACCGTGTCGCGCCGAATCAAGCCTATACGGCGTTTACGCAAAGCAGACGGGCAACGCGGAGCAAGCCACGTCGTACTGGATGAAAGCCGTGGGGTTCAGTCCAAAGCACCTTCTTGCGCTGCTCTCCTTGGCCGACGCGCTGCTGCGAGAAAATCACGAAGCGGAGGCCCTGCCCTATGCGACGCAGGCGGTCGAAGCGGAACCGTCGTCTTGGAGGGCGCACGCGACTCTTGCGAGCGTGCGGTTGCGCCAGGGCTCGGCCGATGAAGCGGTCCAAGAGGCGGAGCGAGCGATGGAGCTGGGGCACGACCAAGCCGCGATTGTGCAGCCCGTATTGGCGGCGGCTTTGGCGAGAAAAGGGGAAAGTGCCCGAGCGATCACAACCTTACAAGCGTACCTGCTCGAGCACCCCTCGGATGACGAAGCTAAGAAGTTACTGCAGAAACTTCAGTCTCAGCCAGCTTCGAGAAAGGAAGCAGTGAAGGAGGATGCCAGAACACGCACGATCGCCACCTTGCAAGCGTACCTGCAGGAACATCCTACGGACTTTGAGGCTAAGAAGCTGATGGAAAGGCTTCAGCTTGAGACAGCTACCGCTACCGATGTGCCGGATGAGGCAGGGATTGGTGGGACGGAAGATGTATCATCGTTGCCATCGAACTGGCTGCCGCCGGATATTGACGAAAAGATGCCGCCGGTAGACGCGGGTGCGACCTGCGCGCTCGACGATGTCTTGCAGAAAGCCGTGAAGCGGGCCCAGGAATTTGTCAAGAATGTCGACGGCTTCACGGCCAGTGAATTTCTGAAGCATGAAGCCATCGACAAGTGGGGGATGGCCAGGTCAACCGAAACGCGCAAGTTTGATTATGTTGTGGCGGTGGAGGAACTCAAGCCCGGGTTGCTCAACGTGGAGGAGTAATCATGGTCGAAGTTTTGATCGGAGAGATGGTTGGGTCGGACTGAAGTCGCCCGACAGATTACGAACGAGCCGTGGTCGTCGATGCAGATGGTGAAATGAAGCGAACAAGACCACTCCCAGGAGTGAAGGTGAAGTGTGCAAAAAAAAAGGAAAAAAGCTGTGGAAAGAAAAAAAGACTTGACACCGCCAGCATTGTTAGAGATGGACGATTACTGCGTTAATCGTCCAG
>QHYJ01000338.1 GCA_003223255.1 Acidobacteriota bacterium | reverse complement strand
TAAGTCCCTGAATTGCCTGCGTAGTCAAATTCGCTTGTGAGACGGCATAAATAATATGGCAACATCACAAAAAAGCGCTATCTCAATAAAGCAATCCGAGTTGGCCGCTCCTCTACGTCAGGCCAAACTTGCATTCGGCCGAGAAATCTGTGGCTCCCTCGATATCGCAGAGCGGCGCGAATGGCTGGTCACGAATGGAATCGGCGGATTCGCATCAGGAACCGTCAGCGGCAATCTAACGCGTCGCTATCATGGTCTCCTGGTTGCTGCGCTCCACCCTCCAGTTGGTAGGACTCAACTTGTCGCGAAGTTGGACGAGGCTGTTCGCTACGCCGGCATCGAATATGCGCTTGCCACAAACCGCTGGTTGAGCGGCGCTGTTGAACCCAGGGGTTATTTGAACATCGAGAGTTTCCGGCTGGAAGGCACCACTCCCGTCTGGCAATTCGCACTGGGCGATGCGCTTATCGAAAAGCGGATTTGGATGAGCCAAGGTGAGAACACCACCTACGTGCAATACACACTCTTGCGAGGTAGCCAGTTACTTGAGCTGGAATTGAAAGCTTTGGTGAATTACCGCGACTTCCATTCGAGCACTCACGCAGGGGATTGGCAAATGAGAGTGGAATCCATTGAAGAAGGCGTGCAAATCAATGCCTTCGATGGAGCCACTCCATTTTATCTCCTCAGCGCCGAGGCAGAATTTGAGACGCGGCACGAATGGCATCGCGACTGTTTCTTACGTCTAGCGAAGTATCGAGGCCTTGACGATCATGAGGCTCACTTGCTTGCAGCAATCTTCAGTACAGAACTCGCATTGAACCAGAGTGGTGCTCACGGCGAATGCGGATGCGCAGCTCGACGGCAGCCATGCCTGGGAAGAGAGCTGAACATGAAAAAGAATTATTCGCAAAATGGACGAGCCACGATGCTCAAGCGGTTTCCTCCGCTCCTGACTGGGTTCAACAGCTCATTCTTGCGGCGGACCAGTTCATTGTGAAACGGAGTTTGGCGGAGGAGGCGGATGGGCGATCCATCATCGCGGGTTATCACTGGTTCGGCGATTGGGGCCGGGACACGATGATCGCCCTCCCTCTCACAACGGGCAGAGCTGATATAGCCCGAAAGATTCTACTGGCGTTTGCGCGCCACGTTGATGGTGGGATGATGCCGAACGATTTTCCGGATGCTGGTGGACAGCCTGAGTACAACACTGTGGACGAAGCCCTCTGGTATTTCGAGGCCGTACGGCAATATTTCGCCGAGACCCTGGGTTGTTGCTATGACGTAGTCGATTCTCCCGGAATTGGAAATGACGCCTCCCTACGTCCAAATCAGATCTTCGTCGCCTCTTTGCCAAAGAGCCCGTTGACTCCTGAACAACAAAGAGCAGTGGTGGACGTTTGCGCGCGCCGCTTAGTGACGTCTCATGGATTACGCAGCGGCGCAGGAAGAGCCGGGTTATCAAGGGCACTACGGAGGTGCCCCTCGCGACCGCGACGGAGCCTATCACCAAGGGACGGTGTGGGGCTGGCTGATGGGCTCGTTCGTCTTGGCCCATCTGCCGGTGTACCAAGACCGCAACGCAGCTCTGCGTTTTCTCGAACCACTAGGAAAACAAATCACTTCGCATGGCCTCGGGACTTTAAGCGAGATCTTCTACGGAGACGCACCATTCACGCCCCGTGGATGCATCGCCCAAGCCTGGACCGTGGGAGAAGTCTTAAGAGGCTGGAGGGCGACTCTGGGGTAGAGCTACCCCCTGTAGCATGCAAACTATGCTGGACCTCCGCCAGTTTGCTGCGCGTCATGAGGGCGGAAAGTGTTCTCCTTATTTTTGAATCCTGCCTCCTCCTACTCTCATCCAAAGTAAGGTAAGGGATTGGCGGGTGGATGTTGAATGCTATACTCACGGCTGAGAAAGGCCTTAGGGCCCCATTTTGGAGCCTTTTAGACATCTTGAGCGCACCAAGCCCACATCGTCTACCTTCAACTAGCCCAAGCGGGAGGTGCCGCGGCATTCGAAGAACTTGTCAATCGTTATGAAGGCAAGATTTTCCGTCTCACGAGGACCATCACGGGAAATCACGAAGATGCCGAAGACGCTATGCAGGATGCCTTCTTGAAAGCCTACGCGCACCTCCAAGATTTCCACGGAGATTCACGGTTCTATACATGGCTCGTACGAATCGCTGCTAATGAGGCCTTGATGCGGCTCCGCAAGCGCCGGCCGAATCAGTTCTCATTGGACGAGCCGATCGAGGGCGACACAGACCTTTTTCCGCGCGAATTGGAGGATTGGGGACCGACTCCCGAACAGAAATACGCCCAAACCGAGATGCAAGGCATCGTGGGCGACGTGATTGACAGGCTTGAACCCGAATTCCGCATTGTCTTTCTCTTACGAGACTTCGAAGAACTTTCGACGCAGGAAACTGCGGAAGCGCTGGGCATCTCTATGCCCGCGGTCAAATCAAGATTGTTGCGGGCACGCCTCAATCTCAGGGAAAAACTGAATCGCCATTTCCGTCAAGGAGCTCCAAATTGAATTGCAAGGGCGTCATCCGCGAGCTGTCGAACTACATCGACGGAGACCTTGATCCTGTCGTGAAGCAGGAACTTGAGCGGCATCTGGAGCATTGCGAAGATTGCACCATGATTGTGGATCAGACCAAGAAGACCATTCAGGTTCTCTGCGATTCTCAACCTGTTTCGCTTTCGGCCGATGTGCGCTCCCGTCTTCACGCGACGTTACGCGAAAAGACGGGTCAAAAGCCAACCTGAAGTAGCGAATTCATGCGAATCCTAGCAATTTCGGGAAGCCTTCGAACGGGCTCATCAAACACCATTCTGCTTCGTGCCGCGGTGGCTTTGGCCCCAGCGGCTTTCGAGGTGAGTGTTTACGAGGGCCTTGCCACGTTGCCACACTTTAATCCTGACCTGGATAACGAAGCCGCACCACCCCCAGTGGTCGACTTTCGCTCACAACTGCAGGCCAGTGATGGCGTTTTGATCTCAAGTCCCGAATACGCACATGGAGTTCCTGGGGTGCTGAAAAACGCGCTGGACTGGGTTGTTGCAAGTGGTGAGTTGTATGGTAAGCCCGTCGCTCTTCTCAACGCATCGCCACGCTCGGTCCATGCACAAGCATCCCTTCAGGAAACGCTCACAGTTATGACGGCAAGTCTCATCCCTGAGGCGTCAATCACCGTGCCGCTCCGCAGCAACAAAGTTGATGAAGCGGGCATTATTTCGGACCCCGAAATCTCTCACGCACTGCGTTCTGGATTGGAAGCGTTTGGTCGGGCAATCGATTTGCTCAGAGCTAATGCCGGAAACGGAATGAGATCCGAAACCGCAGCTCTAACTTTCTGAGCCCCAGTAGTTTTCTTGGACCGCTTCTGCCCAGCAATCACCCCGCTGTCTATGCAGGACCAAGGTTGCAAGGATGAGAGTACCTGTTGCCGTCGCTGCGAAGATAGTGACAAGCCCCGAATCTGGTATCATCCCTCAAAACGCCCGGCGGCGCTTTCAGGTCAGTTTTCACGCCCGCTGAGTTCCGCAGTTCGCCAATGCCCGGAGGATATTTATGTCTTGGATTCCGGCCGTTTCCAATGACCAAGCCAGTCCTGAAGTAAAGCGCATCTACGAATTCCTCGCTGAGAACTGGGGCTTTGTACCCAACTACTTTCTGGCCCTCGGACGCGACCCCCAATTGCTTCAGGACCAGGTGAACCTTTTCACGCACGTTATGTTTGAGCAGCGGGCCCTCCCCAAGCAAATCAAGGAGCAGGTCGCGCTTGTAGTCAGCGGCATCAATTTATCCAACTATTGCCTTGCCGCGCACCTAGAGATTCTCGGTCGGATGGGCATCGAAAAATCCGTGTCGCGTAAGTTAGCTCTCGACTATAAGAGCGCCCCCGTCGAACCTAAAGTCATGGAGCTCTTCCGGTTTGCCGATGAGCTCACGCGCCAGCCCGCGGACATCGAAAAGCCAGACGTTGCCCGTCTCCGCGAAGCGGGGTGGGACGATGCCGCAATTCGGGAGACCGTCCGTGTCGTTTCTCTCTACGCTTGTGCGAACCGCTTCTCCGCAGGAATCGGCCTCATCGCGGACTTCTAGTTCCTGCGCGCATCGAACGATGCTGTCACAAAAATGTCACGCGAAACACAGTGAACGGCAGCAAAGTGCGAATAAAACGTGAATAGGAAAGGAGAAGTTGGCTTGCCGCTTTTCATCAGAACTTGCTGATTCTCTTCGGTCTAGCCTGTTTTCCGGCAAGATTTGATTAAATAACGTCGCTGGCTGTTAACCGAAGGGTTGCTAGTTCGAATCTAGCCCGGGGAGCCAAAACTCTTTGGCTTCAATCAATTACAGAGTATGGGTAGAGCATTCGGCTCGCGACCGAATGCTTGGGCCTGCGAAGTGAAATCGCCATTGCGCAAGTTGCTGAACCAAAATCTCTTTTCGAATCGCCCGTCGAAGATCAACAAGCGCTGTCATAAAAACGTCCTTTCGGGTTCCCGAGTCGCACAATCGTTCTTCTTGGTCGCATAGGCTGAGATTCCCGGTAGGGAGTGTGGAACGAAAGAAGTGGAGCCATCGGTTTGGAGCCGAATAGTCGTCAACTCGGTGACGACGAGGGTGGCACGCCGCTTCCTGAGCAGCGAACCGAATCTTGCATGGCTTCTACAGAACTATTGTGCACTCCAAGTGCTGCTGTTGAGACTTCCCAGATCCGGACTTCGGGACAGTCAGCGAGATTTCACTAGCCCGTTAAACGTTATGGATCTAAGCGGGATATTTCCGAACTGGCCGTGAATCGCCAACATGCCTGGAATAGGAATCCCGGCCGGCCGGCGATACAGCATTTTGCCTCGACTGTGCCACTCTCCGAAATCGCGTCTACTCCTACGAAAATACCCTCAGGCAACTTGACCGATTGGCTCTAGAGTCACTTTGTGGCCCAGACGTTCCAAGCGCCTGACCAAGGAGCGGCGGGCTCGGTTCACGTCGATTCGATCAAAGTGATCGGCACCAAGTTCTCGGCAGTCTTCCTTGCGCTTCAACATGTGATAAGCAATCACCAGCAGTGCATGCGCTACCGCCATGATCGCGCGCTTGGCCCCCCGCCGAGCAGCAATGCGCCGATACAACGCCGAGAGGTAGTTGTTCTTGGTCATGGAGATCGCCCAGGCCGCTTGCGATAAGCAACGGCGGAGCGAAACATTGCCCTTGCGCATCTTGCCGCTTAGGCGTTTTCCTGCGCTCTCAAAACTCCCGGGACACAGACAAGCCCACGAAGACAAGTACTCCGCGGAAGGAAACTGATTCCTGTCCAATCCGATCTCCGCCAACAATCCCCACGCGGTCACTTGGTCGACTCCAGGGATGGTGCACAGCCGAGCGACTTGATCCTCAAAAGGGCGCGTTCGCCTATCGATCTCCTGCTCGATCTCACTCAGTTTCGATTCCGTAAAATGCAGGTGATCGAACAGCTGTCGGAGCAAAAATCGATGATGCTCGGTTATACGACCTTCCAAAGCCAACTTCAGTTCCGGGATCTTGTTCCGTAATTTTCCTTGAGCCAATCTCGGCCAGCCGGGCAGAGTCTTGCTCCCCACCGAGCATCGCCTTCAAGATCGCTCTCCCCGAAGCGCCTAAGGCATCGGTCGCTACCGACGCCAACTTAATATTGGCATCCTCGAGAACCTTCTGAATCCGATTGGCGATTCGGTTGATCTCCTGCGCCAAACTCACCCGATACCGCTTGAGGTCGCGGAGTTCCCGGGTGGGCCGCGGAGGCACGAAACTCCCGCGAAGCAACCCGTGCTGCAGCAGATCCGCGATCCACTCGCTGTCCTTCTGGTCCGTCTTTCGACGCGGCACCGCTTTGATGTGCTG
>QHYJ01000335.1 GCA_003223255.1 Acidobacteriota bacterium | reverse complement strand
CGCATCTATTCCATACCAGTAGTCAAAGCTTAGCGACGGCAGATAACCGGCACGCGCTGCGGTGACGTCAAAGCCCGCTGCGCGCGCAATTTCAAGCGCCGCGCGAACGTCCGGGTTATTCTGCGCCGCCTGCTGCTGCACTTCGCCGAGCGTCGGCAAGGGCGCCGTCGCGTGCAGATCGTCGGTCACGTCAAAGTTTTCGTTGAAATCTGGAAAAATCAGCACGGACAGATCGAGCCGTGCATTGAGCAGTGCCAATTGGGCTTCTTGCAAGGCCCGGCGGCGATCCTGCGCCTGCAATTCCGCTTTGATCACATCCGAATGCGCCACTTCCCCGCCGTGCTCCAGATCCTGCGTCAGTTTGAAAAAGCGGTCGCCTTCATCCGCCGTTTTCTGCGCAGAGAGCAGTTTCTGCTGGGCCGCCGCGACGGCGTAATAGTCCTCAACGACGGTAACCACCAGACCGCGGGATGCAACTTCGGCTCGGGCCTTGGCGGCTGCTGCCAGGGCTGAGGCTCGCCGAAAACCCGATACGCTCGCCAAGTCCAGCGACTCATGAATATTGCCCTGGCTGAGGTATTCGTGCACCGCGTTGTTCGCGATGAAGATGGGTGAGAGATTGTGGCCCTGGGTGTACCACGCTTGATTGTCGTAGGTCACGGTGGGCAGCAGCGCGGCGCCGGCCTGCCACCGATCCTGCCGGGCGATCGCGGAATCCGTGAGCGCAGCTTGAAACGGCACGCTGTTTTTTCGCGCACGCTCGAGCGCATCCTGCAGCGTTAGCTTCAGCGCGGGCGCTCCTGCCGAAGAAGCTTGCGCTGGATTCTTGGCGGGCGCAGTCACGGTCGGACTTGCAGTGTCTTGCGCGGAAGACATTCCCCCGCTGCATAGCCACAGCGCGGCTATTGGCCACGACACCGCAAGGATTCCGATTGCTTTCATGAATCTCCACTCCTGTGCGGGATGCGCCCTCATGCAGGGCGGCCCAAATTCAGGCTAGCAATTCTAGGATAAACGCAGGATTAACCAGGGGATGCGGAGTATCCGGAATCGGCCGGAAGATAGGCGGCGAAAGTACTTCCGGTGGAATCGGAACGGATGAGTTCCAGCCGCCCGTGATGGGCCTCGGCGATCCAGCGCGAAATGGCCAAACCGAGGCCCGCGCCGCCGCCGTCGCCCTCGGAACGCGAGCGCGCCTTGTCGGCCCGAAAAAACCGCTCGAAGATGCGCGGCCGCAGTTCCTCCGGAATGCCTCTTCCTGTATCCGAAATGCTCAACATGTATTCTTTGCCGTGGCCATGGCAGTTCACGGTAACCCGCCCGAAGTCTGGCGTGTACTTGATGGCGTTATCCAGGAGATTCAGGAGCATGCGGCGTAGCAAAGATTCGTCTGCGTGAATCGGGGACTCCGGCGCACCCTCAAACGTGAGCGAAATTTTCTTGGCCTGGGCAAGAGTCCGCGCCGAATGCACGCACTCGGCGATTAAATCATCCAGGTAGAAGTCCCGTGGCTGGAGCGGGTACTGCCCGGCATCAGCGCGCGTCAAAGTGAAAAGGTCTTCCACAATGCGCGTGAGCCGCTCTGCCTCGTGGTGCAGCACGCCCAGAGATTCGCGGTATTCTTCGAGGGACCGCGCTTGCTGCGACAGGGCCACCTCCGACTCGCCACGCAGAATCGCCACCGGTGTCCTCAGTTCGTGCGAAGCATCGGCCATGAACCGCCGCTGCCGTTCGAACGATTCAGCGAGTCTGTCCAACAAACCGTTAAAGGAGCGCGCCAGGTGCCCCAGTTCATCTCTTTCGTTTTGCACCGCCAGCCGCTCGTGCAAATTGGCTGCCCCGATACTTTCTGCCTGGCTGCTCATGGCCACGACAGGCGCAAGGCTCTTGCGCGCCAGAAAATAGCCGCCGCCGCTGGCCAGAAGAATCGCAACGGGAATCAGCCATGCGAACACCGACCCGGCTTCCTCCATCATCTCTTTCTGAGGATGAAGCGATTGCAAAATGATCAGTGTGTAGGATTTCCCTTTGGCTGAGAAACGCTGCGCGAATCCCCGGTAGCCTGCTTCCGTAACGGGGATGTGGCCGAAAAGGCGGTCGGAGCGCAAAGAGTCACGCAGGAAGCTCTGAAACGAGGCGGAAGAAAGAACCTCTCGCGCAATCTTCAAAGGACCATTGGCAGCAGGAGTTTCCAGGGAGGTGAGGATCACTTTTCCCGTCTGGTCCGCAATCACATAGAGCGTGTCGCGAAAATGGTGTTCATCGATCGCCACTTGCGCCGCAGTGCGAAACACATCGGGGCCTGTTTGATCTTCCAGTTCCGCCCGCAGCGTCACCAGGAAGGAATTCGAAAGTTCGACAAGATTCGCATCCGTCCGCTGCACCGCGCTTCGCCAGAAGATGAAATAGGCCACGACAGAAAGGAAAACAATCACCACGGCCAAAACGCCCGTGTACCAAAGCGTCAGCCGCGTGCGAATCGAATCAAGCATGGCTCTTCCGTGCGGAAGAAGGCGTTTTCATTCGTGAGCGCGATGAGGCGCTCTCGTCGCCGGCCTCTGCGTCAGGCAGATCCGCTTCCGTACCGAGGACGTAGCCTACCCCGCGCCGCGTGTGCAGCAGCGGCTTGGCTGCGCCCGCGTCAATTTTGCGGCGCACCCGGTTGATGTACACCTCGATCAGATTGGAGAACGGATCGAACGTTTCGTCCCACACGTGCTCGGCGATTTCCGCGCGGCCCACCACTCGGCCCGCATTGCGGGCCAGATACTCCAGCAACGCATATTCTTTTGCGGTCAGCGTCATGCTGCGTCCTGCCCGCTTGGCAGTTTGCGCTCCGGTATCAAGAACGAGATCCGCAATGGTGATTTTCTCCGGCCGCAGCTCGCCGGAGCGCCGCAGCAACGCCCGGAGGCGCGCGAGCAATTCGCGAAATTCGAACGGCTTCGTTAGATAGTCATCCGCGCCATGATCGAGACCCGCGATGCGGTCTTCCACGGCATCGCGCGCGGTCAGCATTAAGATTGGCATGCGTTGCCCGGACTTGCGCAGTTCGCGGCATACCGCGAAACCGTCTGGTGCGGGAATCATCACGTCGAGGATGACCAGGTCGTAGGTGTTCACCGCCGCTTGGTACAACGCTTCTTCGCCGGTGGTTGCTACATCCACGGCATACGCCTGCTCGCGCAATCCTTTGGCCACGAACCGAGCAATCCGCGCATCATCTTCGACGAGGAGGAGCCGCATGAGAGCATCATACGGCAGATGGAAGCAAAAGCGATAAGTGGGGAACGCCGGCTAACGAGGCCGTACCTTAATCCTCTTTTAGCTGAAGCTGTTGACGAATACGAGGGTGGTAAACCGTTTGCGATAGTCGCCCACTCGGCCAATGCACCTCGACACGATCCACCGACGATGCGTTGCCCAAACCAAAATGAAGAGGCGTGCTCAGGGTCAGGGTTTGCCAGTCCTCGGGGAGACACGTTCGCTGAAAAGCCCTGACTAAGTTGTAAGCCAGCCGAACTACCTTATCGGCGCGCCGCACCCAGGCAAGAACGACACGCTACAAATACTGGAAAGACTCGCAAGTGAGCGCCAGCGCCTGGTCACGGATGCCGAAGTACTTCAGGAGATCATCCGCCGCTACATCGCGATCCATCGTCGCGACGCCATCCAGCCGGGGTTCCACGCGTTGCTTCGAATCACGGACGAAGTATTTTCGATTGATCGGGCCGCGGCCGAGCGCGCCAAGGAAATTATCTTGAGTCATCCCCGGCTCTCCGCTCGCGATGCCATTCATCTGGCCGTTATGGAACAACATGGCGTTGACCGGATCCTGAGCTTTGATTCGAGTTTTGAAGGATATCCCGGAATGGCGCGAATTTCTTGATCGACCACTGCTTTCGCCTCTTTCCTGGCGCCGACCTTTGCGCATCGTTCTCCGCGGCGTGGCATCCATTCGTTCGCGCTATAATTCGACCTTAGCCCTGCGCCATGAACAGCGAAACCAAGCAACCTGACTCCTCCGGCCTGGAATGGGCGCATTCGCTCGTCCGCGATTGGTTTGTAGGCCGCTTCGGAACTCCTACGGAGCCGCAACTCCAGGGCTGGCCGCACATTCTCGCCGGGAAAACGGTGCTGATTTCCGCTCCCACGGGTTCCGGCAAAACGCTGGCAGCGTTTCTGATCTGCATCGATCGCCTGGTGCGCAACGCACTTAGTGGAGAATTACTGGACCGTACAGAAGTTCTCTACGTCTCGCCGCTCAAAGCGCTCAGCAACGACATTCAGAAAAACCTGGAAGTTCCGCTGGGCGAAATCCTGCAGCTCGCCGGACAGCGCGGCATGCTGATGCCCGAAATTCGCACCGCTGTGCGCACTGGAGACACGCTTGCCCACGAGCGCCGCGCCATGCTCGCACACCCGCCGCATATTCTAGTCACCACGCCGGAGTCTCTTTACATCCTGTTGACCGCCGCGAGAAGTCGCGAAATCCTGCGCACCGTCGAATCCGTCATCGTGGACGAAATCCACGCGGTCGCCGACGACAAGCGCGGCGCGCACCTGGCGCTCTCGCTCGAGCGACTCGACCATTTGACAGGCAAGCGCCTCCCACGCATTGGCCTTTCGGCCACGCAGAAGCCCATCGAATTGGTAGCCGATTTTCTGACCGGCGCCGAGCAACCTGCTCCTCACATCGTGCAAATCGGCCACCGGCGCGAGCTGGATTTGGCCATCGAAGTCCCGGGGAGCGAGCTCGGCCCGGTGGCCTCCAACGAAATGTGGGACGAAATCTACGATCGCCTCGCAACGCTGGCCTCGCAACATCGCTCCACGCTCATTTTTGTCAACACGCGCCGTCTTTCCGAGCGCATGGCACATCATCTCAGCGAACGCCTGGGAAAAGATGCTGTCGCAGCACACCACGGCAGCTTGTCCCGCAAGCTGCGCCTGGCTGCCGAGAAAAAACTGAAGGCCGGAGAAATCCGCGCGCTCGTTGCAACGGCTTCACTCGAACTGGGAATCGACATCGGCAGCGTCGACCTCGTTTGCCAGATTGGCTCGCCGCGTTCCATTGCTGCGGCCTTGCAACGCATTGGCAGCGCGGGACACTGGCACGGAGCGGTGCCCAAAGGACGCCTCTTTGCCACGACGCGCGACGACCTGCTTGAATGCGCGGCGCTGGTTCGCGCCATTCGCCAAGGCGACCTCGACCGCCTTGCCGTCCCCGAAGCGCCGATGGACATTCTCGCGCAGCAAATCGTCGCCATGTGCGCCGCGGAAGATTGGAAGGAAGAGGATCTATTCCAAGCCGTGCGTCATGCCTGTCCCTACCGCAATCTCGCGCGCGCGGAGTTCGACGAAATCAGCTACGCTGCCTACCTGCATCGCGACCGCGTAAACGGCGTGGTTCGCGCGCGCCGTGGCAGCCGTCTTGCCGCCATCACCAGCGGCGGCGCCATTCCAGAAAATTCGCTGTACACCGTGGTCGCCCATCCCGAGGGCACGATCGTCGGCACGGTAGACGAAGACTTCGCCGTGGAAAGCCTTGCTGGCGACGTCATGCTGCTGGGAAACACATCCTGGCGCATCCGCCGCGTGCAAGCTGGCCGCGTGCTCGTGGAAGACGCGCAAGGAGCTGCACCCAACGTGCCGTTCTGGCGCGGCGAAGCGCCGTCGCGCACGGACGAACTTTCCGCTCACCTCTCGGAGTTGCGCGAAAAAATCAGTGCGTTTGTTCCACGCGCCTCCTCAAATTCCGGAATGCAGGCGGCCGAAGGCGTCGCTGCCGCCGTGAACTGGCTCAAACTCGAATGCGGCCTCGATCAACCCGGCGCCGAGCAAGCCGTCGAATACGTCATCGCGGGCCGCGCCCTGCTCGGAGCGGTTCCTACGCAAACCACCGTCATCGCCGAGCGCTTTTTCGACGAAAGCGGCGGCATGCAACTCATCATTCACGCTCCCTTTGGCGCGCGCATCAACAAGGCCTGGGGCCTGGCGCTGCGCAAGCGCTTCTGCCGCTCTTTCAATTTCGAGTTGCAAGCCGCAGCGACGGACAACGGCCTAAACATTTCGCTGAGCGAGCAGCATAGCTTTCCTCTCGCCGACGTCTTGCATTTTCTCCATCCCAATTCCCTGCGCTCCGTTCTGGAGCAAGCCGTTCTCGCCTCTCCGCTCTTCACGGCGCGTTGGCGCTGGGACGCTGGCCGCGCGTTAGCCTTGCTTCGTTTTCGCAATGGCAAGAAAGTTCCGCCGCCCATCCAGCGCATGCGCGCTGATGACTTGCTGTCCGCGGTTTTTCCAGAAGCGCTCGCTTGCCAGGAAAACCTCCCGGAAGGCGACATCGCCATTTCCAAGCACCCACTGATCCGCGAAGTGATGAAGGACGTTCTCACGGAAGCTCTCGATCTCGAAGGGCTCGAGCTCGTGATTCGCGACATCACCGATGGCCGCATCACCTGCCTCGCCGTCGATACGCCCATGCCCTCTCAATTCTCGCACGAAATTCTGAACGCCAATCCTTACGCCTATCTCGATGATGCTCCGCTCGAGGAGCGCCGCGCCCGCGCCGTCGAGATGCGCCGCGTTTTGCCGGAAACGGTAGTGGGAGAAATTGGCCGACTCAACCCCGAGGCCATTGCCGAAGTTCGTGACGAAGCTTGGCCTGACGTGCGCGACGCGGAAGAGTTGCACGACGCGCTGCTCACGTTCATCGCTCTGCCAGCTAGCGCCGGCGCCAAACAGATCCAGAACCATCACCTGCAGGCCAAGTTGCAGGAATCGCTCAATACCTGGAATCCGTTTTTCGAGCAGCTTATTGCCGCTCGCCGCGCTGGGCTGGCAACCGTAGGCGGCGAAACTTACTGGGTCGCCGCGGAATCCGTCGCCTCATTCACACAAATTTTCCCCTCGGCCCGCTTCGAAGTCTTACCACCGAATGTAGAGTCACCGGCGGTTTTGCGCGAAGATGCCCTTCTGGCCCTCGTAGCCGGCTGGATGTCCCACGCCGGTCCCGTCGCGTCCAATCAACTGGCAAGCGTCCTATCTGTTTCTCTCTCCGACATAGACAAAGCTTTGTTGCGCCTCGAGTCCAGCGGCGCCGTTTTGCGCGGCAAATTCACCGATCCTCATTCGGAACAAACCGAGTGGTGCGAACGCCGCCGGCTGGCGCGCATCCATCGCCTCACCCTGGGACAACTTCGCAAGGAAATCCAGTCCGTCACTCCCGCCCAGTTCATGAATTGGCAGCTTCGCTGGCAGCATGTCGCTCCCAGCACACAGCTTCTCGGCGAGCGCGGTACGCTCGAAGCCATCCGCCAGGTGCAAGGTTTCGAGGCTCCCGCGAATTCCTGGGAGCGCCAAATTCTCAAGCGCCGCATCGCCGACTACGATCCCAAGGTGCTCGATCAGCTTTGCTTGACGGGTGCCGTCGGCTGGGGCCGCCTCTCGCCGCATCCGGCCACGCTCGAAGCGGTCACGGTTGGGAAGCGTCGCGTTATTCCCACGAGCGTTGCGCCGATCACTTTCTTCGTGCGCGAAGATGCGGACTGGATGATTCCCCGGCGCGAGGACAGCGAAGCGAGTTCCGTTGGTCTGAGCCCCGATGCCGCCGCCGTCCACCTGTACCTCCGCCAGCGCGGCGCCTCCTTCTTCGCGGACATCGTGCGCGGCACTGGTAGGTTAAAGTCCGAAGTGGAGACGGCTCTCTGGGAACTTGTTGCCGCAGGCCTGCTCACTGCCGACGGGTTTGACAATTTGCGCGCGCTCATCGACCCCAAACGCCGCTCCGGCCAAGGCAGCGGGCGCACTTCGCGTCCACGCCACAGCGCAGGCCGCTGGTCGTTGCTCTATTCCGGCGAGAACCACGACCGCAACCGCGCGCTCGAAGCCATTTGCTGGATGCTGCTGCGCCGCTACGGCATCGTCTTTCGCGAACTTCTGACGCGCGAGACGATTCTTCCCAAATGGCGCGAGTTACTGATCACCTTGCGCCGCCTGGAAGATCGCGGCGAATTGCGCGGTGGCCGCTTCGTCAGCAATTTCTTGGGAGAGCAATTCGCGTTGCCCGTGGCTGTGGAATCCTTGCGTGCCATGCGCAATCAGCATCCCTGCGGTGAAATCATCGCGATCTCCGCCGCGGATCCGCTGAATCTTGTCGGCATCATTGTTCCCGGCGAGCGCGTCGCAGCCAATTCCGGCAGTGTGGTTTCGTATCGCGATGGCGTGGCTCTCGAGCGCAATGAATCCGCGAATGTAATTTCCATGCCCATCGCCCGTTGAGTGGAGCCGAGGAAGCTTCGCGTGGCCATTGCGTGCATGTCCATTTCATGCTTCAGGAACCTTCCAAGCACTCTCTTCCCTACCCCAAGAATGAATCGAAGTTTTCTCGCAACATCGGTACTAGCCGTCATGTTCGAAGGAAAACGCTGCAAAAACCTGCCACTGCATTTCCTCGTGGCTCGAAACGTTGCCTGACTGTCGCGAGGAAATGCCGTCTTGACATCTTTAGAAATGAGTGCAATATGGCGTCTAGGGACACCAACCCACCGGCTCCTAACCCGCGGGAGCCAAAAGAAGTCCCTCAGGAGATCAAGCATGAAGGCCAAGATTCTTACGTTTTCATCCCAGGGTGACACCACCCTTATCGAATACGATCCCGCAACCGCCGATATGGATGAAGTGAACCGGGTGATTGCGGAATACGAAGCGAAAACCGGAGCGCAGCCGTTCGACATCGCCACCGGGGAACGCATCGACAAAGTCACGCGCGCTCAGAATGAAGTCTTGATGGTTCATCCCATCGCCGGCGGCTAGATCACAACAAGCGGTCGAGCTGCCGTAATCGGCGGCGCCGCCTCGCTGGGATGAGACGAGTGCCGCGGGATTGGAAGTGCGCATATGACTAGCGCTACCGGTATGGTTCCTGCAATCGTATCCGTTCTCGTCCTTGCCCTGTTGGTCGGAGTCATTGCCGTGCTACGGTGGAGGCTCGCGCTTACGAGTGCGCGCTCGAGGCCCTGGCCTCAACCTCAAAGGGACACACCGCGAAGGCAAGCGAATCCCGCCTTTTCCTATGGCCTGCGTGGGTCCAGCCCTGGGAGCTTGTCGCTGTTCGGAGACAATCCGCTAAACAATGGCGTGCGGGTGGCCCAGCTCACGAAAGAGCAGCGTGCGGAAGCTTTTCTACAGCGCATTCTGGCCCTTACCGGCGCAAGAAGGGCGAACGGCGCTTACGTTCTGAATGTGGGAAAGGTGCAGTTTCAATTGCGCGATCGATTTATCCGGCGGCTGCAAAACCCGGACGATCCCAAATCGCCCTACGAAGAAACTTGCTTCTACCTGGTGCACAACGGTATGCCAAAAGTTGAGGAAATTGCTACTGCGCTGCTGCACCTTTCGAACAATCCCGGGTTGTTTGACAAGTGGGCCCTTCAAAACGGTGTGGCATTCAAAGCGGACGGCAAAGTGTTCGACCGATGCCCGCTGATGGGCCTGCGCTGATAAAGAAAGTCCCGCTTCCTCCGCTGCCATCTTTGCGTAACGGTCTTTCCAATTACCAATCGATCCGATCGGGGAAAAACTCCGACACAAGGTCCTGATAGAAAGGGAGCAGGGCGTGCGTCTGGACGCTCGAGGCCCTTCGAGTAAAGATCGTACGGATTAAACTTCCGTACCCATGCAAACATCCCTTCGTCATGATCATTCATCAAGTGGCGGTAAGCCCCATGACGGTGGGCGGCATAAAACGAGTGGTAACGGAGCATGTACAACCCTTCTTCCGGAAGATAGTTCCGCGCCACTTGATAAATGATCTACGAGCGTATTCAGGTATTCGGCCATTTCCCAGATGCTCTTTTTGCCGCGGCGCAGGCCGCAGTACTCCCTCTTTTTCCTCAGCACGAAGTCCAAGGTCTGGTGCGCGTGGTTTTGGCGACCCGCACAAGTCTGCGCAATAGGGAGTTTCACCTCTTTTTTGAAAGTCACGCCGCGGCTTTTTTGGAGGAACGTCCCTCAAAAACGTCAGTTTATTTGCATTACCGCGCCCCAGAAAGCGCGGTCCACGCCGAGCCCTTGCGCGAAGACTCCAGCACCGCAGAAATGAACCGCATGCCCTCTACCCCCTCCGCGATTCCGGGTACGAGAAGCGACTGCGGATCCGGCGACCTGCCTTCTTGTTTTGCTGTGATTTGTTCCGCTAGATCCTTGTAGAGTTGCGCGAAGGCTTCCAGATACCCCTCGGGATGTCCTGCGGGAATGCGAATCGCCCGCAGGGACGAAGCTCCCGCCCCAGGACCGCCGCGCTTCATGATCCGTCGCGGCTGCCCCAAGGGGGCAAAAATGAGTTCGTTGGGATTCTCCTGCTGCCATTCCAGCCCCGCCTTTTCGCCGTAGACGCGCAACCGCAGATTGTTCTCGTTCCCTGCCGCAACCTGGCTCGCCCAAAGCATGCCCTTCACTCCTTTTGGGAATCGCAGCAGCATTTGTACGTTGTCGTCGAGCCGCCGCCCGGGCACGAACGTTGTCACTTCCGCCGCAACCTCTTGGACCGGCATTCCCGTTACAAAACACGCGAGGTTGTGCGCGTGCGTGCCGATATCTCCCAAACTTCCGCCTGGACCGCTCCGCGCGGGGTCGGTGCGCCAGTCGGCTTGTTTTTGCCCGGTTCTTTCCAAAGGCGTCGACAGCCAGTCCTGCGCATACTCGACTTGAACCACTCGCAACGCGCCGAGCTCCCCCGCGAGCACCATCTCGCGGGCCTGCCGCACCATCGGGTAGCCCGTGTAATTATGCGTTAGCCCAAAAATCAACCCGGTTCGCTTTACCGTCTTCTCCAGGTCCAGCGCATCTTCGAGCGTCGTCGTTAACGGTTTGTCACAAATCACATGAATTCCCGCTTCGAGAAATTTCTTCGCATTCACGTAATGCCTATGATTGGGCGTGACGATGGCCACCGCATCGATCCTGTCCGGTCGGCTCGCTTCCGCCGAGGCCATCTCTTCAAACCGTCCGTACGCCCGCGGAATGTGAAGTTCTTTGGCGGCGGCTAAACTTTTCTCCGGGTCGGAACTCAAAGCGGCCGCAACCAATTCATAACCATCATCCATGCGCGCCGCGATGCGATGCACGGCGCCGATGAACGCGCCCGGCCCGCCGCCCACCATGCCCAGCCGCAACCGCCGATGCTTTCCCTCCATCTTCGATTCACCCGGCATGTTTGCCTTCCTTCCTCGCGGCGAGCCCCAGCATTCGCCGATTTGCCTCTTCGTCCGCGCCGGACTTTGCGAAATCGTCGAACGCCCGCTCGGCCGTCTCGATGATGTGCCGCTTAATAAACGGCGCGCCTTCCTGCGCTCCCTGCTCGCTGCTCTTCAGGCAGCATTCCCATTCGAGAACCGCCCATCCATCAAAATCGTATTGCGCGAGTTTGGAAAAAATGGCGCGAAAATCCACCTGGCCATCCCCCAGCGACCGGAAGCGCCCCGCGCGCTCCACCCACGGCTGGTATCCACCGTAAACCCCTTGGCGGCCGGTTGGGCGAAACTCCGCGTCCTTCACGTGAAACATTTTGATGCGCGAGCGATAGACGTCGAGAAACGCGAGGTAATCGAGCTGCTGCAGAACAAAATGGCTGGGATCAAACAAAATGTTGCACCGCTGGTGCCCGCCGACGCGGTCGAGGAACATGTCGAACGTCACGCCATCGTGCAAGTCCTCACCAGGATGCAATTCGAAACACAGATCCACGCCCGCGGCGTCAAACGCATCCAGGATCGGCCGCCACCGCTTGGCCAGTTCCTCGAATGCCGTCTCAATCAACCCGGGCGGCCGCTGCGGCCAGGGATAAATGTAAGGCCACGCCAGCGCTCCCGAAAATGTCGCGTGCTCTTTGACTCCCAAATTCGCCGAAGCTTTGGCCGCAAACAAAAGTTGTTCCACGGCCCAAGCCTGTCGCGCCGCCGGATTTTTTCGGACGGACTGCGGCGCGAACCCGTCAAACGCCGCGTCATATGCGGGATGAACCGCCACCAACTGCCCTTGCAGGTGTGTAGAAAGCTCCGTCAACTCGACGCCGCTTGTCCGCAGCGTGCTCAAAACTTCGTCGCAATACTTGCGGTTCTCCGCAGCGCGCTTCAAATCGAAAAGGCGTGTGTCCCACGTCGGGATTTGCACGCCTTTGTAGCCGAGCCCCGCCGCCCATGTGGATATTTCCTTAAGATTGTTGAACGGAGGCTTGTCGTCCGCGAATTGCGCCAGAAAAATTGCCGGCCCTTTGATCGTTTTCATGGTTGCCCCTCTCCCGCCAACCTCATGCAGGGAAAGGCATTTTACCGCTGCGTCGCGTACATGAATGCGTATTCGGTGTCCTTGCCCTCGAAAGCGAGCCGGTCGATCCCCGCTTGTAGCTTCTCTTTGTTCCTAAGTCCTTATAATTGTTGATTTTAGTGCAGGCCTGTTTTAACTGGATAACGAATGGATAACGAAAGAAAAAGGCTATATTGTTTCGTTAGGAAATTTCTAACGAAACGATGGTTTTTTGATGGCGACACCAACGAAACCCAACAACCGCCTCGGGGCCTATGTCGTCAAGACCTTCAAGGATGAGTCCTTCAGGGCCTATGTGCCACCCCCATTGCCGCCAGACCCGCCGCTGGCCCTCCAGCCGCTCTTGCCTCTGCTTGAGCAGGCAAACCAGGCGCTCGGCCGTCTTGACGGACTCGCGTCTATTCTGCCCGATCCGTCGCTCTTCATTTATCTCTACGTTCGGAAGGAAGCGGTGCTCTCCTCGCAGATCGAGGGCACACAGTCGTCGTTTTCTGACCTGATGCTATTCGAAAGCGCCGAAGCCCCCAGCGTCCCGCTGGAAGACGTTCAGGAAGTCTCAAATTATGTGGCAGCGATGAATCACGGGATCCGTCGGCTTCGCGAGGATTTTCCGCTCTCTTTGCGGTTGATACGAGAAATCCACAAGATTCTCTTGTCCAAGGGACGTGGCAGTCAGAAGCGTCCAGGTGAATTCCGCGAAACACAAAATCGGATCGGAGGCACGCGGCCCGGCAACGCAGCATTTGTCCCACCACCACCTGAGAAAATGATGGAATGCGTGATCACTCCGTCGCCTGAAAGGCGACGGCTTCTCGCGGCACGCATGAGGCGACATC
>QHYJ01000336.1 GCA_003223255.1 Acidobacteriota bacterium | reverse complement strand
TCTGCAACGAACGAGACGAACGAGGCCGGATTGGTCACTGGAGGAACCACTGCTCCCATGGCTCCTGCAGGGAAGTCTGTGGACATCGTTGTGCCTGCCACAAAAGCGTTACCCGCGCCGTCCACCGCGATTGCAGAACCGGTATCTTCCCCGCTACCGCCAAGGTAAGTCGAGTAATTCAGGACCGGATCAAGAACCAGCGGCTTGCTGCGGTCATAAGCGGCAACCGAGAACCTCACCCGGTGATCGGCGGCGACTACGTATTTGCCTTCAATCAAGCGCCGCTTGCCGCCGATCAGCTGGTAGATGAGCGGCTTTTGCAGCTCGACTTCGCCAGCCGCGACACTCAACACCACATCGCCACTCGAGTTGAGGCGCACCTTGCGCGCGCCGGCGATTCGCAGTTGGATGGCTTCCGGGTCTGCTCCCGGTGCGACAAGGAAGTCATATTCCAATTTGCGTTGATTGCCGTAGAACACCAAATCTACACCTGGATAGACCCCTTCATATTTCACGCGGGCATAAGAAGGCACATCCGTGTGCCACTTCTTCGGATCATTCCCCAGGAAATAATTCATTCTCCCCGGCAAGCGGCCCGTTCCATTCACTGAGGGATGGGGACCTGCTCCTTCTAACTGTATACGCACCGCGGTAAGCTGCTCCGCCTTGCAGGCTTTACGCATGGCCCGAAGGGAGGCCGTGCGATGAAGCGGGGACAGGTCATTGTGGCAACGCGAACGAAGAGCGAGCACGGCCTCGTGGGCGGTGAGAAATAGTTCGTAACCGGTGCCATGAGCAAGATAACGGACTTCCTTGGCCGTTTGTCCCTGGTTCTCCTCAAAGCTCAAAGGAAGCTTGCCGTAAGCTTCCCTCCAGCGGTGAGCTCCCTTCGCGGCTGGCGCTTTCCCGGCCGCAAAATGACTTCCGCCACTTTGGGCGAGAAGGGCGTCCCAAGCACCTCCCAAACCAAGTAAGAACAGGACACCAAAAAACAATGCAGCCGCACTTGCGAAGTTTGTCACACTTCCCCACACACCCAACTTTTTCATCACAACTATCCTCCCGGGATCTGGCGTGATCACTGGCTGTCAAAATCGCGCATGGATTGCTATCATTCCGATTTGAAACAGGCGTCCACTGGTTGAATACATGACGTCTGCTTGACTAATCATCTCCATGTAACCGCGATGTTTTAATGGCCCGTAAGTTCAGTCGGTCTGGTACTTTGGTCCGGGACATAGTTCATGACTTCCGTTCTAGGCGTAGGCGATACAGAGGATTGAGCGGGGGATCGTACATGGGACAGCCGCAATTCGGCGAAACGCTTTCTCATGCAGTTCTTGCGGCGTCGGCGTTCTCTGGGCCACTGCAACCGGCATATTTCCTATGAGTGTTTAACTGCCCAAAAAACCAGCGAAGCCCTTCCGAATTGGTTGTGTGATTTAACTCAGTTACTTGGGGAGGAAGCCCAATCTGAACCAGTAGGACAAGGATTGTCGCAATTCCCGACAGTGTGTTGGGAATTGCAACACCTTGTGGCTCAAAGACATAGGGGGAATCACCCGGGCTAGTGGTTTTGCACCATTTCGGGCCATGCCCTGCTTAGGTATATAGCGGGTCGTCATGACGCTTCTCCCTCTAAAGCGGCGCAATCGGCTGGGGTGTAGACCCTGGTTACTAGCGGCGGTGACCAGCCTCACGCTGTTTTGTGGCGGATTGGCCCGCGCCGACGTTCATCCGGTTCCCCTGGATAAA
Organism: Acidobacteriota bacterium; assembly: GCA_003223255.1. Taxonomy (GTDB): domain Bacteria; phylum Acidobacteriota; class Terriglobia; order Acidiferrales; family UBA7541; genus Acidiferrum. The sequence goes on along the minus strand of QHYJ01000336.1, from coordinate 6,531 downwards.
AATGCGGATCCCGCCAAGTGTGCCAGCTGCCATGAAAACAACAAAGTGAAGGGGAGCAGTTCACTCGGCGATAGCGCTGGGATGTAATGTATGTCACGAAGTTCGGGTCAGCAGAGGCGTTACCCGAGTAAAGCTGATCGCAACATCTCCCGCCAGCCTGTGCCTCACCTGCCACAGCGACAAAAATGCCGCCGCGTTGAAGGGAACAGTCCACAGTCCCGGGGTGAGCGATTACCTGAAGTGCCATGATCCGCATACTTCGGACAACAAGTTTCAGTTACTGAAGCCACCCTCTGGCGATGAGAAGAGTAATCTCTGCCTCAAGTGTCACCGGATCGGCGTTGACGTGCCGGAGAAAGGCTGCCGGCATCTGGCGCTGGACAGGGGTTGCCATACCTGCCACAACGAGCAGGCCCAGAAGATCGAATCGGCAAAAATACAGCATCCCGGAGCGATCTGAAAATAGCCAGTCTGCGGTGTCGCGCGCAGAGTTATTCGTACCTCAGTGCGACCATGGGATCGACGTTGGTGGCGCGGCGCGCGGGAAGGAAGCTGGCTGCGAGCGCCACTAGAATCAACAGTGATGCAACGACGACCATGGTGACGGGATCGTAAGCGCGCACATCGTAGAGCATCGCCTTCAGATAGCGCGTTACGCCCATCGACGCGCCGATGCCTACCACGGCACCTGCCAGCGCCAGTAACAATCCTTGCTTCACCACGAGCCGCAAAACGTCGCCTCTTTGCGCGCCCAGCGCCGTGCGAATCCCGATTTCCCGCGTGCGCCTCGCGACCTCGTACGCCAGCAAGCCATAAAGCCCAATGCACGCCAGCGTTAGCGCCAGCAAACCGAAAAAGCTTGAAAGCCGCGCCACCAGCCGCTCCTGAAACAGCAGCCGGTCGATCTGCTGAGATTCCGTCGTGACATCGCGCAGCGGCAAATTCGGGTCGAGTTGCGCCACGGTGTGCCGAATCACCGGAACCAGTGCCTGTGGATCGCCCGCCGTGCGCACCTCGAACGCAGCGGCCAAGGCGCTCAGCGGCACGTACATCTTCGGGCTGATTTCCCGCCGCAGATCGCTATACTTCGTGTCACGAACCACGCCGATGATTTCATAGCCCGGACTCGCCGGTCCCTCCTGGCTTGCCGCGGATTGGCCAAAGCGTTTTCCTAAAGGATTCTCTTTTCCAAGAAACTTTGCGACGAACGCCTGGTCCACAATCACGGGCGTCGGTACAGCAGGTTGCTTGCTACCGTTGAACAATGATTGGCGCGCCTGGGCGGCGATTCCGTAGCCCGAAAAGTCGAAACCGCGGCCGGCAACAAATGGAATCTGCATCGTGCTGAAAAAATCCGGTCCGACTTCCAGCACATCGGATTCTAGCTGCCGATCTTGCGGGGTTCCCGGCCAGTTAAACATCGTGGCCATCAACGCGCCGCTCAGCAGCGGCACCATAGAGTAGCTTGCAGACTTTACTCCCGGCGTTTCCGTGAGGCGACCCTGCATATCACGGTAAAAAGTATCGATCTGCGCATCCTTGTAACCTGCCAGGGACGGGTTGATACCGAAAATCACGAGATTGTGAGAATCAAAGCCCACGTCGATGCTGCGCAGGTTTTGCAGCGTTCGCACCAGCAGGCCTGCACCAACCAGCACCACGATCGCCAGCGCCACTTGAGTCACCACTAGCGCGTTGCCGATGCTGAACCTTCTTGTACCGGCACGAGAAACTTTCGTCGAAGCACTGAACCCTTCCTTCAATGTGGGAGTCACATCGACACGTACGCTGCGAAATGCGGGCGCAAGTCCGAAAAGAATTCCCGTGAAAAGCGAAACCGCCGCCGTGAATCCCAGCACCCGCACGTCGAGTCCCTCGGCGAACGCTAGCGGTTGTCGTTGATTGCTCGATACGAAGGAAAGGATCGCGTGTGCGCCCCACGAGGCAAAAACGATTCCCAGGAGGCCGCCGGTCGCAGCCAGCATCATGCTTTCGGTCAGGAGCTGTCTCAGGATCCGCATGCGCCCGGCACCGAGCGCCAGCCGCAGCGCCATTTCCTTCTGCCTTGCCGCAGACCGCGCCAGCATCAAGCCCGCCACGTTCGAACATGCAATCAGCAAAATAATTGCCACTGCGGACATCAGAATGTGCAACGGGTTTTCGAACTGGTTGCGTGAGCCCGTCAGTCCCGTCTGCGCGTTCACGAGTAGGATGGTCGGTTCGTCGTCAGGCTTCGAGAGTGTCCTCGGTTCGTTCGCCGCATCGGGCAGCGGCTGACCTTGTGCAACCGGCGCGGACTGAACCCTAACAGCTCCCGGGGCCCCGGTCGCCGGAGGCGCGACGCCCTGAACTACTGTAGAGCCTTGCGGACCGTCCGGTGGCGGCGGCACCGCTCTCGGTCCAGCCGGTCGCGGGCCGCCCATAACCAGTTGTCTCGCAGCAGCACCTCCTCCGCCTCGCGGCCTGGGAGGCCCTGGCATTCCTCCTCCCGCTTCGAAAAGCGGTATGGGTCCGTGCAGCATCTCGTTCCGGAACATCCCGCTGATGGCTGTCTGAGCCTGCAGCATCGGCGTCTCAGCTTTCAGCCGCCCCAGAATGGTCAGCCACCAATAGGTTACTTTTTCCTGCCGGTCGTCCCACATTCGCGGATTGCTAATCCGTGGCCCGGCTGCCAGCGGCAACCAAACGTCGTAGTCGCTCCCCGGGGTGATCCCCGTAAATCGCTGTTCGACGACTCCGACGATCGTAAAAGCCACTCCATTCAACTCAATCGTGCGCCCCACCGCATCGCGGGCCCCGCTAAAGGAACTCTGCCAGTAGCCATAGTTGAGCACGGCCACCGGTGACGCCGTCGGAGAATCGTCGCTCAGTTCCAGCACGCGTCCCGCCGCAGCTTTCAATCCCAGCGTGTCGAAGAAATCTCCCGAAACCAGTTGACCGCTGATCATGCTCGCGGGACCATTCCCGGTCAGTGCCAGGGGACCTGCATTGGCAAACGCCGCCACTCCCGAGAACTGGTTTGTATTCCTGATCTCGCGAAACATCGGCTCGGAAAACGAGCAGCCAGAAGGATTCGCTGCCCCAAAGCGCAGATTGCTGGGGCAATCGCCTGAAGACATGTAACCGTTTATTCGCGGGGCCTTCCGAGCGCTCCATCTCAGAACTACCATCTGCGACGGTTTCTCGATGGGAAGCGACCGCAGCATCACTGCGTCAATCAGGCTGAAAATCGCGGTGTTGGCACCAATGCCCAGCGCCAAGGTAAGCACGGCGACGGCGGCGAAAGCGGGCGACTTCTGCACCATGCGCAGGCCATAGCGAAGGTCTTGCCACAGTTCGTCCAGCCAGGTGAAACGCCACACTTCGCGCGTTTCTTCCTTCACGCGCATCACATTGCCGAACTTGCGCATCGCGGCGTAGCGCGCCTCTTCCGGCAGCATCCCCCGGTCGATGTTGTCCTGCGTCTCTCGCTCGATATGCTCGCGAATGTCCGCGTCGAGTTCCTCCAACAGCCGCTTACTGCACCGCATTCCTCCCTCCTACTCCGCTGGCCGGAGAATCCGCGCGATGGCTCCCGCCAGTTTGTCCCACCTGCTGATTTCAACTTTCAGTTGCTTCCGGCCCTTCGACGTCAGCCGGTAAAACTTGGCTCGCCGGTTATTCTCCGAAGTACCCTCTTCGACCGCAATCCATCTCCGCTTGATCAGCCGGTGCAGGGCCGGATAAAGCGATCCTTGCTCGACCTGCAACACTTCGTCGGAATTGAATTCAATGGTTTTGGCGATGGCGTGGCCGTGCGCCGGTCCGCGCAACAGCGTGCGGAGAATCAGCAGGTCCAGCGTTCCCTGGAGCAGCTCGATGCGCTCGCGTTCTTCTTTGGTAGACATTCTAGGCGAGTGAGCATAGACGGCTTTCAGTAGAATGTCAAGGGGAACAAACCAGCGATAAACCAGCGATAAAGCCAGTGGCGGCTACTACTCGGATATTATTTGAGGCCAAGCCAGCAGCAGACGCGTTTCACGCTGGAGCAACGCATGGGGTCGGCGAAGGGGACCTTAGCCTTCCGCCAATTTGCGGATTGTGGCGATGTCTCGAATGATGACCGTCGAGCCTTTCACCTGAAGGAGCCGTTTCTTCTTGAAGTCCGAAAACAAGCGCGTCACCCTTTCGCGTGAGGAGCCGATCATCTGGGCGATTTCTTCATGCGTGAGAGCGAGTGTGGCGCGGACTTCGCCGTCGGCTTTTTCGCCTTCCGAGACCTGCTCGAACAGGAAGCGCGCAAACTTCTCTGCGGCGGAGTGCGAAAGGCCGACGGTCCGCATTTCCCCGATCGCCAGATGATAGTTCTCGCTGAGTTGCTGCGCGACCCGCAGCGCGGCCTCTCCGTGTGTTTTCAGAAACTCGAGGAAGTCGTTGCGGGCAATGAAATTCGCCTGCGAGGGCTCCAGCACTTCCGCGGAAGCTTGATAGGGCTGGCCGGAGACGGTCGCAGCCAGTCCGAGGATTTCTCCCTTTTCAGGCATGCGCAAAATCAGCGTCTTGCCGTCGGCGGAAGAAGTTGAAAGCTTCACGCGCCCGTTGCAAAGGATGAACGCGCCGCGGCGTTTTTGCCCTTCCACGAAAAGAGTGGCACCTTTCGGATAGCTGGCCGCGTCCGTGATGGTTTCCAAGTGCTTCAGAGCAACAGGAGGGAGATTGCAGAAGAGGCGTTCCTCGTGGTGAGGGCAATTGAGGCAGCTCTCGATGATTTCTAGACCGTACGGGGCACGCATGCTAGAACCCCAGCGGATTATGCCCGCCTTATCTTTCGGCACAAACCAGAAACGATTGCCCATAGAGCCTCGCGCCATGTCGTCTTGCTCTTCTTCTGGCTCGACTTTGATTGTTGTTTCCATAACGCCTCCGTGCAGCACATGCGAGCGAAAGAAAGCCAGAAATCCGGCTCGGTTCATCCACAGGATAGGTAGCTGCTCGAGCCTTCCACCTCCCGGCGGGAGAATCTCTGCTCGGGCTGTCTCGCGGAACGGTTTTACAGTTCCCATGCGGAACTCGTTCCCGTGGCAGATGGCCCTGCCTGTCCATCACTATTCCTAGAGCATCCCTTGCCAAACGGATATGACTCGGGTCACGGAGGGGTGTGACATGCGTCACTGTCCACCTAGGCTAGCAGCTAGCACGCGTAAGGATAATTGCAGCCTTTTTTTAACGTATCGGGAACGGGGCGTGGCTGCGATCTAACTCAGTTGTTGTAGCCTATGTGACGTTCGTCACATAGGCCCGTGACCCCTGGCAGGAAATCCTGAACCGTTCGAAAGTGTTTGTCAGTGGCGTGGACTACGGTCTTTCGTTAACCGAGCGCGATCCGTTGAACGTGCAGACGCTCCCGCGCTCTATTCCCGCTAAGCCCGACGGCACGTCCGCGGCGCGCTCCTCCACACTCACCTCTCATTCCGCGCTGCTGAAACCAGTGATTCCCGCACCTATGGCCTCGCCCTCTGCGCGCTCTTCTTCGTCAACGGTGGCGGAATCTGCGCCTGCAGCTGCTGCAAATGCGAAGCCCGCTTCACCGCCGGTTGCCGATCCGCCACCCGATGCCCCTAAGCTAGCGGATCGCCTGGATGAGAAATATCAATTACAGTTGGGCGCGCTCGCGAAAGAAGGCGCCCCAAAATTTCATTTTGTTGCTTACGCACCGCACACTTTCGTTCTTTTCCATGACCAAATCGCGCTGCAAATGACGCTGAAGAATTCGCTGCAGTTCGGGCGGGCCGCGCAGAGTTTCGATCTTTTTCTCGCGCCGTTGCTCAAAGACATTTCCGAGCGGGTTTCTCCGGATGTGGAATTTCAGCTTTTTGATTTTTCTGTGCTGAACAAGCTTACGCCGGCGAAGAAAACTTCGGAAGCTATCGAATTCATCTGCCCGCGCAAGGCCCTCAAGCAGTTGCTCGACGAGAGCATGGTGCTCGTCAACGGTGTGCGCATCGCCCTCAACCTGCAATTGGTCGAGTAGACCCACGCCCCGCGAATGCAGCGTCTGTTCTTCCAAAAAGAAAATTCTAGGCCAGTCCCGCTTTGGACAGCGGCAATTCGCGGATGCGCTTTCCGGTTGCCGCGAAAACTGCATTGCAGATCGCCGGCGCAATCGCCGGAAGCCCCGGTTCGCCAATACCTCCCGGAGGCGCGTCATTTTCTACAATGTGTATGTGAATTTCCCGCGGTGCCGTATTCATTCGCGCCACGGGGTAATCATTGAAGTTCGACTGGTCGACGGCGCCGTTGGTCGCGGTAATTTCTCCATAAAACGCGATGCTCGTGCCCATCACCGCCGCGCCTTCGAACTGATTGCGCACCATTTCCGGATTCACCACCGTGCCGGCATCCAGCGCCGTGTCCACGCGCTGAATGTGCGCTTTGCCTGCTTCGTCAACGTGCAGTTGCACGACCGATGCTGCATAGGTCAGGAAACTCCGGTGCATCGCTAGGCCCATGCCGAATCCATTGCCTTGCTTTTTCTTACCCCAGCCGGATTTT
>QHYJ01000076.1:1562-2494 GCA_003223255.1 Acidobacteriota bacterium | reverse complement strand
TGATAACCGAAAGCCACGCCGTGGATCTCGTTAGTGCCTGATTTTGTGATCACGTCCACTGAGGCTGCGCCGGCCATTCCCTTCTCGGGTTCAAAGCTATTCGTTGTGATTTTTACTTCCTGGATGGCTTCAATCGGCGGTACATACAGCGTTCCCCCTCCGGGCTTCCAGAGGAAGATGCTCTGCGCCCCGTCAATACGAGTAGAGTTCGACGATGGATCCAACCCGTTCACGGGGATCGCAATAGCCCGCTCCGGTGTGTCCGCCGCCGCGCCAGTAAAGCCATAGTCGCCAACGGCTCCGGGAGCAAGCAACAGGAGGGCCTGGAAATTCCGATAGAAGTTGGTCGGTAAGTTCTCCACCGCTACCGTGCCAAGTTCCGTGCTGACGTCCGTGTTCTCGGTCTTCAGCACTGTGGCAGGCGCCTCCACCGTCACTTGTTCCGCTGTCGGACCAACCCGCAACGTCGCGTCAGCGCGCGTAATCAGACCAGCGTGAACGACAACTCCCGTTTGCTTGAATTCCCGGAATCCCGAGGCCGTGATCACAATAGCGTAGGTACCGTCGGGGAGGTTTGGCACCGTGTATTGGCCCAGGGCACTCCCGTCGACTTCTCGTTTCAAACCCGTGAGCGGGTTTGTGACCGTTACATGGGTATTGGGCAATGCTGCACCGCTCGGGTCCGTTAAGGTCCCGGCAATCGAGCCGTAGAGGACCTGAGCCGGAGCCGGCAGCGGTTGAATGACGAGGCAAAACGAGAGCACCCAGGCCGCGAGCACTACCAGATTGCTACTCTTGCGAGCCATAACGAACCTCCTCATTGTCCTTTCACCCAAGCCAATTGAGGACAGAAGGTGTCGTCAAGACAACCAAACCTGACGTCGCTGGTTACACAAATCCGCCACTGCCTCAAGACTGGGTGTGGGGCCGAT
>QHYJ01000076.1:0-1554 GCA_003223255.1 Acidobacteriota bacterium | reverse complement strand
GGCGAATAGTACAAAAATACTACCGACCAGCCCCTCGGCTATCACAAGAACGTCATGCGTGTCAAGCACTTTTTCAGCACTGAAGCGTTTCAATGGGCCTTCGAGGACCAGTACTGAAGAGTGAAACCGAATTCTTTTAGCGTTTGTGGCGGCACTTTGGGATCGGGGAAGGCCGAGGCTGTAGCTGATCTTCCTATGGACGGACGGGACTCACCTCCTCCAACATGCGCACGTCGCGGTCGATATTTTCCATAAGACGGGTTTGCTGGCGGGACGCGGCCTGGTCGCGAGCCAAGCGCAGGTAGCGGATCGCATTGTCCCGGTCACCGGCGCGCGCATAGGCTGCACCAACAGTATAAAGATAGGTTGACGATGGCTTCCTCGTATTTCGACTGAGCCGCCAGCACGGTGGCCAGATAGTAGGTCCACCGAAAAGATCGCGGCTCCAGTTGATGGGCTCGCCGATAGCAGGCTTCCGCTCTTTCGTCGTTGGGCCGGTAAGCGTCCAGAACCATACCTAGCTTGCCGTTGACGGACGCATCGAGAGGATTACCCAGGACTGCGGCATACGCGACCCGGACTTTGTCACGTAGTGTAGCTGGCGGAAAATCATCGGGAACGATGCGTGGCAGTTCTGGGAAGGTAGCGGCCTGGTTCGCCCAACTCGCCAACCTCGGACTACACAGGAGAGACACCAGTAGAATCAGAAGCGAGAATAAACGAGGCAACGGAACTCTCCACGTTTTCTTCACGGTTTTGTTCGACTCTCGCGTGAGCTTCGTAGCGCCCATTACATCATTGCGGACTCTTCCCCGACTGCAGAAGCCGCAAGTCGTCGGCAATGCTGGCAAGTAAAGTTGCCTGCTTTCGACCTTCAGCTTTATCCCGCGCCAGGCGTAGATACCGCAACCCATTCTCCAGGTCGCCGAAGTCAGCGAAAGCGATTCCAACTGCGTAAAGATACGAAGCCTTTGCATCCTCATCTTCTGTCTTGAGGGCCTTCAACAAGCGTGGAATTCCCTGTTCGAATTTTTCTTCTTTCACCAGCAGTCGGCCCAGGCTGAAGTTTGCTTGCGAGAAGTCAGGTTTGATTTGAAGAGCCTTTCGATACTCGGCCATCGCTTCTAATGACCTTCCTTCACCTTCCAATAAGTAACCAAGGTTATTGTGAGCTTCAGCGTAATGGGGGTTTATCTCGGTAGCCACTCGGAACGCGTCCTTGGCCTCGGCAGGTCTGCCATGGCTCAGAAGAAAGGCGCCATAGTTGAAGTAAGCCTCAGTTGCTTTCGGATCGAGTCGCACCGCGGCTCGATAATGCTCCTCTGCCTTCGAGGCCTGGCCCAATTGCCCGTAGACATAAATCAAATGTGTGTGGGCTTCCGAAAGCTGTGGGTTGATCTCCAGCGCTCCTTCGAAAGCATCGGCCGCATCCTGGAGTCTTCCCTCAGCCAGCGATTTGGCGCCTACCTTAAGGTAGGCCTTGAAGTCCTGGTTCAGCGCTGCGACCTCTGCCAACAACGGGTCGTCGATGTCGGGTATCCCACCCTCACTTTT
>QHYJ01000337.1 GCA_003223255.1 Acidobacteriota bacterium | reverse complement strand
GCTGTGCCGGGATCGTTCCATAGTTGCGGGAAGTTCGTGGCCAGGGCTAGCACCTGCTGTCGCTGCACGCTGCTAACCTTTAGCTGATCTGCTTGACGTTGGCGCTCATAATTCTGCTCAGCTTCGGAGAGTGCATGCAGCTTCGAGTTCCATTCCGCTTCCAACGAGGCCGCTACGAGTCGATTATCGGGATCGACACGGAGAAAACGGCGGCGAGCCAATTCGGATTCATAGCGAGCCCGATCCACCTGAAGCCGGCGAAGCCGATCGGCTTCATCCCAGCGTGACTGTAGCTCCTGCTGAACGCTGAGAGCAACTTCCAGGGCCAGAGGAGTTACTGTCTCTACTAGCAATGCTCCGATTGCTTTGTCGACGCTGTAACCGGAGACTCGTTGACAGTAGCCCTTCTCGATCCGATCCACCTCGCGAGGCCCCTGGCAGATGTAGAAGGGATAAACCCCCGCTTTCCGCACTCGATAACCAACGGTCATGCGGCTGCCGCATACTCCACAGATCGCCAAGCCTTGTAGAAGCGAAGGACCTTCTCGTACGGCGCTTCGCTTCTCCAGTCCGCAGGATTGCGCGTTTTCTTGCAGACGGCGGAGATTCTCCTCGTAGTCCCGCCAAATGATATATCCCGGATGAGCATCGAAAATCAACGTGTGCCATTCCTGTCGGGGCAAGTCCCGACTGCGGCCCCCTCCTTCGACTTTCTTTTGAAAGCGCGTACGCCGGTAGAAGAAAGCGCCGGCGTACCGAGGGTTACGAAGAATACATATAACTCGATTGTGCTCCAGATCACCCCAGCCGACTTCGGCAGGACCTCCGGGCGGCCGAATCAGCCGAAGGGAACTGCCAGCCTTGTTTGCGAAACTCTTTTGCCACTCCAAACGCCGAACCAACCCGGCGGAATGTTTCGAATACGGAGCGGATTGCTTGCTGGATTTGTTGGTTGGGTTCAAGCACGACCCGGCCCTCGTCATCGTATGCAAACCCAAACGGCAACGGAGTGACCAATTCGCCGCGCTTAGCCTTACTCAGGAGTCCGCCGCGCATGCGGGCGCGGATCAGGTGCAGCTCTGCTTCACTCATGGTGCCCTTTAGTCCCAGGAGCAGCCGATCATTGAACTCCGCAGGATGGTAGATGTCGTCCTCGTCCAGGATGAGCGTGTCAGTGATGGCACAAATCTCCAGCAGCCGGTGCCAATCGGTTGAGTTTCGAGCAAGGCGTGAGACTTCAAGTCCGAGAACAATGCCGACTCTGCCCATGCTCACTTCCGTCACAAGCTTTTGAAAACCTTCACGGTCTGCAGCGGATGCACCCGACTGGCCCAGGTCACTGTCTATGACAATGACTTGATCATCCTTCCAGCCCAGGGCAACGGCGCGCTTCCGTAGCCGTATTGACGGGCGGTGCTTTCGATATGCTCCAGCACTTGGCGAGGAGTAGATTGACGGATGTAGAGGAAGGCATCGCGTTTGAGCTGGTTCGCAGTCACCTTCTGGTTAGTTTCGATGCTCATGGATGAACCTCCGGCGCCTGCTTGAGGGCCATTGT
>QHYJ01000334.1 GCA_003223255.1 Acidobacteriota bacterium | reverse complement strand
TCCCCTAACATGGGAATCCAGGCAAGTGTCATTCCGAGCCTGCCGGCCGCAGGCAGGCGGGGCGGGGAATCCCGGCTTGCTCGAGGCTTCTTGGCAATCGCTCTGTGCCGAGCTGCGTTGCCTGGTTGGTCTGCACTCATTTCTGTTATAGATACCCGGCATCGCAAGATTCACGTCTCTGTTGCAATTTCCCGCTGGCGCTTCCCGCCCTTCTGTTCGACAATTTCTTTCCATGAGCGGATTCTCTGGCCTGCGAGTCCTGGCGCTGGAAAGCCGCCGCGCCGCCGAACTCGCCAAACTCATCTCGACGTACGGCGGCGAGCCCATCGTGGCCCCCGCCATGCGCGAAGTCCCGCTTGATTCGAACGCCGAAGCTCTGTCCTTCGCCGAAGATCTCTTGGCGGGGAAATTCGACATCGTTATTTTTTTGACCGGAGTCGGTACGCGCGCGGTTCTTAGCGTCGCCGAAACAAAATTCCGTCGCGAAGATTTCATCGCCGCTCTGCAGCGCGTGAAAGTCGTTCCGCGCGGCCCCAAGCCCATCGCTGTTTTGCGTGAACTCGGCGTCACCCCGGCCCTTTCGGTTCCTGAGCCCAACACCTGGCGCGAACTTCTGCAAACTCTGGACGAGGCCGCAAAGTCGTCGCCGGAATTTCGCCTCCGTCGTGCGTGCATCGCGCTTCAAGAATATGGCATTTCGAATCCCGAACTGATCGCTGGCCTCACCGATCGCGGGGCAATCGTTACCCGCGTTCCCGTTTATCAATGGGCTTTGCCGGAGGACGTTGCTCCACTACAATCCGCGATCGAGGAGCTTGCGGCGGGAAAGATCGATGCGGCTCTTTTCACCACGGGAATTCAAGTGGCACATCTGTTTCAAGTTGCGGCCGAAATGAAGTTAGAAGAAGCCGTGCTGCAAGGATTGCGCCGCGTCATGGTCGCTTCGATTGGTCCAACCACTTCGGAAGAGTTACAACGGAAGGGGATTCAGCCCGATCTTGAGCCTTCTCATCCCAAGATGGGCTTTCTCGTCAAGGAAGCCGCTGACCAAGCCTCCGATCTTCTGGCCAAGAAGCGCCGCGGAATCGCTTCGGATTAAGGCGGCTTTCCCGATGGCATGTGAAGTATGGGGACCACCTTCTGCTGCCCCAACTCGGCCGGGGGGCGATTCGCTCCGAACTTCATCCAAGAATTTCTTCCTCTTTCTGCGCCTCGCCCAAATCCAGAATTACCTCGCCGGGTTTCTGTGTTTCCGTTGCTTCCCATCCGCCATCATCTTTCTGTATCTCGACGGGCGGCAGCGGCTTGGCCACTTCCCCAATAATCAGCAAGGAAGGAGCGGGCAACCGCTCCTCCAGCGCCAATTCCTGCAGCGTGGTGCGATGTATTTGCTGATCGGCCTGCGTAGCATTCGCCACGATCACGCACGGCGTCGACGCGTCCAGCCCGCGTTCCAGCAATTTCGCTGCGATCTCGCCGTAATTCTTCCCCGGCATGTATACCGCGTAGGTCGCATTTTTCAGCGCCACGTCATTCCATTCGGGCGAAACGTTCCCCGCGGTGTGATGGCTCAGAAAAATCAGTTTCGAAGCATACCGACGGTCCGTCAGCGGAATCTTTGCCGCCGCCGCCGCGCCCATCGCCGAAGTCACGCCGGGAATCACTTCAAACTCGACTCCCGCGCGCGCCAGCGCTTCCATCTCTTCGCCCACGCGCCCAAACAGCAGGGGGTCGCCGCCCTTCAGACGCACCACTTGCTTGCCTTCGCGCGCCGCGGCGATCAGCAGCTCGTGAATCTTTTCTTGCGAAATTCCCGCTTGCCCGCAGCGTTTCCCCACGTTGCGCACTTGCGTCCACGCGGGAATTAAATCCAGAATTTCCTGCGCCACCAAATGGTCGTGCAACACCACCTCGGCGCTCTTCAAAATCTGCGCCGCCTGTACCGTTAGCAGTTCCGGATTTCCCGGCCCCGCTCCCATCAAATAAACCTTTCCTTTTCGTACCGGTGTGTTCATGGCCTGGTCCCCGCCGCCATGCATGCGAAGTGCCGACGGCTTTCCTTGGCTCCGGTTGGGTGCCCAACCCTCACCTAAGGTTCCTACTGCAGGCTACCATCTCGCGGGGCGCCCTATTCCCCCGAACATCGCATGCGATGCATCGAAAATTTCGATGCTCTTGCTCCAATTTGGCGGTCGACCAAAAGCGCGCAAGACGGGACAAACCACGACAGCAAGCATCGATCTTCCGAATAAGGTCGATCGTCAAGAAAAGATCAATAAAGGATCGTAATGGAGAGTTCGTGCCCATGAAATGGGCACTATCCCTTCTTCCCGCGTGAAAAAAGGCCACACCGATGAGGTGCGCATCAAACCGCGGCTATCCAATCGCCCGCACGCGCGAAAAACTCCAGTCCCACCGCGAACATCTTGGATTGCAGCGTCTGACAGTAAACTACTCTGGCGCGCGCCCAAGGCTCGCCATGCGACGACTTAACCAGAACGCGAGTATCGGGCCTCCAAGGCCGGTCAGTTTTTACGCGCACTCCATAGGGACTGACGTTTTCCGTCGAGGCGTACTCCGCCACCATGGGCTGTGCCCCGCTAGATAGCAGCACCCGAAACGTTCGGGGAGTTCGTCTTTCTTTTCGGCCATCCATTGTGCCGGCCTATTCCGAGGGTGGGCTATTGGCGGGGAAGCAAACCCGTGTAGGGTGAACTCTGTATTAAATGCTCGTACCACCTAAAGCCTCATGACTTAAAAACGCAATCAGGTATTTACCCTAACTTTATTAAGGGGTGAAATACCCTAGTTATAGTTAGTTCTATTTCGCGGGCTGGTACTCGCCCTCGATTTCGCACGAGAGCCCATCGCCGGACGGCGTGCAGTTGTACGTTCCTTTGCCTCTGACGCCTTTCAGCTTCCCGCTTCCGCCGATCAGTCCCCAATTGCCTTTGGCTTCTACCGGTGCGCCGTCTTTGCTTGTTCCCGAACCTGATACCAGAAGAAAGCCTTGTCGCCGCTCTCCATCGTCACCACGTGAAAGCCGCGTGCTTTCGATGTGTTGCCAGTAATGTCGCCTGTCTCGGTGCTTACGCCGTCTTTGGACTTATCTCCTTCGATTTCCATCGGTTTCGTCCACGTACACTTGAATTGCTCCACTGCCAGGCTGTGGTCTGGCCGGTCTCCTACAGGAATCACATGGACAGGACCCGGTTTGGCGCATTGTGCGGTTCCGCTCACTTTGGTTTGGGCGCTTGCCGCCGCTGCGCAGAAACACACCGCGGTAGCTACTAGGAAAAATCGACGCATGCGAATCTTCCTCCTTCGAGCTTCAAGAATTTTTTAGGCCCTTCCCGGGCCGGCGAGGTACCGACCTTCTTCTTACGCTGGGACGGTTAGTTGGCTCTTGCTTATCCGGTTGATTCAGCAAACCCCCATATCTTGTACGAAGCTCGAACAGACTGCCAGACAGCTAGTGCCTGGCTGAAGCAACCGGATAAGCAGAAGTTGGCTTGCTCGGCAGCATAATGGTGCAAAACCTACAGGAGCCGTTTCGCCCTGTCAATACCGGCAAAGCGACCGACAGCATCAAACCCGTTTCCGTCACGTCCTCCCGCACATCACGCGGTGCGCGCTGCAGCAGGCCAGAATACAGGGCGCGGGGCGCAGCAAAGTCTTACAGAGTTTCAAGGCATAGCCTATGCAGGTTTTACGGGATTGTCATTCACTAGGACAATATCTACTCTTTGGCGAAGTGGGAATCTCAAAAGGAGAGCAAGGACGAGGCGGAACACCACACCGCAAGACACCACGTACGACCACCCAGCCGTAGTTCCAGTTCAAGGCCGCCCAGCCTTAGTGCAGCTCAGCCCGAGACGCCAGCTTGCTTGGCAAAGGCCCACACCGCGTGGCTTGGAATAACCGTTTTACAGGCAGAGAAGAAAAAAGACTCCCCTTCCAAATCGCAGTGAAGCTCGCGCCGGCAGAGAGTGCGAGCGCGGAGAGAGTGGAAAAGGCTTATGTGGCGAACATCAGCGGCCGTGGCGCGTGCGTGTACGCCCATCAGCCCTGGCAACCAGGCGAGCAAGTGGCGATTACTCCGCCCGTGCGAGAGGTCCCCTTGCGCGGTGAGGTGATCTATTGCCAGAAACTGGAGGACGGCCGGTTTGTTGTCGGTTTGAAATTCCAGCGCAACCCGCAGTTGGCTTCCATTATGCAGGAATGGAAGCGGCAGACGGGCTAGGAGACTTTTTAACGAGGGCGCGGTACCCACAAACTCGTCGCCCTCAATCGGTTTGCCCTCATTTTGTAGCGCGCCTTGACGTCGCCATCTCACTCTGAAATGCCCCGGCATCCGGTTTACCCTGCGCCTCGAAGGGCCAGCTCTTTTCCCCTGTAGGGGCCGCGTGTCCCTTGCCGCGCGCTATACGCTATAAAGGTGGCGTGTCCTCCTGAACGCGGTCGCGCTGTCTAGGGACGACAGTGAGGCTTGCCTGCCGCAGCTTGCCTGCCACAAGCAGGGCCGTCTGTGCTGTTGCAGTGGCCGACCTTCAGGTCGGTTCTTTTCTGCCCGACAAAAGAAAGACGGTGGGCACAAGAAGGGCCCGACATGTGGCCCTACGGGAGAATGACGGCGCGTGCCGTGCACGGGTCACTCGCCACTTATTTTTTGGCGCGCTTGCGTTTGCGGAGGAAGGATTTGAAGGCGTCGGCGCAGGCGAGGTCATGGAGCAGGCGCTTGCGATCCTCAGGATCCATTGGGGCGGCGAAGAGTTTAGCGCGTTCTTCGCCCAGTTGTTCGAGCCAGGCTTCGTATTCGGGACCGAACTGCTCTTCGAGCTCTTTGCGGAGGCGCTGCGAAAGCGCCGGGCTTTGGCCGGCGGTGGAGACGGCGATTTGGAGTGCGCCGCGCTGTGCCACGGCGGGATAGTAGAAGTCGCAAAGCTCGGGAACGTCAACGACGTTGCACAGCACGCCGCGGTTCCGCGCCTCGGCGGAGATGTTTCGTTGCAATTCGGGGTCGGATGTGGCGACGACAACGAGGAACATTCCGTCGAGATCGGATGGCTCGCAAGGACGCGCGAGCCATTCGAGTTTGCCGTCGGCAGCCCAGGATTGCACTTGCGGCGTCGCTTCCGGAGCTACGATGCGAACGGCGGCTTGGGCGTCGAGGAGGCCTGAGATTTTGGACTCGGCAACGTCGCCCGCGCCGACGACGAGACAGCGCCGGCCCGCGAGCTTGATAAACAGGGGAAAAAGGCGCGGGGCAGGCGCTTTTTGGGGTGCAGGTTGCACAGACTTATTTTAGCCGAATCCCTTGTAGGGGCGCAGCATGCTTGCGCAGCTTGGCAGTTGCGCTGGCAAAGGCCGAGGCGAAGAGAAGTTTCTCCGGTAGGGGACGGCGAAAAAACGCCGTCCTTCCGATCGAAATGACAGTTTGGTGTGGTATGCGAAGGAGGGCACAGAAGTGGCTGGCTACCGCAGGCTCGGTTTTCCAGTTACGAATTTCGAGTTTCGGTCTTCAGGCGATTTGCCATTTTCGATTTTCCAATTTCGCGTTTCGTCATTCAGGAGAGGCGGTCGGGGGTGAGCAGAGCGGTCATCTCCAGGACGCGCTGGTAATAGTCGCGCTGCGTGAGTTGCGCGGCGGCGGGGCCATCGAGGAGAAACGTTACGTCGGGATGAAGCTGCAGAGAAGAAGCGGAAACGGCGCAGGTGATGGGACCTTCGATGGATTTGGCGACGGCAGCGGCTTTGGAGGCGCCGGTGGCGAGCAAAAGAATTTTGCGCGCCTCGAGAATCGTGCCGATGCCCATGGTGATGGCGCAGCGCGGGCTCTCTTCGCCGGGGGCGAAGAATTTGGTGTTGTCGTCGAGCGTTTCGCGACTCAAGACTTTGAGCCGCGTTCGCGAGGCGAGGCTGGAGGTCGGCTCGTTGAAGCCGATGTGGCCGTTACGGCCAATGCCGAGAAGCTGCAAGTCGATTCCGCCGACGGCACGTTGACGTGGCGAAAGAAGTTTTCGCGCATGAAGCGATGGAAGCTCTGCGGATGCGAGGCGGGCAGGCCGAGATATTCATCAAGATTGAAAGTCGTGACCTGCGAGAAATCGAGTGAGCCGGCCCGGTGCAGGCGGGCGAGATGTTGATAGAGGCCGACCATGGTGTTGCCAGTGGCAAGGCCGAGGGTGAGTGAAGGCTTTTTCCTGATGGCGCCGGCGATGAATTGCGCGGCCTGCTCATTCACTTCTTCGTTGTCGCGTTTCAAGATCACCAGCATGCGGAGGCCTTTCGAGATTCTTTAACGTTCCTGGCCCAGTAAGGTTTTTGCGCAAAGGAAGTTGCCACGCTCGTCAGCCGGCCGAATTTGACGAACTGTTCCTGTGGGTTAGCGAAAACGGCGAATCACCAGATTGTGCCGGTCGGAGCGATAAAAGCCCAGCGCATACATGATGGCTTTGCCCTTCGTCGAATATATGACTTGGCGAATGCGCAACAGTGGGTCGCGGCGCGGAATAGCGAGAAGGTCGGCGATGAACGGATCGGCGGCGGTAGCGTCGACTTCTTCATCGGCGTAGCCCAGTTCGACTTCGTAATCGCGCTCGAGAATGGCGAAAAGCGATTCGCGCGCGATGGGGGCGTCGAGCAGACCGGGAAATTCCGCGGCGTCGAGATAGGAGGTTTCGAGGGCGAACGGCTCTCCAGTCGCGTGGCGGAGACGTTCGAGTTTCATGAGGTTGCTGGTGGGTGGAAGTGACAGGCGCGCGGCAGCTTCGTTTTCGTTGTTGACCACCTTGGCGAAGAGCACTTTGGCGCCGGCGGTAAGACTGCGCGCCGCCATTTGCTCGGTGTAGCTCATGAGCTTGTTGAAATGAATCTTGGGCGGAGCGACGAACGTGCCGATGCCACGGCGGCGTTCCACGAGGCCCTCGCGTTCGAGGAAAGCGAGGGCGTGGCGCGCAGTCATGAGGCTGACGCGATGCGTGCGCGCGAGGTCGCGCTCGGACGGGACACAATTGCCGGGCTGAAGCTGGCCGGAATCGATGCGCTTGCGAATGAGGCTTTGAATGCGCTGATACGCCGGCAAAGTGTTCGGGATGCGGGCAGAGAGTCGCTGCGAAGCGAGAGATTTCTTGCTATGAGGCATCGATTGCACCCGTCAGAGGGAACACGTTCGATTTTTGCAAATATGTCAAGCTCGCAAGCAGGCGCGTCCGCAGAAGGCGATTTGCAGCGAGCCCCTCGAAGCTCTTGCCGCTAGGGAGTCGCCTTGCAGGCGGTGCTATAGCTCAGTCTTCCATGGCGCTTTACAAATAGCAATAGGTTCCTGACAACGCTCTGCTGGTGCTATATAGCTACGCAGTGTTATGTCAAGACAGGCATCCCGACAGGCGCGAGATGACCCTTTTCAAGCGAGCGAAGAGGGGACCCCTTTTTCGGTGCAAGGGGGAACCGGCGGGAGAGGTACATCATGAGACATAGCAGCAAGGCACCGAACACCCGCAGAGCGGAGCCATCCGCGGGAATGAAACGGATGAACTACGAGAAACTCGCGGAAGGGCTGGCATTTCAAATGGCGGCCTGCGTGCGGTCGGGAGACGCAGGGGAATTTTGCGCGCCGTTCGAATTGGTGATCATCGATCCGCGGGGCGCCGTATTGTTCGACAGGAGAAGCCACTTCCCAGCGACGGCATTGCTGACGGACCGGTCGCTAGTGACGCGAACGTTTCAGATTGACCGCGCGAGTTGCTGAGCAAATTGCGGTTGTGATGCAGCGCGCAGAAACCTTCTACGAATTCAGGAAGCTACTGACTTCGCGATTGAAACGACCCGCGTCCTCGATGTTGGAGAGATGCGCGGCGTTGAGTTCGACGTAGCGTGCACCGGGAATGTGATCGGCGAGGAAATGGCCGTCGGCGGGAGTGGTGGCGGGATCGTGTGTGCCGGCAATGACCAGAGTGGGAGTGCGGATTCCACCGAGCCGGTCGCGAAAATCGAAATCGCGAACCGCGGCGCAATTGGCGGCGTAGCCTTCGGGGCTGGTTTGTTCGAGCACTTTCCGGATGCCTGCGATTGTGGACGGATTTTTCTGACGGAATGCGAGAGTGAACCAGCGCTCGATGGCGGCGGCAGCGACGTTCTTCATTCCTTCTTTGCGAACGGTAGCGATGCGGGCGTTCCACATCTCGAGAGTGCCAATTTTGGCGGCAGTGCTGGATAGAATCAGTTGATTCAGCCGCTGTGGGGCGTTGGCGGCAAGGCACATGCCGATCATGCCGCCCATGGAAAGTCCGCAGAAGTGGAAGCGGTCGACTTTCAAGGCATCGGCTAGCGCGAGGACATCGTTGGCGAGTTGCTCGGCTGAATACAGTCCCAGCGTGACCGAAGATTTTCCATGGCCTCGGGTGTCGTAACGCAAGACGCGGAAGGATTTCGTGAATTCGCGGATCTGCGGATCCCACATGGAAAAGTCGGTGCCAAGAGAATTCGAAAAGATGAGGGCGGGGTTGCCGGGCGCGCCTTCGAGAGCGTAGTGAATTTGCGCGTGATGCGAATCGACGAAGGGCATGGGAAGAGTGTAACGTCGCGAGTTCTGAAACGCGAGCGGGCACACAAAACACCGGGCGCGGCCCAGCGCCGCCAAAATCGACGGATAGGATTGAGTAAAACGCGCCGGCGTCGAGCTGGTTGCGTGTCTTACAGCAGCTTGACGGAAGTGACCTTCAGGGTGTCGCCCTCAACGTCACCGCTCACATCGACGCGCAAATGATCTTTTTTGTTCGAAGCTTTGAGCGCTTCGACGATTTGCTTGTTCCCCTCGGCGTCGAATTTCAGGAATTTCTTATCACTGGTGATGACGCCGAAGCCGCTGGCCTCGCACTTGAGAGCGCAGGCGCGTGGATGGCTGTCGGGATTGTCGGCGACCTTCTTGGAGCAGTTCGCGTCCACGACGGGAACGTCGTTAAAGGTCTCCGCCGCCGCAAACGTAGGCAGCGCGAACAACCCCAACACCACAAGATAACTGAGCTTTTTCATGATTTTCCTCCTGGTGAGTTTTTGGCAGCTTTTTGAAAAGCAGCCTCGTTTCATCCCGGGGAAGGGAGAGATCAGCTTTCTCGAAAACTTAGGAAGAAGCAGATTCCTCGTCGCTTCGCTCCTCGGAATGACATGACCTTGCGTTTCTCAACAAACTGTGAGGCTTGGCATCAACAGCATGTTGAAAAAGTGAAGTTCCAGACGCCGGGCTCTGCGCCTTAATCAAAAATGGCATAGCGGCGTTGCCTAACTTGGCTGTGGCGCTGTTTGCTTCTCTCCAGCACCAGACAATAAGCCTTCGCGAACCGCGCTGAGTTGAGAGAGCGCGAACGCGCCGACGGCGATTTCGACATCGCGGACTGCGAGGTCGTAGAACATGCCGGTTGTAAGCAAATTTGCGGCAATCGCGAGGAGCCATAAGCCGACGATATAGCTACCGATCTTGGTCCACCGGGTCAGTACGATCACACCGGCGATAATTTCGACCACGCCGACGACGTGCATGAAGGTAGTGTCTTTAACAGGAATCAGTTTGGTAGCGATGGGGCTGAGGTACATGGCCCAGTCGGCGAGCTTGTTGAAGTACTTGTCGACGCCGGCGATGATGGGGCCGAGTCCCAGAGCAATGCGGAGCGCCCACCAAGCGGCATTGAGACGAGGATCGAACTCTTTCATTGCGGCCCTCCAAAGAAGAGAGTGAGAAGGGTTCGTTGGGTTACAGGATCCTCAGGGCAGGGCTAGTACCGGGGAAAGACTTGGGCAACCCCCATTGTAACCCTTTGCGGGCTGTACACTCTATACTCTGGGGCAGATATGGAGATGCTGGAAAAGGCTCGCGTGGAAGGTTGGACCGATGAGGAAGTGGTCAACTGCATATTGGGCGGGGAGCTTGAACTCTACGAAATCATCATGCGGCGATACAACCAGAGACTCTGCCGCGTGGTGATGTCCATTGTGCGCGATGGCGCCGAGGCGGAGGACGTGATGCAGGAAGCGTACGTCCGCGCCTATGAGCATTTGCGCCAGTTCGAGGGACGCGCGGCTTTTTCCACGTGGCTCACGCGGATCGCGGTCCACGAAGCGCTGGCGCGGCTGCGAAAAAGGGAGCGCATTCAACAATTTGGAAGCGATCCTAATGAGGGAGAGATTTCAGTGAATCTTGGAAGCCCGGCTGTTGATCCCGAGCAGACTGTATCCAAAGCGGAGCTGAGCCGCATGCTCGAGAAAGCGGTCCTTGGCTTGCCGGAGCCGCACGGTGCTGATGTTGCGGGACGTGGAAGAAATGAGCACTTCGGAAACGGCGGCGGCGCTGAGCCTCAGCGAGGAGAACGTCAAAGTGCGGCTGCATCGCGGGCGGGCGATGGTGCGAAGGGACTTGTTTGCGCGCGTGGGAGCGATGGCGAAAGACGCGTTCCCCTTCCTGGGCGCACGGTGCGACCGCATGGTGGAACGGGTGTTTGAGCGATTGTCGGCATTGAAAAGCGCAAACCTTTCTCTCTAGCCGTCCTAGCTTGCACAAGTGTGGCGGACCAGCCGCTCTGATTCGAAACAGGGAATGAGGCTAGCGGGGCGGATGCGGGGGATCTTGAAGATCCGCTTGCGTTTTCGCTTCCTCCTCCAAGTATTTCACGGCGAGCCGCGTTTCGCGAACCATTAAGACACACCCCGCGCACAAACCGAAGACTGCAGACGCGCCCGTAAGAACTGCAAGCGCGGCGGCGGTGTCAAAGAGAACGGTCTGGCCATAGTAGGACACAATGGAGCCGCCCACGGAGACAAGAGCGGAGGCAGCGAACAAGCCGAGTCCCGCGTAGAAGAAGCGCAGCGCTTTGACGAGGAATTGGGAGCGCACATGCAAAGGGGTCAACTGCGCCGCCCACATTTGATAGTCCGCGGTGCTCGGCTCGAAAGCAGCCAACTGCGCGGCAACAATGCGCGTGCGATCCACGACGCGCGCAAGGCGATTGCTCGTGCCGAGCGCCAAGACCGAAGAGGCGTTGGTGAGAATGGCGGGAGCGACGACCGCGGTCAGCACCGCGAAAGGATTGCTGCCAATAGAGGGGTATTGCACGCCGGGGGCTCAGACGCGTTCGAGGATGACGGCGATGCCCTGGCCGACGCCGATGCACATGGTGCAGAGGGCGTAGCGGCCGTTGGTGCGCAGGAGTTGATAGAGCGCGGTAGTGACGAGGCGCGCGCCGCTGGCACCGAGCGGGTGGCCGATGGCGATGGCGCCGCCGTTGGGATTGACGTGTGGCGCGTCGTCAGGGAGGCCGAGGTCGCGGAGGACGGCGAGCGCTTGCGAGGCGAAAGCTTCGTTGAGCTCGATGACGTCCATCTGCGAGAGCTGCAGACCAGCTTTCGCGAGGACTTTGCGCGTCGCAGGCGCTGGACCCATGCCCATGATGCGCGGAGCAACGCCGGCAGCGGCGGCGGCGACGACGCGCGCCTTGGGCGTGAGGCCGTGGCGCTTGGCCGCTGCTTCCGAAGCCGCAAGCAAGGCGCATGCGCCGTCGTTTACGCCGGAAGCGTTCCCTGCGGTAATGGTGCCATCAGGCCTCACGATAGGCTTTAGTTTGGAGAGGGCATCGAGCGTCGTGTCGGGGCGAGGATGCTCGTCTTGAGAAAAAAGCACAGGGTCGCCTTTTTTCTGCGGGATGGGGACGGGAACGATTTCCCGGCTCATGCGGCAGGAGCGGATGGCGTCCGCGGCGCGCTGCTGGCTACGGAGAGCGAAAAGGTCCTGATCCTGGCGCGAAATGTGAAATTCTTCGGCCACGATTTCGCCGGTTTCCGGCATGGAGTCGGTGCCGTACTTCGCTTTCATCAGCGGATTGACGAAGCGCCAGCCGATGGTGGTGTCTTCGAGCTTCGCCGAGCGCGAGAAGGCGCTATCGGCCTTGCCCAGGACGAAGGGGGCGCGAGACATGCTTTCGACGCCGCCTGCGATCACAAGTTCGGCTTCGCCGGATTTGATGGCGCGCGAAGCGGTGGCGACGGCGTCCATGCTGGAGCCACAGAGACGATTCACGGTAGAACCGGGAACTTCTTTGGGAAGACCGGCAAGCAAAAGGGCCATGCGGCCGACGTTGCGATTGTCCTCGCCAGCTTGGTTGGCGCAACCGTAGACAACGTCGTCGAGGGCGTTCCAATCGACTTTGGCGTTGCGTTCGACAAGAGCTTTGATGGAAATGGCGGCGAGATCGTCGGTGCGGATGGCGGCGAGCGTGCCGGCGTAGCGGCCGAAGGGGGTTCGAATGGCGTCGCAAATGTAGGCGGATTCCATGGGCGTCCTCAGCCTTGGAAGGATTCTAACGCTTCTGTGGTAATAAATCGAAGTTCGAAAATCGAAAATACGAATTAGAAATTGGTACGTGGAAAATCGAGAATCGAGGAGAGATTTCTCTCTTCGGGGCAGCAAGAACTGCTGCCCCTCCGTTCGAAATGACTCTTAGATTGATGCCAAGCTGGGGTGCAGCATGCCTGATTACCGCAGGCAGGCGGCGCCGCTACCATAAGAAGGACGGAAAATTGCGGCGCCCAGCGATGGAGACGTCTGCGCGATTAGATAAAAGGCGCTCCGCGGAAAAGGAGACGGAACCACGGAGCGCCAAGGACAAAGCTAATTTTGTCTAGACTACTTTTCGCGAATCTTTACGGGCTGAAGAAGTTTGAAGTCGAGCGGGGTTTCCGCGCTAAGAGTAATGTCACGATTGCCGGTGAAGCCAGCGCCGCCGGTACCGGCCACAGCACCGATCAGGGCGCCGATGGCCGCGCCCTTTCCGCCACCGGCAATGCCACCAATCGCCGCGCCTCCGGCCGCGCCGCCACCAACCATTGCGGCAGTGCGCTTGCCTTTGCCCTTACTGGCCATAGCGGCGGAAGAAGTTTGGACCTCATAGTCGCGGCCCGCCACGGTGATGCTGGTCAATTCCAGCGCGAGCGAAGCGCCGCCTTTGAAGCGGCCTGCGGCCTTGGCGTCTCGCACGACACCATCGGCGCGCGCGCCTTTCGGGATGGCCACTTTTCCTCCAATCTCGACGGGAGATTCGATGGTGACGGAAAACTTGTCGCCGGGATGGGCGCTTTT
This sequence comes from Acidobacteriota bacterium, assembly GCA_003223255.1. Lineage (GTDB taxonomy): Bacteria > Acidobacteriota > Terriglobia > Acidiferrales > UBA7541 > Acidiferrum. The sequence goes on along the minus strand of QHYJ01000334.1, from coordinate 31,375 downwards.
CGAGCTCACGGTCTGGTCGAGGACGACGGCAATTACGGTGTCTGCAGGTACGACCAGGGGTTTCGGTTCCAGCGCCCGCTTTACAGCACTCTTGGCGGATTCCGCGACGGATGGCGACGAACTCGCAGTAGAATCCGGGCCGCCCGAGGCTTGCTGGTCCGCGGCTTTTTGACCCTGGCAACCAACAATAAGCAAACTGAAAAAGAGGGAACACACAACCATCCAAGCACAACGACGAATCATCAAAAAATCCTCCCCTTGGGCTGGATCGGCCTACTACTTCCACCTTACTCCGAAAAATGCGGAAGTCAAAGCAGCGTCACGACCGGTGTGTGCATCAGGGAATCAAGCCCAACCCAAGCGGTGGAGGCCGGGATTTCTGCGAAGCTCCGGCGAGAGTCCGGCAATCTGGCGCTGTTTTCGTGCGCTCGTGAGCCAGATGTGTTCAGGGATGCTCAGGAATACGTTGACGACTTGGGGGTCGAAGCGTGTGCCGGAGAAGCGGCGAATGGTTTCGGCGCGGATTCGAAGGAAGTGGCGCGCTGATAAGGGCGGTCGGAAGTCATGGCCCCCTGGTTCTTGCACGCTGGAAGCCAGCTCCCTTACGGCGCGTCGCCAGGAGGCTCGCAAGGCATTGTAGTGTCAGAGGGTGCAGATTGCAGGATGAGCGCGAGAGGAAAGAGCGAGAGGAGCTGTGCCATCGCGGATGTGGCGTCTCGTTTCGGGCAGCATTGCGCGGTGGCCTGCGCCCGGAATTGCAAATCATTTCGAACCTTTGCAGTTGGCTTTACCATGCGCCGCTGCGCCGCGCCCTTTAGTTGTTCCTGCGATCGTACCTTTTTGTGCAAGACCAGCAGCTGTGCTCCTTCTCAGGGCCGCCGCGGTGGGTTGGAATAAGGAAAGAAAGTGAAGCAATTATCCCTTCGGTCCAGCAGGTGCATCACGAAACTGAGTGCCAAGTATCTTTTCGGAAGCTTCTTTCTCTTTCTCCCGGCTTTCGCAATCGCGCAGCATCTTGGACAAGTCACCTGTGCGCGCCAAGGCGACTACACCTATCTCTACAGTTCCATCACCACCATGGAGGTGCTGAGGACTCTCCAGTGCGGCGAGCAGCTCGAGGTGACCGGGCGCTATCAGGGCTTTTTCGCCGTGCGTACGGCCAGCGGCGAAACCGGGTACGTCGGGGAAGGGACTCTTGTCCTGCTGAAAGACAAGCCCGGTCCGAAGGCGCCCGCTTCGGCGGTTCCACCGGTTAGGCGGCCTCGCACGGCGTACGACGCGGCTGCACCGCCACCACCTCCGGCGAACCCTATCCCGGCTGGTTTCGATCTCACTTTGCCTAATAACACGCTTATCCGCTTGAAACTCAGCAAGACCATCTCTTCGGAAACAGCCCATGTCGGCGACGCCGTCGATTTGGTGGTTGCCGAGGATGTTTTGGTGGACGGTCTTTGCTTAATTTCCAGTGGAGCTTCCTCGGAAGCCGTGGTGAGCGAGGCTGAACCTAAGAAACGCATGGGCAAGGGCGGGAAACTCGGAATCAGTGTCAAGTTTGTCCATCTTGCCGACAACGAGAAGGCTGCCGCCCGGTCTTTCCAGGAAAGTGTTGGAAGCAATTCCACGACGGGGTCGATTCTTCCCCTCGCGCACGGCAAAGAAGTTGTATTCGCGCAAGGGACGGAAATCAGGGCGTACATCGACGGCGACGGGTATTTGAAGCGCGCGTCGTTTCAGCCGCCAAAGAGCGCTGCAAGCGCTGCGCCTGCTGCGCAGAATCCTTCGCAGCCGCATGAACGCTAACGCTCAAGGGGCGTGCAAACTCTGACGAACGCAGAACTGGAGACTGAAGACCAGCCCACTACGGCAAGTCCTTGCTCAGGCGCTCCAGAACATCCTGCGGCTCGGTTTTCGGCGGATTGTTCAGGTATTTCCCGAAGAAGATCAGGTAGCGCTGCCAGCGGTCCTGAATGTGGCGTGGCTCGACGAAGCCATGGTTTTCTCTGGGATAGGTTATGTACTCCACGGGAACGTGGCGCTCGTACAGCGCGCGATAGAACTCCTCGGCCTGAGGAATCGGCACGCGTGTGTCCGCCTGTCCGTGCAGGATCATGGTTGGCGTCTTCACATTGGCAATGTACTTCATGGGCGAGTGATCCCAGTATTCCTGGAAATTGTCCCAGGGCGCCTTAGAGTCGAAAAACATTGTCATGTAGCGGTGAATGTCGGTTTGCGAATACATCGAATAGAGGTCGGGCAGACCCGCGCCCGGTGAAATCGCCTTGAAGCGATTGGTTTGCGTGTCGATCCACATGGTCATATAGCCGCCGTAGGACCAGCCGAACGCTCCGAGCCGCTCCGGATCCGCCCAGCCCTTATCCACCATGGCTTGCACTCCGCTCATATCATCTTTGTAATCGCCGTCGCCCCAATCGTTCTGGTTCGCGCCGGCAAATTTTTCTCCACGACCTGTCGAACCACGGAAATTCGGCTCCAGCACCAGGTAGCCGTTGGCCGAGAGAATTTGCTCCGTGGGGTTAAACGTCAGCAGCGAGGCTCCCGTGGGGCCGCCGTGGGGGTTCAGAAGGAACGGATCCTTGCGCGAAGCTTCGAAGTCCACGGGCTTGGTCACGATGCCGTCGATTTCCATGCCGTCCTTGCTGCTCTCCCACTTCACGACCTCAGTGCTGGCCAGCGCATATTCGGCCAGCCAGGCGTTGTGATTCGTAATCGGCTGGATGGCGCTGAATTTCAGATCGCTCCGGAAGACTTCAGGGGGATGCTCGGGATCGCTCGAAGTCCCAACCGCGGTTTGACCGTTGGAGCTAATCCCGCTCAGATTGATCACGCCGGACTTTTCGGTGAGCTGGCGCACCGTGCCGGACGCAACGTCCGCGGCAAAAATTTCCATAGACTCACGCGTATTGCCGCTGAAATAGATGCTCATGCCGTCCGGTCCCCAAGCTGGTTCACCTGCATTCAGCTCGAACCCATTGGTCAGTTTTTTGTCTCTGCCGCCATCGGCGCTGGCCACAAAGAGATTCGTTTGCAAAAAGGGAGCCCCGCGACTGACGAGATAGGCAATCCATTTTCCGTCCGGGGACCACCGCGCGGTGTGCGTGAATTCGGTTGTGTCGGACACTTTGCGTTGCTTTCCAGTGCTTACGTCCAGAACCCATGCGGTTTGCAGGCTGCTATCATCGAGGCGCGGTGTCGGATTGCTGGTAAAGGTGACATGTGTGCCGTCCGGCGACCAGCGCGGATCGCTGACCGTGAAATCGCCCTTAGTGATTTGCTTCTCCTGACCGGAAGCGATGTCCCAAGTCCAGAGTTGCGCCATTTTCAAGTCGTGGTCCACGACCTCGGCGTCGTCTTTATTCTTCGCGCGTTTTTCCTTGTCCTCGCTCTCGGGTTCCGTCGCCACGAGAAGGAGCGTTTTGCCATCCGGTGAGAATTCGAACGCGCGCACGCCGGACTTGTGTTTCGTGACTTGCCAGGGCTCTCCGCCGTCTACGTACATGAACCAAACCTGCTGCTTTTTCTCTTTTTCGTCGCCGGCGTTCATCAGGAAGCCCACAATCTTGCCGCCGGGCGACCACTGCACATCGGAAACGCTTTCTTCGCCGCGCGTGTATTGCCGCGAAGAGCCAGCGGATCCCGAAGTCGATGTGAGCCATAGCTGGGTCACGGATTTCCACGGCTTGTCCTTCTCCATTTTGTTTTCCGCGACCAGATATGCGACGCGCGAGCCGTCCGGAGAAATGCGCGGAGAAAATACACGCGCGATGCGCAGTGCTTCCGTTGTGCCAAACAATTTCTTTCCTTCTTTACTGCGCGGCGCCGGGGCAGGCGCTGCTTGCTTTTCTTTGGTTTCTTGGGACTGCGCTAAGGCAGAACTCGCGAGCAACACGGCGGAAAGGCACACTGCAGGTTTGCGGATGATCATCGCTTAGACCTCAATTTCGTAGAACCTTCGGATAGGGCCGTCAAGAACACGGCGCGAAGTATACTGACACGCGAGCGGCGTTACAATCGCCGCTCGCGACTGAGTCTTTTGAATTGTTAGCGGATTTGCTTGGTTTTGCGGGACATGTAATCCATGAGCAAGTACTGGCCGAGCGTGTAAGGAGTGGTGAAGTAGGCTTTACCGCGGCACATCCGCGTGATCTTCTGCACGAAGTTCACCAGCGAATAGTCGCTCGCCAGCATAAACGTGTTGATCATGATACCTGCGCGCTTGCATTTGTTCACTTCTTCGAGCGTCTGCCCCACCACGAAAGGATCCAGGCCAAAGGCATTTTTGTAAATGCGCCCGTCTTCCAGCGTAAGCGCAGAAGGCTTTCCGTCGGTGATCATCACGATCTGCCGCATATCTTTCTTCTGTCGGAGCAAAATGCGCTGCGCCATGCGCAGGCCTTCGCGGGTGTTGGTGTAAAACGGCCCCACTTGCACGCGCGCCAGTTCACTGAGCGGCACTTCTTCGGCGGAGTCGTGAAACAAGACGAGGCTTAGCGTATCGCCGGGATATTGCGTGCGAATCAGGTGCGAGAGCGCCATGGCCACGCGCTTCGCCGGCGTAAAGCGATCTTCGCCGTAAAGAATCATGCTGTGGCTGCAATCGAGCATGACTACGGTGGCACACGAGCTCTGGTATTCGCACTGATGAACCATCAGGTCCGAATAAGTCATTTCAATGGGCACTTTTGCGCCTTCGCGCCGTACGGCGTTGAAAAGCGTTTCGCTAATGTCAAGGTTCAGTGTGTCGCCAAATTCGTACGGACGCGAAACGCCGCCGGATTCCACGCCGGTCGCAAGGTCGCGCGTGTCGTGGCGGCCAAAGCTGCTTCGCCCCAGCGATCCCAGCAAATCTTGGAGCGTTTTGAATCCCAGGAAGTCGATGGTTTTGTCGGTGATTTCAAAGCGCGCTTCGGTGCGGTCCTGCGGCTGTCCAAGTTGCCCGCGCGCCGACGTGTGCGGGGGTGGGGTAACTTGTGGGGGTTGTTGTGGATTGATGAACCCCTCATTGGCCAGGCGCTCGGTGAGCTTATCAAGCAAATCTTTGACTGCTTCGCTGTTCATGGCGTTGGGATCGTTCAACATTTCTCGCAGCTCATCGCTCATGGCGTTGTCCGGCAGGAGGTCGCCTTCTTGCAACGCGCGCAAGATGGCTTCGCGCAGCGCTTCCATCGAACGCTGAGGATCCATTTGCGAGATGCCGTAGAATTGCGACTCGAAGCCGCTTTGCAGGAAGAAATTCCCCAGCCGCTTGACCAACTCTTCCAGGTCGATGGCGTCGGCGGGTTCCCCGGTATATTTGCCGTACTTGATAAATCTCATCGTGCTTGTCGCTCAGTCGTTCTGTGAAAAAAAGTAGAGAAACCCTCGTCGCCATGCTCCTCGGATGGCGACCCTGCCCTGAGTCGTCAGTTGTACTGCCGCCGCGGCGGCCGTCCTCCGGGGAAATCGCGCTCGCGATGCTCCGCTTGCTTCGGTTTCTCGGCGTGGAAGCCGCGCTCTTCGCTGCGCCCGATGCGGCGATGCGCCCACAGGCCTTCCAGAATCATTTCGGCGGCCACCGAAGCTTCGCCCGCGTTCTTGCGATCTTGAACGCCGAGCTTGCCAATGTGGTCCATCAGCCCCTGAATCTTGGAAAGTTGCTGGCAACGTTCGACGGCTGTTGCAAAGTCCGGCAGCTTCAGTTCGCCACCCAGCTCGAACCATTGAATGACGGGCTGGAAGTTCACATCCTGGAAATGTTTGCTGAACACTCTTCCGAATGCCGTGCGAATGAGTTCCCGTGCAATGGTGTCCGCGCCTTTCAGTTCGCCTTCGTATTCTAGCTCCATTTTTCCGGTGATGGCCGGGAGCGCCGCGTAAATATCGGCGGCGCGCGCGACTGTGGATTTTTCGCCAATGCGTGCCGCGCGTTGCTCCGCGCTGCTCGCCACGCTTTCGAGCGTAGTGATGGGCAGGCGCTGGCTTACGCCGGAGCGCCGGTCCACGCGCTTGTCTTCACGTGCTTGAAACGCAATCTCTTCCACGACCTCGCGGAGATAAGATGGCACTTCCACTTTGCGAATCGCGTCGCGCGCCATCCACGCTTCCTGCGCGGTAATGCGCATGCCTTCTTCCAACGTGGACGGATAATGCGTGCGAATTTCCGCGCCGATGCGGTCTTTCAGCGGCGTGATAATTTTTCCGCGCGCGGTGTAGTCCTCGGGGTTCGCCGTAAAAACCAGAAGCACGTCCAGGGGAAGCCGCAGCGGGTAGCCCTTAATCTGAATGTCGCCTTCCTGCATGATGTTGAACAGCCCGACCTGGATTTTGCCCGCAAGATCCGGCAGCTCGTTGATGGCGAAAATGCCGCGGTTGGCACGCGGCAAGAGGCCGTAGTGAATCGTCAGTTCGTCGGAAAGGTCACGGCCACCGCGCGCTGCGCGAATAGGATCAACGTCTCCAAGAATATCTGCCATGGTGACGTCGGGCGTCGCCAGCTTTTCCACGTAACGATGCTCGCGCGGCATCCAGGCAAGAGCCGTGTCGTCGTCTTCGGTGGCGATTTTTTCGCGGCAGGCGCGGCAGATGGGCTTGAACGGATCATCGTTGATTTCGCAGCCGGCAACCACCGGCATTTCCGGATCGAGCAAATTAATCAAGCCACGCAAAATGCGGCTCTTGGCCTGCCCGCGGAGTCCGAGCAGAATGAAATTGTGCCGCGACAGCAGCGCGTTCACGATTTGAGGAACTACCGTGTCTTCATAGCCATGAACGCCGGGGAAGAGCGTCTCGCCCTTTTCCAGAGCGCGCAGCAGATTCCGGCGGATTTCGCCCTTCACGGAGCACGAAGCGCCGCGAGGATCGAAATCGGGGATGCGCCTGAGTTCGCCCAGCCTGCGTGGTTTGGGTTGCCCTGAAGTTTGCCCCGAAGATTGCGATGTGTTGGCTGTCATTGGGTCCCGTTCTGCGGTCCACTCGATGCCATTTCAAAGTGCACCACACAAAAACTAGTTTAATCCCTGTCCATTGCCTCCGGCGCGCTGGCGCATGACCTTTTTATTTTGTAGATGTGGCGCCCACTCGCGAAGATATCCGAGCAGCCGTTCCTGGCGATCTTCTTCCGAGCGCAGCTCGAGGACTTGCTGCTTCCATAAGAGGTCCATCGGCAGCGCGCTGGCAATGCGATAAGAGAGTTCTTCTACCGGCGCGCCTTCCAGATTCTTTGGGTAATCTTCGAAAAGGAGTGTGTGACAGGCTTCGTAGAGTTCGATAAGTTGCCGCTGCACCACGGGACTTCCTATGCTTCCACGATCCTCCAGGTAGTCCACATGCCCCTCCAGCAAGGGATTTTGGGTCAACAGTTCTACGACGCGAAACGGAGCGCGTCCCACAGTAACAATATCCATACGCCCGTCGGGATAGCGCTTTACGGCTTCCAGGATCTCCGCGGTGCAGCCCACGTGCGCCACACCTTTTGGCAGAGAGAGAAGCATGCCAAATTCCGATTTCTCTTCCAGGCAGGTTGTCACCATTTCTTTGTAGCGCGGCTCAAAGATGTGCAGGGGCAGAGGAGCGCCGGGCAGGAGAACGACGTTCAACGGAAAGAGTGGAATGCGTTCTGGCCGCATGATGCCCATACCAAATGATACCAGACCGCTGCAAGTTGTTCAGTTCCAGAAGCGCTTCCCGCTTGAAAGGTCCCTCATCCGACGGGTTCGAATGCCGACGGGTTCGAATGCTGGTAATGCTGCCTGGTTGGTGGAAAAATGGTTCTTGGAGGCTGTTTTCCCCGCGTCTCTGATTTATCTTCCATTTATCTTAGGGCGCCGAAAATGTGCTCTGAGAGGAATTGGGAGGAGAAGTGAATTACACGGCGCTGCTGCGCTCGGCGCTCGTTGCCCTGTTGCGAAACAAACTGCGAAGTGTGCTTACCGTCCTGGGCATTACCATCGGGATTGCGGCAGTGATCTGCGTAGTGGCGATTGGAAAAGCGGGCCAGGCGCGCGTCGAGCAGCAACTCAACAATCTTGGCGACAATTTCGTATGGATTGAGGCGGGCGGCCGCGCGGTCAACGGCAGACGCACCGGCACGCACGGCACAAAGACGCTGGTTATGAGCGATGCGGTGGCCATTAAGAATCAAGTGTCATTGATTAAGAGCGTCTCGCCGAACGTCGACGGCACGGTCCAGATCATCTACGGGAACCAGAACTGGTACACGGGATACCGCGGAGTCTCGCCGGAATACTTCGACATCAAGCGCTGGTACATCGATCAAGGTGCGGCCTTTACGCAGGACGACGTCGAGCGATCGGCTGATGTATGCGTCATCGGGCGGACCGTGCGGGATCAGCTTTTCGGTGTGGAGGACCCCATCGGGAAAGTGATGCGAGTCAAGGACATGCCCTGCAAGATCGTTGGCACGCTCCTGGCCAAAGGGCTGTCCGTTTCCGGGCAAGACCAGGATGACACGGTTCTCATGCCGTACAGCACGGCCATGAAGAAGATCAGCGGGAATTCCTGGTTGGACGATATTCTGTGCTCGGCAGTTTCGCAGGAGGCCGTGAAGCCGGCGGGACAGGAAGCGGCGGCCATACTTCGGGACCGCCATCATCTTCGGCCGGAAGAAGAAGATGATTTCAACATTCGCAATCCCGAAGACATCATCCAGGCGCAATTGGAGGCCAGCAAAACGCTCACCGCGCTGCTGATTGCCATCGCATCGATTTCGCTGATTGTCGGCGGAATCGGCATCATGAACGTGATGCTCGTTTCTGTGACCGAGCGGACACGCGAAATCGGAGTGCGCGTGGCCGTGGGCGCGACCGAAGAGGCGATTCAACTGCAATTCCTGGGAGAGTCCGTGATGCTAAGTCTCGTGGGAGGCGCCGCCGGTGTTCTCGGTGGAATTGTCGGTTCGTACCTGGTAGGCCAGACTCTGAAATGGCAGATGCAGATGTCCATTGAAGCGGTGGTGGTTGCGGCATTGTTCTCGGTCGCGGCGGGAGTGTTTTTCGGATATTACCACGCGCAAAAGGCCTCTCACCTGGATCCCATCGAAGCGCTGCGATACGAATGAGTGCGCCGGGATGAACCGGCGTGGAGGAGCGGGTGAAAGAGCCGGTGCAGCGATGCTAGCTGAAGTTCCAGTGGGTGAAAGTCCCGTCGGTGGAAGCGCTCAGACGCCACCGTAGCTATACCCGACGACGAGGAGGGACCGACTCGATCGGAAGCTCGGGAGTAAAAGCCCCTGTGGCTGGGCGAGAGCTCGGTCAGATCCGCCAAGGGGGGCGAACAACTCGACAGGCCGCAGCGAAAGCGAACCGCAGGGAAGCCGCGAAATGCCTACCCCGTCTGAAGCGGATGACGGGAGCACTTGGGAGCGCCGAGCTGGTCAATACTCGGCGTGAGGCCAATGCCATCGGGGAAGAACTGAGCAAGAGCACCCGATGGGACTCCCCGAGGTCTCAGAGGGCGGCATGTCGAGAAGGAGCGTACAGTGAAAGCACGGAACCACTCGCTGGTCGCTGAGGCGTGGCTGTGGGGACGCACAGCGTGGGCATTTCGTATTAGCCGATAAGGCGAAGTCGAAATGTGCTGGCGTACCTGGGAATCTCCCCAGCCTACTCCTGTTCAGACGCCAAACCCTTGGACTGGTGATGAAAATAAAAACCAAATGGCTGGTTCTTGCCGGGACCGTAGTTGTAATAGGAGTGATTGCTACGATTGTGTTGAGCCGCAGCGCCCAGCCACAGCACTTTACCGCCAGAGTGGAGCGCGGCGAAATCCGCGACGTGGTGGAAGCTACGGGCATGATCAACGCGGTGATCACGGTGCAAGTCGGTTCTCAGGTATCCGGGGTCATTGCGAAACTCTATGTTGATTTCAATTCCCAGGTCCACAAGGGACAGGTGGTTGCCTTGATTGACCCGGCACTGCTGCAAGGGGCGCTGCTTCAAGCCACTGCCGACTATGAAAACGCCAAAGCGAACCTAATGGCCGCCCGAGCCAATCTGGAAAAAACGAACGCGGCATTTGTGCAGGCGCAGGCCGATTACGACCGCACCCTAGGCCTGTTCAAAGACGGAATCATGAGCCAGCAGCAGCTCGACCTCGCGAAAGCCAACTATGATTCCGCGAAGGCAACGGTCGGCGGGGCGGAAGCCACCGTGTCGCAGGCCGAGGCGCAAGCGAACCAGAAGAAGGCGGCTGTCGAAGTAGCTCAAACGAATCTGAATTATACCGTGATCAAATCTCCGATTGACGGCACGGTGGTTGCGCGGAACGTGGACGTGGGGCAAACCGTGGCGGCTTCGCTACAGGCGCCAACAATTTTCACCATCGCGCAAGACCTGAAGAAGATGCAGGTCTATGCCAAAACCGACGAATCGGACGTAGGCAACATCAAAGTAGGAAAGCAGGTGACGTTCAAAGTGGACGCGTTCCCCAAAGATACGTTCCGCGGAATAGTTAGCCAGGTGCGTATGAACGCCACCACCATCCAGAACGTGGTCACCTACGACACGATCATAGATTTCGATAATCCGGACTTGAAACTGTTTCCAGGGATGACCGCCTACGTGACCATTCCCGTGGCCACAGTGCAAGATGTCTTGAAGCTGCCGAACACAGCGCTGCGCTACAAGCCGCCCCTGTCCCAGGAGGAGATTCTCGCGCTTTACAAGCAGTATGGCATCGAAGGCGGCGAGCGAAAGTTGGGAAGCAATGAAGTTGCCGCCGCGGAAAAAGCCACGGCCGCCGGGCCAAGCGCAATTCAGCCGCGTACGCCTCGCGCCGACAACGCGGTGGTCTGGAAACTTCATCGCGACAACTCCATGGAGCCGGTGAAAGTCGCGCTGGGGATCACCGACCATGCCTACACGGAGGTAACTTCCGTCCTTCACGGGGACCTCAAGGAAGGCGACGAACTGGTAGTTCGGACGGTGTTGCCGAAGTCCTCCGCTCCTGGAGGGCCGGGAGGCCCGCGCTAAGCTCCCGCTGCTGGGGAAATTTGTACATGTCCGCACTGGAATCCATGCCGGCTATCAACCAATCCACAACAGCGCCCATGACGGCGGCGGAAACCGCAATGATTCGCGCGGAGGACATCCACAAATACTACGAACTGGGCGAGACGCGCGTGCATGCATTGCGCGGCGCAAGCGTGGAAGTGCAACGCGGTGAATTTGTGGCCGTGATGGGCGCGAGCGGCAGCGGGAAATCGACATTCATGAATATTCTTGGCTGCCTGGACCGGCCGAGTTCCGGCCGCTATTTGCTGGAGGGAGTGGACGTTTCGCAGCACGATAAGCGGGCGCTGGCGATGATCCGCAACCAGAAAATCGGGTTTGTGTTTCAAGGATTCAATCTGCTGGCGCGCACAACCGCCTTGGAAAACACGGAACTGCCGACGCTATACTCCAAGATCAGCAGCGAGGAGCGCCATCGCAGAGCCACGGAAGCTCTGGCGATGGTCGGGCTGGCTGACCGAGCGGAACATTTCCCCTCGCAAATGTCGGGAGGACAGCAGCAGCGTGTGGCGGTCGCACGGGCGTTGGTGAACCGGCCGTCAATCTTGCTGGCGGACGAGCCCACAGGAAATCTTGACAGCCGCACTTCCGTGGAAATCATGGAAGTGTTTCAAGACCTGAATGACAAGGGCTTGACCATCGTCATGGTGACGCACGAGCACGACATCGCCGAGTTTGCCAAGCGCGTCCTGGTGTTTCGCGACGGCAAGATCCGTAAAGACGAGCCGGTGCGCAGCCGCCCGCGCGCCTCGGAAGTGCTAAAAACCCTGCCGACCTTGGAAGACTAGTCAAGCCGAGTCAGGAAAGATTGTTTAAGAACGTTTCCATCTCAGAGCGTGCGTGCTGATTGCCAGCTTGCGCAGCGGCGGCAATGCCTGCGGCGAGAACTTTTCGCGCCTCTTCGTGACGTTCTTCGTTCGCCAAAAACTGGCCATACATTTGATATCCAGGAATGTAGTCCGCGTTGCGCTCGATCAGCATGCGAAAATGCTGGTCCGCAGCGACGGAATCACCGCTGTTCATGCATTCGAGCGCTAACCCGTAACGAGAGAAGGCATCGTCGGGCTTTTTGGCCACAAACTCTTCCAGAATTTGCCGGCGGGATTTCTTTTGGGTTGGGGCTTGTTCGCTCATGGATCCGGTCATTTGTTTACTTGCGGGAACGTCCCGTATTATACGGGGACGCGCAAGGGCGGCCAAATGCAGCAGGGAGAATAAGATTTGCATGAAGAGCAAAAGGAACGAAAGGCAAGGCGGGGAAACCAAACATGAGGGCAAGCCAGTCAGCGCATCACAATCGGAGATGACAGAAATCGTCTTGCCCGCGCAGACGAATCCGCTTGGCAAACTGCTCGGCGGTCATGTGATGCACTTGGTGGACATGGCGGCGGCCATGGCGGCGCACCGGCATTCGGGGAGCTATGTCGTCACAGCTTCCGTCGATTACATCGATTTTCGCAACCCAGTGAACTTGGGAGAGATTGTCATACTGAAGTCGCAGGTCAACCGCGTTTTTCATACCTCGCTGGAAGTGGGGGTGGAAGTCTATTCGGAGAACGTGCTGACCGGCGAGAAGAAGCACACAACGTCCGCTTTCGTTACGTTCGTAGCGATTGACGAACATACGCGGCTGCCGAAGCCAGTGCCGCCGCTGATTGTGAAGACGGAGCAAGAGAAACAAAGGTTCGACGAAGCGGGCAAGCGGCGCAAAGTGCGCTTGGCGCTGCGCTACGGCAAGAAGTAAGGTCAATTAGCCGATGTCTCCGACTTCAGGCGCTCTTTCCTTGCACTTCTTCCGCGACGGCCAGGGCCTGCTCCACGCACGCGCCGATGGCTGGGCCCCGCAGGTAATTGCCAGCCAGAAAAAGGCCCGGAAACCGAGCCAACTTTTTGTTGAGGGACGCCAGGCGTTCGCCATGGCCGAGATTGTACTGCGGGAGCGCGCGCGGCCAAATTGTGACGTTGCAAAACACGGGCGCGTTCCTGATGGAGAGCAGAGGAGCAATTTCGCGATGAACGAGGCTCGAAAGCGCTTCGGGATTCAGCTTTGCGGCACCGGGATCTGTGGCGCCGCCGACGAAAGTGGTGAGAAGAGCGTGTCCCTGTGGCCCGCGGCCAGGAAAGAGCGAGGAATTCCAGACCGTGCCGAGACTGCGCAGCCCGGCAGAGCGCGGAACCAGAAACCCAAAACCTTGGAGTGAGTGGCCAACGTCCTTCTTCGCATAGCCAAGGGAAACAACAGCGACCGCGGCGTACTCGATCGGTGCTAGGAGTGATTCGAATGAAGGATCAAGTTGCGCGAGTAATTTTCCTGAAACATCGGTCGGCGTCGCGAAGATTACGGTTCTGGCTGCTACAGAATCATTGTTGCCGTTTTCAACAGAGATGTGGTACGCCCCGGCATTCTGTCGGTAAAGATTTGCGGCTCGCGTTCGTGTGAGGATTGCCGAGCCAAGCTTGTTCGCGAGCGCGCGTACCAGCGTTTCGTTGCCTTCCCGGAAGGTGTTCAGTGTCGGTCGTTCGCGCGTGCCCTTCTTCCTTTTAGCGAGCCGCAGCATGCCGCGAACGATGCTGCCAGCCGCCTCTTCTGCTTCATGCAAGGCGGGAAAGGCACTGCGAATGCTGAGCCTTTCCGGATCGCCGGCGAACACGCCGGAGACAAAAGGGCCGACCAGCCGATCAAGAAGTTGGTCGGAAAATTTTCTTCGAACAAAAGCTGCCACGGATTCATCCGCCTCGGGCGGAACACTCTTGCCAACGATGTCGCGCACCAGCGCCCACTTTGTGGAGCCGTTAATCAGCGAGGTCGTGAAAAACGCCGGCGGGCTCAGCGGCACGCGTTGCAATTTGCCGTCAACCAGAACATAGCGCGGAGCTCTGGAAGGAGCTTCGAGAAGCTCATCCGCAATGCCAAGCTCCGCGCAGAGGCTGCGCAACTGCGCCGTGCCAGCGAAACTTTGTGGACCAAGCTCCAGCAAGTAGCCATCGCGTCTGACCGTGTTGATGACACCGCCGGGTCGTGGCGAAGCCTCGACAAGCAAAACATCACGGCCCGCCTTTCGCAGTGCATAAGCACAGACCAGGCCGGAAATACCACCGCCAATCACCAGCGCGTGGGCTTGACCGATCACGGAGAGGTGCGCATCCTTGCGAGCTCAGAGCGTCTTGGAAAAGAGCGGCTTGGCAGCGAGTTGCTGCTTTTCGAGATATGGATCGAAAACCATCGCCAGGTTGCGGATAAAAATGCGGCCAAGCCAGGTGGCGCGGATTTCGCCGTTTTCTTGGAGCACAAGCCCGTCTTCGCGGAACGGCTCGAAGCGCCGCAGCTCTTCCGCAAAGTATTCATCGAAATCCACGCCAAACTCGCGCGAAATTTCGTCTTTGACCACTACGGTGTGGCAAAGCAACCGGCTGATGACCGCGCGGCGCAGGCGGTCTTCTTCCGAAAGGTGATAGCCGCGCATGGTGGCGAGGCCGCGTTCTCCCACCGCTTTTTGCCACGATGGAATGTCGCGATAATTCTGCGCGTATGCGGATTGAATGCCGCTGATGGCGGTGATCCCCATGCCGTAGAGATCGGCGCCGGCTTTGGTCGTGTAGCCCTGAAAATTGCGGTGCAGCGTACGCTTTTGCTGCGAGACGGCGAGTTCGTCGCCGGGCTTGGCGAAATGGTCCATGCCGATGTACAGGTAGCCGGCCTCGACGAATTTGAGCAGGCCGGTGCGGAAAATTCCGAACTTCACCAGGCCTTCGGGAAGATGCGCGATGAACGAGCCCTGCTGTTTCTTCAGCCAGGGAACGTGCGCGTAACTGAACAGCGCAATGCGGTCCGGGCTGAGGCCGATGATCTGGTCGACCGTGTGCGCGAAGCTCTCCGGTGTTTGGTACGGCAAGCCGTAAATCAAATCCACGTTGATGCTGTCGAAGCCCAGCCGCCGCGCGCTAAAAAGTAAATCGCGCGTCGTTTCGTAGGGCTGCAAGCGATGAACTGCTTTTTGTACTTCGGGATGAAAATCCTGGATGCCCATGCTCAGGCGATTGAAACCCAGCTTGCGCAGCGTTTCGAGGTGTGCGCCCGAAGTGACGCGGGGATCAACTTCGATGCCGATTTCACTGTCTGGTGCGAAATGAAAATGCTCGCGCGCGAATTCGAACAGGTCCTCAATCTGCTCCGGGGAAAGATACGTCGGCGTGCCGCCGCCCCAGTGGAATTGCACGACAGGTCGATCTTTCGAAATGCTGCGGCTGATGCGTTCCGTCTCGCGTTTCAGCACGTCAAGGTAAGGCGGTGCGACGCTCTTGTTTTTCTCGATCACGACGTTGCAGGCGCAAAACAAGCACAGGCTCTCGCAGAAGGGGATGTGCATGTACAGCGAAACGGGCGTCTTCGCGCTTTCTGCTTCGTCGAAAACGTTTTCTAGATCCCTTGGGCCGAAAGCGTCATTCCAGACAGGCGCCGTCGGATAGCTGGTGTAGCGCGGGCCCGGGCGATTGTATTTCGCGAGAAATTCTTCGCCGACGCGAAGCTCGTCGCGCATTTGCTGGAGTGTGGGATAGGCGAGCGTCATCGAGTTGGTCCCTTACCGTGAGTGTGCCGCAGGCCGAAGGTCTTGCAGCAAAGCTTGTTGGCCGGTTTCCACAAAAAGCTGCGCATTTTTAACGGGGGTATTCGGCAGTATGCCATGACCAAGATTGAGAATGTGCCCGCGCCCGGCGAGAGCGTTGACCGTATCCAAGGTTACGTTACGGATTCGTTCGTGGGGACCAAGCAACACGGCAGGATCCACATTTCCTTGCAAAGCGATTTTCGGGCCGACCGCCGCACGAACCTCCCCGAGCTCCACGCGCCAATCCACGCTTAGCACATTTGCTCCGGAACGCGCCGCAGCCGGGAGAAGATGCTGCGATGCTTTCGTATAATAGATCACGGGAACAGACCCAGAAATCTCCGAGATAACTTCTTGCACCGCCGGGAGTGCCGATTCCTGGTAATCCTGTAAATTCAGCTCGCCGCACCAGGTGTCAAACAACTGCACGGCCGCGGCTCCCGCGGCGAACTGCGCTTTGAGGTAAGGAATCGTCGCTTGGGCAATGCGATGCAACAATTCCCGGAAAGTTCTCGGTTCCTCGTACAGAAACTGCTTAACAGTGGCGAATCCTTCTTTCGTCCGCCCTTCCACCATGTAGCAGGCAAGTGTCCAGGGAGCGCCGGCAAAGCCTAGAACGGGAACTTCGGCGCCGACGGACTTCACGATGCGACGTATCGCTTCGGGCAAAAAACCGGTTTCCACTTCGGGGTCGAAAGCTCGCAACCTTTCAACGTCCGCTTTGCTGCGCACGGGATTTGGCAGATGCGGGCCGGCATCGCCGAGCTCCAGCGGCAGGCCCATGGCTTCGGCGGGAATCAGGATATCGGAGAAGACAATCACCGCATCGACGCCCAGGCGGCGGAAAGGTTGCAGCGAGACCTCGACGGCCAGCTCCGGCGTCTTGCAAAGCTCCAGGAATCCTTGCTTTGCGCGGATTTCCCGATATTCGGGGAGGTAACGGCCCGCCTGCCGCATCATCCAGACAGGCACCCGTGGAACTGCCTCCCCACGGCAGGCGCGCAGGAATAAGTCCTTTCGATTGATCGACGTAGTTGGGGCCATGTCCAGTTCGCTGGCAGCAGAATACCCAATCTTAACAGGTCTTGCCGGGCCAAGCACGGTGATATGCGTCACGCGGTGCAGGTCAGGACTCGTCTACGTTATACTCGAAGTGTTGATCGAGTTCGACGGCCGGTGCACGGGGGGGTGTTTTTTGCGTCGGCCACACACATGGGTCACCCCCACAGGTTGAAAGAGTGCACTACGCGCTGTTCATTTCGACGGTGGTTGCTTACGCGCTAAGTCTTTCGCTGTATGTGATTTTTTTGAATACCGGAAAGGCCCTCACGGGGCGGCTGGGAACGCTGCTCTTGGTCACGGGCCTGGTAACGCACTATTTCGTTTTGCTGGACCGGTCGCGTGGAGCACACACCGTCCCCTATCATGATTTGTACGGAGCCATGTCCCTGTTTGGCTGGCTGCTGGCGCTGACCTATCTGGGACTCGAACTCTACCACCGGCAGCGCTCGGTTGGCGCGCTGGTTCTGCCGTTCATTCTTATTTTTTTCGTGGCCGAGCATCTTGCGCCCGCCGATAAGCTTGCTCCGCCCGACGCGCATGGCCCGCTCTTTGCACTCCACGTGACGCTGAACATCCTGGCGTACGCGGCATTTGCACTGGCTTTTGTATTGAGCCTGATCTTTCTCGTCGAAGAGCGCTTCCTGCGCAACCACAAGCTGGGCGACGTTGTTTGGCGCTTGCCTCCCTTGGAGGTGCTCGAGCGCATGAGCCGTTCCAGCGTGCTCGTGGGGTTGGTCTCCATCACCATTGGGACTTCGTTCGGTTTCCTGTGGGTGTATCGCCTGAGCGATAAGTACTCGTTTTACGATCCGAAGTACGCGATCACGCTCCTCGTGCTGATTTTGTATGCCGTGTACTTCCGGCTGGCGCACACGACGGCGTGGCGCGGCGCGCGTGCCTCGAGGCTTTGTGTCTTCAATTTTCTGATTGTTTTTCTGAGTTTTACCGTCGTGAACTTGTATCTTTCGGCAAACCACCGATTTTTTTAGGAGCGTTCAAGGCATCAGCATGGAGATCGTTCTCGTCGGATTGAACCACCGCACCGCGCCCGTGGAGGTGCGCGAACGGGTGTCGTTTACCGCCGAGCAGGCCCGGCGCGCTTCCGAAGAGCTTCGCTCCAAGGGCATTCTCTAGGAAACGCTGGTGCTTTCCACCTGCAATCGCAGCGAAGTGTACGGCGTGCCGCCGGAAACTTCGCACGAGTGCGCGCCGGGTCTCTCCAATTTCCTGAGTGAATTCCATTCTGTCCGCATGGACGTCTTAGGAGTCTCGCTGTATCACCACTATGACCGCGAAGCCGTGCGGCATCTCTTTCGCGTTGCCGCGGGACTCGATTCCATGATGCTCGGCGAAGCCGAAATTCTCGGCCAGGTGCGCGAGGCTTATCGCGTCGCGCACGAGCAGGGCGCTACGGGGCCGGTGCTGAACCGTTTGTTCCAGGGTGCGCTTGAAGTCGGCAAACGAGTCCGCGCGGAAACGGAACTGGGCACGCGGCCGATGTCCGTAGCTTCCGCCGGAGTCAAGCTGGCAGAGCGAATTTTCGGAAAGCTGGACGAGCACGCTGCACTGGTGCTGGGAGCAGGAACCATCAGTGAGCAGGTGATTGCGCAATTGCGCGATCGTGGGATCGCGCGCCTTTTTGTGATGAATCGTTCGAAGGACCGCGCCGACGGCTTGGCAAAGCAATACGGCGGGGAAGTGATTCCCTGGGGCGATTGGGAGAAAGCGTTGCCGGTTCCCGATGTCATCGTATCCTCGGTGTCTTCCGAAGAACCTGTTTTGCGGCGTGAAATGCTCGTCAAAGCCATGGAAAAGCGCGGCAATCGCGCGTTGTTCCTGATGGATCTTGGTTTGCCACGGAATATCGGTGGAAATGTCGGAAACCTCTACAACGTTTACGTCTACAACATGGACGACCTTACGGAAATCGTGGCGCAAAACCGCCAGGCCCGCGAAAACGAGATTCCCAAAGCCGCTAGCATTGTGGAAGAGCATGTCGGAAAGTTTCTTTCCTGGCAGGCCAGCGTTGAGTTGGTTGGCCTGGTCAACGAGTTGCGCACGAGAATACGCGAGGAGCGTGCTCAATTCATCCGCGCGCGCGTGGAATCCATCAAACACCTGACGGAAGCAGACCGCGCGCACGTAGAAAAATTAATGGATGAGATGCTCGAAAACTTGCTGCTGGAGCCGGCGCAGCGTTTGCGGAGCGAAAAAGATTTGCGCCGAAAAGTGCAGAACGTTGAGGCCTTGCGCGACCTGTTCCTGTCAAATCGGGTGAAATCTTGAGGACTTTACGCATCGGCACCCGCGGGAGCTTGCTGGCCAGATGGCAAGCGGAGTCCATTCGCAAGCGCCTGTTTGCCGCCACCGGTGTCGAGCCGGAAATTGTGATCATCAAGACGTCCGGCGACAAAATGCTGCACGCGCCCGTGGCGCAAATCGGCAGCAAGGGAATTTTCATCAAAGAACTGGAAGAGGCGTTGACCGGGGAGACCATCGACCTGGCCGTGCACAGCGTGAAGGACATTCCTACGGACGTTCCCTCGCGCCTGATGTTTCCTGCGGTCTGCAAGCGCGATGATGTGCGCGATTGCCTCGTTGGCTCGACGCTTGCGAATCTCCGGCAAGGTGCGCGCGTGGGCACGAGCAGTTTGCGGCGTCAAGCGCAGTTGCGGCATCTTCGTCGCGACCTGGATTTGCGCGACTTGCGCGGCAACGTCGACACGCGTTTGCGCAAGGTGGAAAGCGGAGAGTACGAAGCGGTCGCCGTTTCGAAAGCGGGGTTGGATCGCCTGGGCTTCAGCCAGCGCATTTCCGAAGTCCTCTCTCCGGAAGTGTGCATGCCCGCGGTAGGTCAGGGCGCGATCGCCGTGGAATGCCGTCTTCATGACCGGGAAGCCGAGGATTTGCTGACGCCGCTGGACGATCCTGAAACTCGCGCGGCGGTGATTGCCGAACGCGCGCTCCTTGGAGCATTGCACGGCGGATGCCAGGTGCCGATGGGTGCGTGGGCCCGGGTCGAGCGCGGCGAACTGGTCATGGATGCCTGCGTGTGTTCTGTGGATGGCGCGCAATGTGTGAAACAACGCGCGGCTGCTCCGCCGGAGCAAGCGGCGCAGCTGGGCGAGCACATGGCGCGCTTGCTTATCGAAGCAGGCGCGCAGTCCATCCTGGAAGAAGCGGGGCGGCAGCGTGCCTGAACATTTTTCAAGTTCGCTGGCGGGGAAGCGCATCGTGATTACGCGCGCGGCGGCGCAGAGCGAAGCGCTCGCCCGAGAGCTTTCTGCACGCGGTGCCATTCCTGTCCTTCTCCCTCTAATTTCGTTCGCGGAGCCCGACGACTTCGCGCCACTGGACCGTGCAATTGCGAAGTTGCAGCGGTTTGACTGGCTGATTCTTACAAGCGCGCAAGCCGTCCGTGCCGTAATGCAAAGAGCCGCAGATTTGCGGCAGCCGCTGGTCCGAACGGACAGCCAGTTGCGAGTGGCGTGCGTTGGCCCGGTCACCGCGGAGGCGGTGCGAAGAGCGAATCTGTCCGTGGAGTATGTTGCAGCAACGCACAACGGTGTGGCTTTGGCGAACGAATTGGGGAGCAGGCTTCAGGGAAAGAAAGAGTTGCTGCCGCGCAGCGATCGCGCAAACCCGGATTTGCCTGTGGCGCTCAAGCGATTTGGCGCACAGGTCACGGAAGTGATTGCTTACCGCACACTGCGGTCTGCGGAAACGAACTTAGATGAGCTGAAGCAGATCGTTGGAGACCGGGCAGATGCGATCTTGTTTTTCAGCCCGTCCGCGGTACAACATTTCGGGGAGCTTGTTGGCGCCGAGAAATTCCGTACCATGCAAGACACGATGGCGATTACAGCGGTCGGACCGGTCACCGCCAACGCCTTGGGCGACGCGGGCGTAAATCGCGCCGTCGTTGCTCGCGATACGACGTCGGCTTCCGTGGTGCAGGTGCTGGAAAAGCATTTTGCCGCAGCAAAGGCCGCACCGGCAGGAGCAAAACGAGCATGAGTTTTCCCACGCATCGTCCTCGGCGCCTGCGGCGCACCGAAGCGCTGCGCAGCATGGTTCGCGAAACGCGTCTGACCACCGCGGGCTTGATCTATCCCATGTTTGTGTGCCCCGGCAAAAACGTCCGCCAGGAAGTCGGCTCCATGCCGAACATTTTTCAGCAATCCGCCGACCAAATCGTGGAAGAGTGCAGGGAAGTGGAATCGCTCGGGATTCCGGCCGTGATTCTCTTTGGCCTGCCGGAAACCAAAGATCCGCGCGGAGCGAGTTCGCTTAGTTCGCAAGGCGTGGTGCAGCGTGCCATCGAGGGCATTCGAAGGGCCAATCTGAAGTTGCTGGTCATCACCGACGTGTGCCTCTGCGAATACACCGATCACGGCCACTGCGGCGTCATCGAGCACGGAGAAGTGGTGAACGATCCAACGCTGGAAATCTTGGCGCAGCAGGCGCTTTCGCACGCGCGCGCCGGTGCGGACATCGTCGCTCCTTCGGACATGATGGACGGGCGCGTTGGCGCGATCCGCGAAATGCTCGACGAGCACAAGTTCGAAAACGTGGCCATTCTTTCCTATGCCGCGAAGTACTGCTCCGGATTTTATGGGCCTTTCCGCGAGGCCGCGCAGTCCGCGCCGCAATTCAGCGACCGACGCAGCTACCAGATGGATCCCGCCAATGCGCGCGAGGCGCTAAAGGAAGTGCGGCTAGACCTCGAAGAGGGCGCGGACATGGTGATGGTCAAGCCGGCACTGCCGTACCTCGACGTGATTTGGCGCGTGCGCGAAGCCTTTGACGTCCCCGTGGGCGCGTACAACGTGAGCGGCGAGTACGCTATGGTGAAAGCCGCCGCGCAAAATGGCTGGCTCGATGAAAAGCGGGTGGTCCTCGAAATTCTGACGGGCATTCAACGCGCTGGCGCCGACCACGTCCTGACGTATCATGCCAAAGACGTGGCGCGCTGGCTGAAGGCATGTTAATCGGATCGGTATGATAAGACTGCAGAGAACGCCGCTAGTCCAAATTAGGCTAGCGGTAGTCTAGATTAGAATAGATGAGCCACGCACAAACGGTAGGGAAGAGCGAGCGGCCGCGCTCTCGGGAAATCTTCGAGCGCGCAGAAAAAATTCTTGTCGGCGGCGTGAACAGCCCGGTGCGGGCGTTCCGCTCCGTTGGCGGAGAGCCCCTGGTGATTGACCACGCCAGTGGCCAGTACCTCTACGACGCCGACGGCAACGAGCTCCTCGATTACCTTTGCTCGTGGGGCGCGATCATTTTGGGGCACGCCAACCCCGCAATCGCCGCCGCCATTGCCGACCAGGCTTGCCGCGGAACGAGTTTTGGCGTAACCACGGAACTGGAGCTGGAACTCGCCACGCTCATCACGCAAGCCATCCCATTTCTGGAAAAGATTCGTTTTGTTTCCAGCGGCACGGAAGCCACGATGAGCGCCGTGCGCCTGGCGCGCGGGGTTACGAAGCGCGACTTCATCGTGAAATTCGAAGGCTGTTACCACGGGCACGCGGACAGTTTTCTTTCGCAAGCAGGTTCTGGGCTGGCGACACTCGGAATTGCGGAATGCCCCGGAGTGCCGCAGGCGCTGGCTGGCTTGACGCTGAACGTGGCTTACAACGATCTGCACGCTGTCGAAAAGGTTTTTGCAGTCCACAAAGACAAAATTGCGGCCATCATTGTCGAGCCCATCGCGGCAAACATGGGCGTCGTGCCGCCGGAGACGGGATTCTTGAAGGGCTTGCAGGAAATTGCACACCGCAACGGCGCACTGCTGATCGTCGACGAAGTCATCACCGGCTTCCGTTTGCAAAATGGCTCCGCACAGGACCTTCTTGGCATCGAAGGAGATTTAACCACGCTCGGCAAAATTATCGGCGGCGGCGTTCCCGTGGCTGCTTATGGCGGGCGCGCGGAGTTGATGAATCAAGTTGCGCCGCTGGGACCGGTCTATCAGGCGGGAACGTTGGCAGGAAACCCGCTGGCGATGTGCGCCGGAATTGCGGCGCTGCGGCAGTTGGCGAAACCAGGGCTTTACGAAGAGATGACGCAACTGGGGAAACATTTGGCTTCTGGATGGCGCGCAGAATTGGCGGAGGCCGGAATCCCCGCGCAGGTCAATGCCATCGGCTCGCTCGCGACTGTTTTTTTCACGCCAGGGCCGGTGAAAAACTATGCCGACGCGAAGCGCTCCGACACCAAGCGCTACGCGCGGTTTTTCCGCGAAATGCTGGCGCGCGGAATCTTTCTGGCCCCTTCGCAGTTCGAAGCGGCGTTTCTTTCTGCCGCCCACACGCCTGCAGATATGGACAGGACTCTAGCCGCAGCCCGCGAAGCTTTGCAAACCATGGCCGCGGAACCCGCTGCCTGATTCTGATTCCCACGACAGGGGGGCGAACTCGAATGTCCGAAGGTATGGAACTTCCGGAAGCGCATCACGAACACGAAGACCATCCGCTGGTCCTGCCGGTATCCATCACGATGTCCATCATGGCGGTGCTGGTCGCCGGGGCGACCTTGCTCAATCGAGCGCTACGACAGCGACAAGGAAGACATCAGTGAGAAAGCAAAAGAACTCTGAAAGGAACGCGACCTCCTAAGCCGGCGCGCGGATCGCTACGACGGCGGCGAAGCCTTTCTCGAAATCGGTCTCGTCATCTGTTCGATTACTTTGCTCACCAAGCTCAGGGGCTTTTGGTTCGCGGGTATGCTCCTGGGAGCGGCCGGTATTGTCCTGGCGGCCACCGGCCTCCTGCTTCATTGATTCAAGAATCAGGCGCGGGCGGGCGGCTGCGAGCCACGCAGCAGCGCGATTTCGTGCGCCAGGCTTTCCAGCCTGCCGAGCAGTTCCTGGTGGCGCACTTCTTCGGTGGGCGGTTTCTTCCCGAGAAAGGTCAGCGTTCCTCCCGGTTCGAGGATGCATTGTTCGACTTCAGAGAGGGAACTGAAGCCTTGCTTGTGCGCCGCGGCCTGAAGCTGCGGCATGGTGATGAGCTCTTTCCTCAAATGCTGCGTTCGAACTTTCCCATTTTCGATCAACACATCGGCCCTTCCTTCCACCATTTGGTCGAGCTTGCGATGATCGTAGAGAAAACGCACGACCAGATAGTTGGTTGCCAGCAGGGAAGTGGCGCCGATGATTCCCCCAAGGACGGTGTTGTCGTCGCCGATGATGGCATTCTGGACGGTGTTGGACAGCGTCAACAAGACGACCAGGTCGAAGGGATTGAGTTGGACCAGTTCGCGCTTGCCCGACAGCCGCAGGCTGATGACCAGAAATGCGTAAATCACAATGGGGCGCAAAATTTTTTCCAGCAGAGGAATCCCTAGTACGAACATATCTTTCCAAATGTCATGCATGGCGCATTCGCCTCCTTGGAATGGTCAGCGACCAATATCGCATAAACCCAAGTTTGGAAAGGAAGCGCGAAAGCTAAAAAGGCCGACTCTTGCTTCGAAAGGAAGAGGCCTCGAACCCGGCTCTGGTACTTGCGTCCCATTCATTGATTGGTGACAGAACGCATTCCAGGCCTCGCAGTCGCGCGGGAATCCCGTATCATAAAATGAGCTAGAGTCCCGTGCTGGCAATGGTGGAACAGAAAACGGAAAGCACTCGGAGGATGGAGCGCACTCTCTTGCCCGCAGTGTCATTGCGTGCGGGCTGTTTTCGCAAGCGTCAAGCCCATGTCACCGCCCCGCATTCCCGAGCCCGGCACGACATTCAGCCCGGAGCAACTTTCGAAGCTGCTGGATTCTGCGAAGGAATTCTTTCTATTACTGAACCCGAGCGGAAAAGTTCAATTTGCAAGCCCAGGCATCACCTGCCTCCTCGGTCTTCCGCCCAAAGAGCTTATCGGGAACTCTATGCTGTCGCTGTTGCACCCCGAGGATTCCGGAGAAATCGTGGATGGGCTGGCCGAGTTGGCCGTAAGCGGCCGGGAAACGTCGGAACGCCGTTGCCGGCTTCACGGGAGCGATGGCAGCTGCCGCTGGTTCGACGCAATGATTCGCGACTGGAGCAGCACGGCTGGAACCGACACACTGCTGATTCATTTCCGGGACGTTACCGACCTTCACCGGATGGAAGCCGAGCGCCAGGTCAACTCCGAAATTGTGCACGCGTTGAATGAAACCGCGAACTTGGATCAATTGCTCGCGGGCATCCATCAAGCGTTGAAGAAGGTTCTTTCCGCGGACAACTGTTTTGTGGCGCTCCACGACGCAAACACGAATACTTTCAGCTTTCCTTTCTTCGTTGACCAGGTGGACATTGTGCCTCCTCCGCCGCAGATGGTCGGGCACAGCTGCACGGCGTACATTTTCCGCAAGGGCGTGCCGATGCTGATTCCGCAAAGTGAATTCGACCGTCTGGCCGCGGAAGGAGAAGTCGAGCTGGTTGGCGCGCCTTCGCCGTCGTGGCTCGGGGTTCCGCTCAAAACCCCAAAAGAGACTATTGGAGTGCTGGTCGTTCAGCACTACGAGAACGAAAAAGCGTACGACCAGCGCGATCTGGAGTTTCTAAGTGCAGTCGGTGGCCACATTGCCTTGGCCATCGAGCGGCGCCGCTCAGAAGAGGATTTGCGCAAGAAAGAAGAGATGTTCCGGCTGCTCTTCAGCCACAATCCGCTTCCCACGTGGGTCATCGACCGGGAAACTCTCCGGTTCCTGGAAGTGAATGAAGCCGCGGTTCGCGTGTACGGCTATTCGCCCGGAGAGTTCAAACGCATGACCATTCTTGATTTTCGAACCGACGAAGAAAAGATCAAGATACTGAACTACCTCAAAGCAAACAGCGGCGACGGGCTCTATCGCGGCCATTGGAGGCACCGCAAAAAAGACGGAAAGATCATCGAGGTGGAAACCACGGTTCATGAATTGGAATATTCAGGCAAGAGAGTCCGCCTCATCGTCGCGCAGGACGTCAGCGAACGGCACCTCCTCGAACAGAAGCTCCGGCAATCCCAGAAAATGGAGGCAGTGGGCCGGCTGGCAGGCGGCGTGGCGCACGATTTCAACAATCTTTTGATGGTCATCAAAGGGCACACCGAACTTCTCCGGAATGTACTGCCGCCGGCCGAGGAATATTCGAGAAAGATTGAACAGATCGAGCGAGCCGCGGACCGCGCTTCCGGCTTGACGCGTCAGCTTTTGGCTTTCAGCCGCTTGCAAATGCTGCAGCCCAAGGTCATAAACCTAAACGATGTCGTGGGAGACATGGGACGCCTGCTGCCGCGGCTGATCGGCGAAGACATCGAGTTGATCATTCGAGCTTCGGAGGGTCTAGGAGCCGTTCGCGCGGACTCCAGCCAGATGGAACAGATCGTCATGAATTTGGTGGTCAACGCGCGCGACGCCATGCCGGACGGCGGCAAGCTGATTATCGAGACGTCCAACGTGGAGCTGGACAGCGTTTACAGCGACAAGCATCCCGTTGTGCGGCCGGGGCGCTATGTGCTCCTGTGCGTCTCAGACACCGGCACAGGAATGAGCTTGGAAACGCAGGCGCACATTTTTGAGCCGTTCTTTACGACCAAGGCGCAAGGCAAAGGCACGGGCCTGGGCCTGGCAACCGTCTACGGCGTGGTCAAGCAAAGCGGCGGGTTCATTTGGGTTTACAGCGAATTGGGTCGAGGCACGACGTTTAAGATTTATTTTCCGCGAATCGACCAGCCCGTGGATCGGTTAATTCCCACTGCTCCAACTTTTGAAGTGCCGCGCGGAACGCAAACCATTTTGCTTACCGAAGACGAGCGAGACGTTCGCGAAGTGGCGCGCGAATTTCTGGAATCCGGGGGTTACACGGTGATTGAGGCGCGCGATGGCCTGGAAGCCCTTGGAATCGTGGAGAAATACGAAGGCACCGTCGATTTGCTGATTACCGATATGGTGATGCCGCGGATGACCGGCCAGGAGCTGGCCGCGCGATTGAAGGAACGCCGTCCGAACCTGCGCATGCTGTATATGTCCGGGTACAGCGAGAGAGCTGCGGCAGAAACCCTGCGGGCCGAGCCCAGGGTGCGCCTACTGGCAAAGCCCTTTAGCCGCGGGGTACTTTTGCGCACAGTTCACGAACTGTTGAAGAATAACTAGAGTTTGATCGCAAGAACTACCCTGCCTACGGATTCTTAAAAACCAAAACGGCCAAGTGGGGAAGGCGCTAGTGAATGCGCGGGTGCCGCTTGTGCCAATCCGTGTGCAGTTGGAAGGTCCGCGCGGCCTGGATTGCCGCGATATCGTCTCCCGCTCCGGCCATGAATTGAATCCCTATCGGGAGATTTTTCTCGGTGAAACCACAGGGAACCGACAGCGCCGGCAATCCGCAAAGGTTGCCGATGGCGCCCTGGGGATCCGGGAACGAGAGGCCGGTTTCCAGATTGAGCGTGAGCGGCGTAGCGGGAACCGGTTGTGACGGCGCGACAAGCACGTCGAAGTTTTCAAAGATGGCGTCCATTTTCTTTTGCAGAATTTCGCGAACTTTGAGAGCTTGCCCGTAGTCGGCAGCGAAATATTGCTCGTTCAAATAGCCGGAGATCTGCCCGAGCGGATCCGCCAGTTCACTGATTTTTCCCGAGCGAATGAGCTGGCGGAAAGAAGCGGCCGACTCCACCTGCACGATAAGAGAGGCGGCTTCCTCCCACGGACCGACAGGCAAGGAAACGTCCTTCATGCCGCTGAAGATTTTGTTCAGGGCCGCCTTAGCCGCAGCCACTGGTTTTGCCACCGGCGGTTCCAACGATTTCCAGGCATTGTGAAGCCAGGCGACGCGCAGCTTGCGCAATCCGACGGAAGGTGAGTACGTGAAGGCAGCTTTATCGATGGCAATGGTGCCGCGGTCTTTTGGGTCGTGCCCGGCAATTGCGGCAAAAATCCGCGCGCAGTCTTCGGCGGTGCGAGCCATGGGGCCGATTTTGTCCATGGACGGAGCGAGCGCCATCGCGCCGTAGCGGCTAACGCGGCCGTAAGTGGGCCGCAGTCCGCTGATGCCACAGAACGCTGACGGGCAAATAATGGAGCCCCAGGTTTGGAGGAAGAGCCGCACGTCCAGCAGGTGGGATCCCAGGGATTCTTGGCCTCGCCTTGCAAAGAGGCGGAAGCGAAGCGGTAGCCAGAGCCGCCGGCAAGTTCGATCATCGCGGCCTTGCCGATCATTACCGCGCCGACGTTTTTCAGATGATCGATCACTGTGGCGTTGTACTCGAACACTTGATTGGCGTACGGTTTTGCGCCCCAGCTTGTGGGGATGCCCTTGACGGCGAGAAGGTCTTTTGCGGCGTAGGGAATGCCATGCAGCGGCCCGCGATAATGGCCACGCTGGATGTCCTTCTCCGCAGCTTTGGCTTGCTCAAGGGCAATTTCGGGAGTCAAAGTCGCATAGGCGTTGAAGCGCGGTCCAAGTTTTTGGCTGCGGTCGAGATAAAGCTGCGTTAATTGAACGGGAGAAAGCTTTTTCGACTCGATGCGTTTCGCGAGTTCGGTGACTGAAAGATAGAAAAGCTCTTCGCCGGGCATAGGGGCGGCTCCTCAGGATTTCTTTGGCGTGCCGGCGGGCTTCGCGGTGGCGGGCATCGCTGGTTTTTTTTCGCGTTCCATCAAAGGTTTCAGATAAAGAGCAAGCCCGTCGCTGTTATCTGTGGGATAGGCGCGCAGCCGGTCGAGCCCTGCTTGGCCTTCGGCGGCTAGCCGGCGCAAGTCTGCTTTTTGGGCATCGTTGAGCCGCGAACCGTATTGCGCGAAGACCGCCTGAAGGCGCGACTCCATTTCGGTTTGGCTTTCCGGCGAGAGCTTTGGGCCACTGGGCGTGGGCGTTTGCGAGGGAGGTGCTGTCGTTTCGGATGAGGCTTCGCCGAGAAGGTCGGCAGGCGAAAGGGAAGCGGCGGCAGAAACAAAAGCGGCACGCCGGGCAAATTCACGTCGCGAAATCGCAGAGCCATTCTTCGAGGCCATCGAGGATTCCCCTAGACCCAAGATTGCTTGCCAACCGTAAAAAGTGAGGCTACAGAATGAACGTTCGAGCGTCAACCCAAGCGCGTAGGCAGTTTTCCAACCAACAACCATGTTTCCGGTTGGAATTGAGGAGAATTGAGAACGTGCCGGCCCGTGCCAACGACGCCAAGTCAAACCAACTTTGAGAGACAAACAGGCGCAAGAACTACGGCGAAGCTATTCGTGACGCAAGGCGACCATGGGATCGACGCGAGCGGCGCGCAGCGCCGGTAGATATCCGGCAATCGCGGCTACCGTGGTCAAAAGCAAAACCGCGAACGCAATTGTCAACGGATCGTATGGCTCGACGCCGAACAATTGTGACCGCACAAATCTGGCGGCGCCTAGCGCGAGCGGAACTCCAACCGCTGTGCCCGCGCCGACCAGCAGCAAAGTCTCCTTCAGTACCATCCAGAGTACCTGGTGCGTTTTTGCGCCAAGCGCCATGCGAATCCCGATCTCATTCGTTCGCCGCGCCACGGCATAGGAAATCAGCCCGTACAGCCCGAGGGCCGCCAGCAGCACGGCTGCGCCGCCGAAGAAGCCTATGATCTCCGCCATCATCTCCTCGTTACCGGCGTTCGCGCTGACTCTTTCCTGGGCCGTTGTCACTCTCGTAATTGGCAAACCGGGAGCGATTTCGCGGAGCGCCTGGCGCACTTCCTGCGCAATCTGGGAGGGATCGCCTGCGGCGCGGACCACGAGGTCTTGCGCGTAGTCGTCGCGCGACGAGTGTGTCCCCTGATCGCCGGCCTTCTGCGTCATGGGCAGGAAAAACATGGGGGGGATCTCCGAGCGCACATTCATGTGCAGCGTGTCTTGCACAACACCGACGATCTGGATCGAGTTTTTCGTCGCTTCGTTCCAGCCGATTCGCTGCCCGACGGGATTCTCATTCGGGAAGTATTTTCGCGCGAACGTTTGGTTTACGACGGCGACCACGGTCGCCCCAGCGACATCTTGTGGTCCAATCTCGCGTCCCAGCACCGCCGGAATGCCCATCGCATCGAAATAACCGGCGCTGACGCGGTTCCACGCCGAATAGGCCTGCTGGTTTTGTTCGGGTGAGTAATGTGCGATGGCCACCGAGCCGCTCCAGTTGTCCCCTCGTAACGGAGTGTACAGAGCTACAGCCGAGTCGCGCACGCCGGGGAGCGCGTTCAGATGATCGCGGATTCGCTGGTAGAGCGATTCGAGTTGGTCCGGCCGGTAACCCGCAAGCTCCGTTGCGATGCGCAGCATCAGTACATGTTCGCGATCAAAGCCGACATCCTGTCCTACGAGTCTGGCGACGGTCCTGACGAATAGCCCGGCACCGACGATGAGAACCAGCGATAAGGTTAGTTGCACAGCAATCAGCGCGCGGCCGAAGACTAAGCGGCTTCCGCTTGCGCCGGCCGTCGCGGCGGCGCTTGCTTTCAACGTGGCGTTGACATCCATTCGCGATGCCCGCAGCGCAGGGGCTATCCGAACAAGGCCGCGGTAACGATGGAGAGCGCGACGAGAAAAGTCAGCGTCGGAACGTCCGGAGAGACTTTTGCAACGACTGTCTCTGCGCCGCGGTAGAGCATGGCCAGCACAGCCTGGCTTCCCCACATCGCGGTTGCCAAAGCCGCGGCGCCGCCGAGCACGCCCAGCAGCAGGGATTCCGTCAGCATTTGTCGAACCAGCCTGGTGCGACCGGCACCCACGGCAAGTCGGATCGACACATCGCGCTCGCGGGCGGTCGCCCGTGCCAGCAGGATCGAAGCGAGATTGGCGCAGGCGACGCCGAGCACCAGTACAACCACAATTCGCAGGATGAGCAGCATTTCCGTCAAGTAGGAGCGTACCGGCGGCAGGCCTCGCGCTCCAGACATGGCCTCGATTGCCGCGCGAGCGGCCGCTTCCTTCCATTTGGCAGGTCCGGTAGCGATTTCCGGATCGGACATCAAGAACTGGCGGAGTTCAGTCGTCAGAGTGGCGCCAGCCTGTTGCAGCGTCACGCCCGGCTGCAGGCGCGCCATGAGCTGCAACCAACGTGAGTCGGTTTCCTCCATCAAGGACGGCGGAAACATGGCCACGGCGTTTAGCGTGGAGATGGGGAACCACATTTCCGGAGGATCGGCTTGAAATGTCTCGCCAAAGAAGGAGGGCGGCATCACGCCGATTACGGTGAAGGTCGTGCCGTTGACTTCGAGTGTGCTTCCGATTGCTGTGGGATCGCGCCCAAACTCCTTCGACCAGTAACCGTCGCTGATTACGACGACAGGCGAAGCGTCAGGACGGTCGTCCCGTGGCGCCAAGACGCGGCCAGTCGCTGCGGAAACGTTGAGCACGGAAAAATAGTTTCCGGATACGAGTTTGCCGCGGGCGGTTTCGGCGCTGCTGTCCGCTGCGGCCGTCCTGCGGATTCGCACGAGCTTGGTCTCCGCCGAGAACGCCGCGACGCCCGTAAACAGGTTTGCATTGCCATAGATTCGTCCGCAGGGGACTATCGCCTTTAGGTGACAGGGGAATGCGTGGGGAATGCGGCCTTCTTTTGCATATTCGTGCGTCTTCGCTTTTTGTTTGCCTTAGGCCTATGCTCTTTGTATACTCCTGCTTATGCGCGCCGCCTACAAATACCGCCTGTACCCCAACCAAGCCCAGGTTCGGTTTCTCGAGAACCAGCTCCACGAGGCTTGCGAGCTCTAC
>QHYJ01000333.1 GCA_003223255.1 Acidobacteriota bacterium | reverse complement strand
CACTACAGGTTTGGTCTTATCGGCCATCTCCCGCGGGCCGTAGCTGGACCAGCAGACCCAGCAAATTTGAACGTCGTAGCCATACGGTTTCATCGCAGCCCGGGTAATTGCGGCGAGGACTCCCCAGGGGCAAGCCTTGCAAGCGCCGGCGAACACAGGCCGCTTCACGTCGATTCCCGTTCGGCCGACATTTACAGGTTTCAGAGAAGACGCTGCGGGGTGGGAAGTCTGTGCAAGCGTCACATTGAGAGCTATACCCACGATCATGACACCTGCAAAACAGGCGGACACGACGAATCGCTTCATCCAGTTCCTTGCTCCGCCCGATCTCACCAATGTGTTCTGGGCGCGCAACAGCACCATGTTCGCCTTCGGGGTTGGTGCGAATCCCTTGCTTTTGTTCACATTGTTCATGGTTGATCGTCACTTTCTCTGCAAGGCAGCGAGCTTGTCTTGAAAGTCAAGCGCAGCCCCAAACGGGTCTTTCCCAGCCATTGGCGTGTCGCCGATGATTAGCAACTCGTCGGAACGTGGGTTTAGCGCTGGCCATTTCGGTAAGCCTGCTCCGTTGGGATCGCCGGTCTTGGCGAAATTGATCCACAAAGATGAAACGACGTCACCCAGGTTCAGATCGACAGTCCTCCAAGGCCACTGCTGAAATGGGAAAGTCCCGAACACATAAACGATTTCGCTACCGTGATAAGCCCCCCATTCATTCGCTGGTTCGCCACCCCACATCAGTCCCTGGGGAAAGGGGGAAACATGCGTGAACAAATACCAATAGACTGGAGCTTTTCCAGTCTTCACCTGCCATCTCGCCAGCCTCCGCATATCCGCCATCCCACGATTGCTGCGAAATGCGAGCTCCGACTCCGCCGCCTGCTGGTCGTTGTTTGCCGGATAAAGGCGTAGGTACTCGTCGGCTAAGTTGCCGAATCTTTGTTTCGCATAGTCTGGCACAGCAGATGCCTTCACCGGTCCGGCGGAAGGTCCAGGCGTATCGTTTGCCACGTTGCCAACAATCAGGGGAACATCGTTTTGTTTACCGGCGGCGAAGGTCGAGTAAACATCTTGGGGCAATACCCACCCATCGACAATTGGTCCCATTTGGCGTGGCACCGTTTTAAGCAATTCCGCTGGCGACATTTTCCGCAGTTCGGCGATCGAATGTGCGCCAACCGACTCGGCAAAGCTCTCTCCTATTTTTTCTGCTGCACCAAGAGGAATTCCCGGACCGATGTTCGCGCCGCTTTGCATCAGCGCGCGCTGGAAGAGACCGTGTGCAAGGGGCGAGGCCAACAGGCTGCTGACATTCATCGAGCCCGCAGAATGGCCGAATATCATTACGTTCTGAGGGTCGCCTCCAAAGTTGGCAATATTTTCGTGAACCCAATTAAGAGCCGCGATCTGGTCGAGGAGCGCATAGTTCCCAGATGAATGATGGGCCGACTCGCTGGACAACTCCGGGTGCGCCAAGAAACCAAACACATTCATCCGATAGTTAAAGCTCACAACAACAACGCCTTTGTGAGCCAGATAGGCGCCGTCGTATTGATTCTCGGAAGCCGCGCCGCGTCTGTTTCCGCCACCGTGGATGAACACCATGACCGGCAGATGCATATCTGTAGTTTGGGCTGGAGTCCAAACATTCAAGTAAAGGCAGTCCTCGCTGACTGTGCCTAGGCCGTCCCGCCAAGCGTTGCCTTCCGTGTCCGTTGGCGCCTGCATGCACGCTGAGCTAAAGTGGTCCGCGGCTCTTACGCCAGTCCACGGCACAACAGGTTGGGGGGAGCGCCAGCGGAGGTCGCCAACGGGCGGGGCTGCATAAGGGATGCCGCGATAGAGCCTAACGCCCGGAATCCACTGTATTGTCGGCGTCCCGGTGATCAAGCCTCCAGTTATGTGGATCGGCTCTTTCAAATGGGACGGCTCCGTTTGAGGCTGCGCCAGCAGAGGAGCTACTGCAACGCCAAGTGTAAGTAGGTAGACCAGGAGAAGTTCACGCCGGACTGCATTGACTTTCATTGGAAGTGCTCCTGCGAGAGTAAAGATTGTAGAAAACATTCAATCGCCCCAAAAATCATTTCATGTAACCGACTTGCTTGTAGTAGCGCGCTGCGCCGGCGTGGAGGGGGACGTCACATGCCTTCCAAACTTTATGGATATCGTAAAAGAAGTACTGGTTAGTGCGAAGCAACTGTTCCTGGCGCTCATCAAGGGCCCGAGCTGTATCGTAGGCGTAGGAGTTCGGAAAGTCAGCGCGAGCGTAGACCACAGTTCCCATTCCCGCTAAAGAGATGGAGGGGATGGCGCGATCGAGTCCAGGTAGCCAACCGAAGGGGATGATGCCGCGCTCAGCATGGAAATCCTCCGCTAGCTTTTTAAGCAATGGATCGGGCAGGGTGAGGAATGTCCATGTGTTCTTCTGGATAACGTCAGCGTAGGTCCTTGTCTCTGGCATGGTGCTGACCCAGCCCCCCATGTGGATGATGAGGTCATACGACTTCGGATCGGGTGCGTTATGCGGGTCGGGCGACGAGCCGCCGACAAAGCCACCGGCTTCATCGATTTCTTTTTCCGAGAGTCCATAGTAGGCAAGCACCTCGTCGACCAGAGGGTTATTGGGTTGAGCGAAGATGCGGAACGGCCAACGCTTAGCGCGGGCTTGCGACAAATCGGCGATACCGGTGCGTTCCCTGGCTGCGACAATTAGGAAGGTCGGCGGCTGCTGGATGTTGGCGATCAGGCGCAGGTTGGTCATGGGCTTGTCTTGGGAATAACGGCCTGTGCCATGGTAGGCGTCGCACATGAACCGGCCGCCAGTGGCTCCAAAATCGATCGCCCCAAGACCTGCCGAGTTGGGCGGCGCGGTTTCTACCGAAACATTGGCATCGACTTTGTAAGGCGGAGGCATGCGCGCCTGCGCCACGATTCGCGGCGCGTCTGCAGCATTGCAGTTGTGGCAGATTTGCACGTCGTAGCCATAGTGCTGCATTGCGCTTTTGACCACGTCTGCCATCGCACCCCACGGACACATTCTGCAGGCTGCGCCGAATACAGGTTTCT
>QHYJ01000332.1 GCA_003223255.1 Acidobacteriota bacterium | reverse complement strand
AACCTTTAGTCGGGACCTGTCGAGCGGAAAGCTGCGGCCGCTGCAGAGCCATGCGCACGGCCTCGAGCACTGCGTTATACGAACTGTTGGAATCCTCGCGAATGCATATTACGCGACCAGCTTACCTACCGGTGCGGTTTTTCAAAGCTTGTGTCCCTTGCAGAAGTCCGATATCTCGCGGAGCAGTACGTGAGCTCCAATGTTATCGCGAGGTACTTCCACGTACCTAGTACGTTAGTTGCGCGCTACCTGAAAGAGTCTGGCAGGCCGATTCTTGCCATTTCGGTGCGCCGGAGTCCCCGATTAGAGAATTTCAGAATTTCGCACTACGTCAACAACTCGGAGTCCCGCAACGTGGGCATCCGCAGCCAAGACTTCGAACTCATGAGGAAACAAGTCGAGGCGTGGAACATTACGCGCCTCCCGGTTGGTGATTTCGAGGAGGTCTAGTTCCGCTGCATGCGGTCCACTCCAACCGAGAGGATGTCCACGCGGCTCAGGTGTTTAGTGGGCTTGGCGAGTACGGGCGCGAAAGCGCCTGGTACAATGGTGCCATGCTGCGAATTCGGGCTTGTTTGGCAAGGCTGGAGCAGTCAAAGCACTTGGAATTGGAAAATCATGGAAAATGGAACCGTTTCGGCGTCGAACTTCTGCGCTGACTCGCTTGCAAAGCCAGGCAGGAGCAACCGCCTAAACCTGTCTTGCCGCAGGGCACGGTTTGCCTTCGTGTCCTTTCGCCCTGTGGTGCTTGATCTCGGCGTATAAGCTCTCACGCTGTTGTTGCACTTCCGCGCGTTCTTCGTCCCCATATACCAGATCAGGACTGAGCAAATTGAGTTTGTTATTCAAAGCGATTAGCCGACTCACCAGTTCGTCCTTCACTTGGCAGTTCATCAATTCATTGTACTATGCCTGCCGGAATTTTGTTTTTGACCGGATCTTCCCGCGTCGCAAGCCTCATTCCAACTCCCGTGTCACCTGTCCGGCTGACCACAAAAAAACGTCCATCCCGATATGTATTTGGCTTCGTAGAACGCAATTCCGCGGCCGAGGTAGTCATGGCCAAACTTCACCATCCGGTAGACCAGGCGGGCAAGTATGTGCTCCCTCGCGGCGATGGCTTTGGGTGCCCTAAGTTTGGAGCGCGGTCGCTACTGGGCATATGCGATTCATAGCTGTGGCTACCGAAAATTGCGTCCGATCTGAAAACAAAGAGGTTCCGATCATTCGTGAGATCATGGTGGCTACCACGATGAGCTCTCTTTTCGTCGCCCTTTTCGCTTACAGGCCGTTCAGCGCCGGATCACGAACGTATCGATGAGCAAAATACTGGGGGAGGGCAAGGATTTCACCAGATTTCACCAGATTTCACCTGATTTCACCCGATTTCACCCTATTGACAGCCGCGGAGGATTGGGTTAAGGATGGCCGCATCCGCATGGGGTGTGAAGCCATTGGAGTGTGCCATGCACAGCGCCTTTCGTGCTCTTCCACTTTCTTTGTTTGTGGTTTTCGCAGCTTTCCCTCCAACGCTTTTTGGACAGGCTGTTTTCGGAAGTATTTCCGGGAGCGTGACCGATCCCTCGGGAGCGGGAATTCCGGGCGCCAAGGTCATCATCAGCGATGCAGGAAAGGGCGTCTCCTACAATACCTCGACCAATGAGTCCGGCCTCTACACTCAATCCCACCTAATCGTGGGCCTCTATGAGATTCGCATTGAGGTGACCGGATTCAGCGCATATGTTCAGCGAAACGTGAGCGTCGAAGTCGACGCGGTTACACAAGTAAATGCTCGGCTCACGATAGGCCAATTGGGTCAGGTGGTAAACGTCTCGGGTGAGGTGCCGTTGCTTAAGACTGAGCGGTCCGACGTTTCCGATACCATCACTCAGAAAACCGTACAGGAATTGCCGGTGCTGCAGCGCGATATGAGCCAGCTTTATTTTCTTATACCCGGCGTTCAGGCCAGCGGCACCACGGCTGCTAGCGAGCAGCCCCATGACGTTTATCGCCCCAAAATTGGCGGCCAGTACTGGGGCGGCATTGCATTTCAACTGGATGGCACGGACAACCGCGAATCCGTTTTGGGTGAACCCATCATCACACCGAACTTTGATGCCGTTTCAGAATTGAAGATCACTACGACAGCCTACGACGCTGAGTTTGGCCAGGCGAGTCAGGCGGTCATTTCCATGCAGACTAAGTCAGGCACGAATTCCTTCCATGGCAGTGCGTTTTGGTACCGGCGTGACAATAATCTGAGCGCCCGCGATCCCTTCAAACAATCACGGCCGGGCCCGAATGGCCGATTTATACCTGGGACGCTCTGGAATCAAGTCGGTGGCTCCCTTGGCGGGCCCATTCAGAAAGATAAGACATTCATCTTTGGCGATTACCAGGGAAGCCGACAGAAGAATGGAGATTCGGTGCTGGTCCGCGTGCCCACCGCTGCGGAGCGTTCTGGCAATCTGAGCGGTTTAGGCGTGCCGATTTTCAATCCATGCGACGCCACCGGATGTAACGTGCCGCCGGCCAGCCGACAGCAGTTTGCCGGAGGCATTATTTCTAGTACTTTGCTTTCACCGCAAGCGCAAGCCTTGCTGCAATTCATACCGCTTCCCAATTTCCCCGGCG
>QHYJ01000331.1 GCA_003223255.1 Acidobacteriota bacterium | reverse complement strand
ACGTCCACTGGTACGCAGATTCGGCTTCGCAAGACGGAAACCATCCCTATCGCTTGTGTGAAGGGCTGCTTCCAAGAGCCATCTGACAAGCCTCTCATTCGCAGGGGCTGCATTTTTGTCGGATCAATCCACGACGGCCAGCGCAATTTGGGAAAACCTGAAGTAGACTGCCATCAGTCTCAACTGAATGCGTCGCTAGCGCAGACCCTTTGCCGCGACCAGCATCTCATCACCGCGGGCTCGCACGCGAACGTCCTCGGTGAAGTTGACCCAACGCACCACTCTCGCCGAGTCCACCAGGAACTCTGCAGGCCGGGCGATGTCATGCCCGTCAGTCCCGCCGCCCACGTGCAGCAGATCGTAACGGCGTATCACCTCCGCGTTTGGATCGGAAAGAAAAGTGAAAGTGTAACCTGCCTTCTTGCATAGATCGCGCGAGACCTCGGGCGGGTCCACGCTGATCGCCACCGGGCGGACGCCTGCCGCCTTAAATTCGGCTAGCTGTTTCTCAATCCCTCGCAACTCGAGGTTGCAGAACGGTCACCAATATCCGCGATAGAAAATCAGCAGAACCGCTTTAGGAGGGACGACCTGCGAGCCGTCGGCTGCTGGTGCGAATAGCTGGGCCATCGAAACCGCCTGACCGCTGGTGTCGGCCAGCGTGAAGTCAGGCGCCGTTTGCCCTACCTTCGGCGCCCCCGCGGAGGCTGGGATTGCCCGGGCTTGGAAGAATGAGAAGATCGCTACGCCCACGAGCAGTAGCGAAACCAGAGCGACGATCGAGCTTAGGATTTTGCCAAGATAGACTCGCGGTTGCCCGAAAGCGCGCTGCAGTCCCCTGACCAGGAAAATCAGCGAAACCCCGGCCAGCAGCACGCTCAGCCAGGGTATGGCCCGCTTTCCGGGAGGGTTGACGAAGAAAACCGCATTGCACAAAAGCGCACCGAGGGCGAGCAGAAACCCCAACCACAGAGCCCAGTTCCGGTGGCTTTGGATCATGTCGGGCATGACAGAGGGCAGTGTAGCAGACTTGTGCCGCCTCGGCTGCGACACCACGCAGGATACCGGCTGCCGCGTTCAGAATGGAACCCTAACCATCCCTATAATCAAATTTCGGACAGCCTGATAAGGCACGTCTGGCAAACGCGAGCGCAACGGACGCTTGTCTCCCTCAGGTCGAGTTTAGGTTAATGCATCAACACACTCGGCGCCGATGAATTAGGCGTTCGACAATGGGTCTCACGCGCGTCGAGCGGGTCGGTGCACCTGATTTCATAACAGCGTTCACGTCGATGTGGAATCCGTCGCGAGGGCCTGCCGGCAAGTGGACGGGAACCGCACTACACAGAGTTAGACGGACTGCGATGCCCCAAAGCCCGTCACCCGATTTATTATGCGGTGTTCCAAGACTCTTCAGTGGCGGTCGGAGTAGCCCCCCAGTTGAGCACAGTGGCGGCACCTGAAGAGATAGGCGGTGGCCGTGGATTCGCTGTCTAGCTTTGGAAAATAGTATTCCCAGTCGGCACCTTGCTGTCCGGATTCTGCACGGATTACCTCAATTGCTTCTGGCCCCATTTGTTCCAAATCTTCTTTGCACATTGGGCCGAGAAATTCAGCAGCGTCACCACAGTGGGTGAATCAGTGCTCCTGCTGCCAACTGTCAAAACCGGGAGTTCTGAAAGCGACCTCCTCTATTAGCTTGGTTGGAACTTTTTCCCATCGGCCATACCCACCGACTCCCTCCGTGTCGGTGAACTCGACCCCAAATTTCTCGTGCGCTGTGCCATCTGCAATGCACCACGGGCAGATGTGTTCGAGTTCGTTCGAGCCGTAAGGTATCCCGTCGTAAACGAACCCTCTAGATTCCCCGCAAACTGGACAGACCTCCGCAGACGGAACGATGCTTCCGGTCGAAATAGGGTTGGGATGATATTTGAAATAAGGCAATTCCATTGAAGAAAGTATAATGCAATTCCCACCGCGACCTTCGCACGCTTGGTAAAACAGCGTTCGCGTCCACATGAAATCCGCCGCGAAAGGGAGCTCGTCAAATGGACGGTTTCGCTACTACACGTCTAAGTGCCCGCATGGTCTCAAAATGCGTCATACTGGTTTTTCAGAAAAACTCATTACGACGGAGCGCGGAGTGACAAAGGCAAACAAGTGTTATGCATACTTTCATGTCGCAGGTTCGTTCGATCCCGCCCAGATAACGGAGAGAGTGGGAGTCAATCCAACGAAATCGTCGTTGGAAGGAAGTGCAATCGAGCGGACGCAGATGGTTCGAAAATGCAGCCGATGGGAGCTCCATTCGCGTCTAGAAACGACAGCAACGTTGGAAGAACACGTTGTGGATGTTTTGAACCAACTGGATGAAAAAAGAAACGCATTCAGGCAGCTCAGTGCTGAACTAGATGGAGTCATGGAGCTAGTTGGATATTTTCATGCCTACTACCCCGGCCTAGCCTTTGAGCGCGGTGTCATCGAGAGATTAGCTGAGTACTCGCTGTCAATGGATTGCGATTTCTACTACCTATGTGACGAAGGCCGGGATTCGCCAGCTCCAGTAGCCGACGCTGGTTGATCAGAGCGTTCAATCGACGAGCGGCTTCACATGCTTGATTAACGCCGTACTCGTCAATTTGAATTCAGCCGAACGAGGGAGAAGTCCCGTTCGCGGACATCACGACTGATCTCCTCGAATGCCGTTTTTCCGGACAATGACGGGATTTGTTCGGTTTCGAGATGGGATGGGAAGGCCGGCCTCCTTGCCATGCCCAGCTCTACGCAATTAAATCTTAAACGTCTTTTGCCCAAGCCCAAGTGCACGACAGCGGGGAGCCGGGGCGGTTTTAATTCGCGGTTGACGAAATATGGGTGAAGCTCGGGAAAGAGTAGAAGTGCTGATATTACCACACGGCAGTGCTGAAGTTGTGCTCTCCTCGATCCTTAGCTACTGGCAAAAAACGAAAACCTTTTGAGAACAGCCGGGCTCAAACCCACATTTGCCGGTGTCTAACGACCAGAGTTCTTGTGCGTTGCCCCGGAGGTTGTACATGCGCATCGTGAAGTTGTGCGTCTGTTTGTTGTTTTCCTCAGCGATATTTGCGCAAGACAATGCAGTGAAGCAAAGCAAAAGAGGGCAAGAGCCCGAAGCGAGCGCCAGCGTCTCTCTGCCTGTGAAGAAAGTGATCCTCTACAAGAACGGCGTCGGGTATTTCGAGCACACCGGACGTGTGCGGGGAAGTCAGGATTTTGGGATCGAGTTCACCACGGCCCAGTTGAATGATGTGTTGAAGTCGCTCACGCTGGTGGACCTCAATGGCGGTCGAATCGGGGCGGTGCGCTACAATTCTGTTGCGCCGCTCGACGAGCAACTAAAAAACCTGCAAATTCCGCTGAGCGAAGAGGTGACCAGCGCGGCGTTTTTGGTTGCTTTGCGTGGTACCAGAGTGGAAGTCCGCAACGGCGCGGCCACAGCAACAGGCAAAGTGTTCAGCATCGAGAGCATTGAAAAAGAAACCGCTAGGGGCGGCACCATTCACGCAACCCAACTAGCCATCGTCACAGATGACGGCGAAATGCGGCTCTTTGAATTGGGCCCAGGTGTTGTGGTGCGTGCTGCGGAGCCGGAAATACACAAGGATCTGAACCACTATTTGAATTTAATAGGTTCGACGCGATCGAAGGACGTCCGCCGTATGACCGTCAGCGCATCCGGTAGCGGCGAGCGCGAGCTCATGGTGAGCTACATCAGCGAAGTTCCAGTGTGGAAGAGCACTTACCGAATTGTTTTGCCGAGGACTCCCGGCAAGCCTTTCCTACAAGGGTGGGCGATTGTAGACAACACAGTGGGTGAGGATTGGAAGGACGTCAAGCTCTCGCTGGTGTCAGGCACGCCACAGTCCTTCATTCAAAATATTTCGCAGCCGTATTACACGCGACGGCCGGTGGTTCCCCTCCCGGAATCGATGATGCTGACGCCGCAGGCGCATGAGGCAAGCATGCAAATAGCGCGTCAGGCAAGGATGCAAGTAGGGGAACTCATGGCCCCCAGTGTAGTTCCACAAGGCATGGCTGGAGGAGTTCCCGGAGGCGTGGCCGGAGGTTCGATGGGCGGCGTGATTGGGGGCGTCATCGGCGGAGTGGGCGGGGCCCCTCCGCCGCCAGCGAAACCTCTAGTGGAAGCCGAAGAATCGGCCGAAGACTCCGAAGTAACAGAAGCTTTCAGCAATGCGGAGGCCGAGGCGGAGGGTACTGCGGTGGGGGGGTTGTTTGAGTACAACCTGAAAGAGAGGATTACGGTCCTGAAGAACCAGTCTGCGCTGGTGCCCATCGTGCAGTCGCCGATCGAAACGGAAAAAATAACCCTGGTGACGGCTGAGGAAAGCGGCGGGTTGTCAGGCGCACCGCTGCGTGCCCTGTGGCTGCGCAACACGTCCGGTCTCACGCTCGATGGCGGTACATTCAACGTCCTGGAAGAGGATGCTTTCGCCGGAGAAGGCATCCTGGAGCTTTTGCATCCGGGCGAGCGACGGCTGCTTTCCTACGCCGCTGACAAAGCGGTGCGCATCGTAAGAGAGAGCCCAGCTGGCTCAAGAACGACGACACGCGTAACCATTCTGAAGGGCGTGATGGCGGTACACCAGGAAGAGCGCGACGCCACTACTTACATCATCCACAACGCCGATACCACGCCGCGACAGGTCATCCTGGAGCACCCGATCCGCAGCGGATGGAAGTTGGTG
Source organism: Acidobacteriota bacterium (assembly GCA_003223255.1). GTDB lineage: Bacteria > Acidobacteriota > Terriglobia > Acidiferrales > UBA7541 > Acidiferrum. The sequence goes on along the minus strand of QHYJ01000331.1, from coordinate 1,892 downwards.
GGAGAGGAAACGAAGCCGGAAGAGTCCAGTGCGACGCATTACAGGTTTCGTATTGCCGTAGAACCGGGGAAAACGGAAAAATTCAGCGTCAAGGAAAGCCGTCCGGAGGTTATGCGAATCTATCTTTCCACCCTGACCGACTCGCAGCTCGCCGCTTTCGTCCACGAAGGCACGATCAAGCCGGCTGTAGAGGTGGAGCTGCGCAAGGCCATGCGCAAGAAATTTGAAATCTTCAACGTGGAGCAGGAAATTAAATCGCGGCAGCAAGAGTCGGAATTGATCGATAAAGACCAAGCCCGCCTGCGTGAGAACATGAAAGCTCTGAGAGGCAGTCCGGAGGAGAAAGCTTTGCTGCAACGCTATACCAGGGAGCTGGATGCGCAAGAGGACCGCCTGGCCGGATTGCGAAAGGAGATCTCCGACTTGAAAGCGAAGCGCGCCGAGCTGCAGGCGGAGCTTGATACGATCGTGATGCAAATCGGCGTTGATGAGACGCTGTAAGATTGCCTTTTCAGTACGGCAGAGGATAACTATGCCGCGCAAAAGTCGCTGTCCTCGGCTCGCTGTCCCAAAGTCCGCTTCGAGGAGGTGTGATGCTTGCGCCCGTCGCCAGTGGCCCGATCTCTTCGAACCCCGTTCTGGCCAGTGACGGCCAGAAACGCGTCTCTGACGAAGATGTTTTTCTGGTGGCAAGAATCCGCCTTAGAATTCATGGGTGCCTATTTTGTATATTCTTATCCTTGCTTTGATCCAAGGGCTAGCAGAACTGTTGCCGGTCTCTAGTTCGGCGCATGTCGTTGTGGCTGAAAAGCTACTCGGCCTTGACCCCTCCTCACCAGCGATGACATTGCTTTTGGTCATGCTCCACACAGGTACGATGTTTGCTGTAATTGTGTATTTTTGGAGCCAATGGCGCGACGCATACTTCCAGAGCATGGATGCTTTCAAAAGGTTTGCTGGATTTTTGTTCTTAGCAACTGCACTCACTGGGTTGATTGGCGAGGCCGTCATCAAGGCCATCGAAAAGATTTTCTTTCGTAATGTCGCGCATGCCGAGATCGAGGACCTGTTCGGCCATCTGGAGCTGATTGCTCCGGCCCTAGCCTTAGTGGGAATACTGATTCTCATCGCAGGCATCGTCGAAAAACGGAACACGAAAAGAGAAGCGAATGATCTGAACGCCAGACAGGCGGGGATCATCGGAGCCGTGCAGGGACTCTGCTTGCCATTTCGGGGATTCTCACGGTCCGGGGCGACAATCTCTACAGGAATGCTTTTGGAGCGGCGAAAGCGCGGGTTGAAATGTTCAGTTTTGCGCTGGCTGTAGTTCTCACGCCGATCGTCGTTGCACGCGAGGTAGCGCGAGTCGTTCATTCTGAACATACGAATGGCACGGCAGGTTTGGCTTCCGCAGTATTTCCTAGCCTGCTGGGTGCAGTTTTTGCCTTCCTTGCTGGCCTTTTGGCGTTGAAGTGGCTGAGTCGATGGCTTGAGGGTGGACGGTGGCATCTCTTCGGTGTCTACTGCCTCATTGCCGCCGCAGGCGTGGGCTATCTACACCGCCTGGGCTACTGATCTTCTAGTCCCGACAAACAGCAGGTGATCAAGGCTGGTCTCTCCTCATTTTTCCCGAAGTCTGGTTGGAGGAAATGCGGTCGTACGGAATGCTCTTCGCGCTCGCTCTCCTCGAACCCCGTTTCTTGCCAACTTCCGAGTCGCGTTTTAGCCAGAGAGCGTGAGCCTTCACGAATCCAGATGCACTGAGTGACGGTGATGGTGCGGTCGTGGAAAGGGTAGCTGAGTTTGCTCAGACCATGGTAAGGCACCGGTGAAGGGTCGGTAGGTGTCCGCGGCGTACTTGATGTCGGGGCAGGCGCGGTTCAACGCTTCTG
>QHYJ01000072.1:17299-82259 GCA_003223255.1 Acidobacteriota bacterium | reverse complement strand
GCCAAGGCCTTTTCAAGCAGCGCGTTCTGAGAATTGAAATCCGCTGACCAGTGTTGCCCTGAGGAAGTTGGGAACCCAAGACCGATGAGCTTATGTCAAGTGGAAAGAAATCTTTTTAAAGTAGGGCACAACGATTTCGCGAACGACAGGTCTAGTATAGCGAAGAATAAGCGAATATGCTTGGGCCTTCTGTCGCCCTGACGAACAGTTGCCGGACACTCTTCAATTCGGCGGGCATTTGAAGCGCTATAGGCAGTAGTGTGTTAATTTGGTTTTGTATTCGCCCGGAAGGAACTTAGTACATGGCCATAGAGCAACTGCAATTCGCACCAGTCATCACTCCACGGACCCTCGAAGAGCTTGCGCGTATTCTTCACGAGGACGGACGTCCGGAGTTGGCAAGGGTTGTATCTGACCTCATACCAGTCGCGCAGGAAGTAGTCGAAAACTTCTTCAAGCCCATTTCGCAGGTGTTACAGCCTCTCGATGGCGTCACCTTCCTTAAGTTTTATGGTGAAATGCTACTTCATCTAAACGAAGGCCTGCTTCATTCGGCCGACGCAAAGCACATTCCGGCGCATCGAATCAAAAAAGTTGTCGAAGGATATTTTGCGGCGTTTGCGAAGCTAGTGAAATTCGTAATCAATGTTGAGAGAGTGCAGCTCCCTGGCAACATGGAGGAATTGAATCTCGCTGATTGGGTTCGCAGCTCGACCGATCTTGATTACGGATTGACCAGTTTGTTTCTAATATTGGAAGAGGCTATTTCCACTCCTTCGATGCCGATTCCCGAATTGCTGGTCGTCGCAGCGGAGGATTCTTTGAACAGATTTGTGGATCAATGCGAGATCTTAACTCGCAAGGCTTCCTTCGAAGGACCAACTGGCGACCCTACGAAACGATCTTCCTTACGCTCACGGGAATTACAATGGTTGAAGGAACGAACGTCCGCGCTGCAGGAGTTTGCGGGGAAGTGGATCGTGGTCGAGGGAAATGAGCTTATCGCCAATGATTCCAGCTACGAAAGTGCAAGAGACAAAGCGAATCGAGCAGGGATCGTACGGCCCTTCATCGTTTTTGTCCCGGAATCAAATGAAACAGCCTTCATGGGTATATGAGCTCACCGTTTACGGTTTCCTTTGACAGCGAATTCCAATATAGGTCTGTTCCGGGCCTTGATCCGAGTGTTCTGTTTCCGGCGCTGCCAGTGGGCGTTATTGGTCCTCAAGGCGCCGAAGATCTACTAGCCATCGTCGATACGGGCGCAACATATTTGTTGTTCAATGGGAACCGCGCGAAGTCGATCGGGCTCGATTTAATGCGTGGTAGGTTGATCACTCTGACTGGGCTATCGGGATCGATGCCAGCCAGGATCCATCGGGTCACGCTCGAAATTCTCGGTTCGACCATCGATTGTTCAGCGTTCCTGCGGATTCCGATCAGGTGGTTATGTTTAGTTGACTGCAGGTGGGCATCTGTATTTTTTAACGGGATGGAGTGCAGAGGAAGGGACGGCGGTCCTTGCTGCCCTTGAGCCGCTCAATGAACTGCTTTAGGGTCTTCCTCGCGATGATCCTCACGGTCAAGTCTCAGCGTCGAGCGAGCTCTTATTATACTGGCACAGATCGCTTGCTGCCCGACAGCTACGTATTCAATGCTCACCAACAGAGAACTCGCGGATGCGGTCAGTGGAGTTAGCAGCGGAAGCGGGAGCAAAAGCGAGACCAAGAAATCGCGGTTAGAGATAACCAGCCGTCGCACAACGACCATTCTGCGCCTAAGAAGCCCCGCAGAATCTGTGTCCATTGCTGACTCGCAACTTGCGCAAAAATGCTGTAACTTCTCCATTGCAAACGCCGAAATTCCTAAACCGGGAGCATGTCCTTGACCACGGTGCGAGAAGCCGCTTACCAAGTCTTGCGCGACCTGGGGATGACAAAGATTTTTGGCAATCCCGGTTCAACCGAATTGCCTTTTCTGCGCAACCTGCCCTCCGATTTCAGCTACGTTCTTGCGCTACACGAACGCACAGCCGTAGGCATGGGGCTGGGATACGCAATGGCCCGCGGAAGGGCCGGCTTTGTAAATCTGCACTCGATTGCCAGCGTGGGAAACGGGCTTGCGGGCCTCGTCGATGCCCACTATTGCCACGCACCTTTGGTCGTGACCACGGGGCAACAGGACCGCCGTCACATCCTTGCAGAACCTTTTCTGACGAGCCGCGCCGTCGAGGTAGTCAAACCTTACGTAAAGTGGGCTTACGAGCCGTTGCGCGCGGAGGACGTGCCAGCAGCCATCGCGCGTGGCTTTCACTTGGCGATGCAGCCGCCCATGGGGCCGGTCTTCATTTCCATTCCCATGGACGACTGGACGCACGAATGCCAGCCTCTTCATGTTCGAGAAGTGCACCAGACGACACTGCCGGATCACGCCGCACTCGATGTCGTAGTGCGCGTCCTGAACTCCAGTCAGAATACCGCCCTCGTCGCCGGCTCCCAGATTGAAGAAGACGGAGGCTGGCACGAAGTCATCGCTCTTGCGGAACACCTCAGTGCGGACGTCTATCAGCAGCCGCTTGCTTCGCGCTGGACTTTTCCGCGGACGCATCCGCTCTTTCGGGGCGGCTTGCTCCCCGCTCAGCAGCCGCTTGCAAATCAGCTCGCGGCCCATGACCTCGTTGTGGTATTAGGCGCCCCAGTCTTCCTTTATTACGCTTACGTTCCAGGCGACGCAATCGCGCCGGGGACCCAACTTTTTCAGATCACCAATTCGCCCAGTGAAGCTGCGTCCGCGTTAGCAGGAACCAGCATCGTGGGCAACGCCGCCGCCGCCGCCCGCTATCTTCGCGAGCACACGGAAGCAAGAAAGCGCAATCTCCACTGCGCGCGAAAAGACCCGCCGGAGCCCAAACCCGAATACCCGATCACACCCGCTTACTTGTTCAGCGTCCTTAATAAGGTCATGCCGCGCAATGCCGTCGTCTCCGAAGAATGCCCATCATCGAAAGGAGATCTCGATCGCTATCTCTTGCTGGATCAGCCCGGATCGTTTTACTCGGTGCCAAATGGCATCTTGGGTTTTGGCTTGCCAGCCGCCGTCGGGCTGCAACTCGCCCACTCCGACAGGAGAGTGGTTTGTCCCGTGGGCGATGGCTCAATTCAATATTCTATCCAGGCGCTGTGGACCGCGGTGCAATACAACGCCGCCGTGATTTTCATCGTTCTTCGCAACGGCGATTACTCTGCGCTGAAATCATTCTGCGATTTCACGCATGTGGGCCGGAATGTTCCCGGGATGGAGCTGCCGGGAATTGACGTAGTGAAGATCGCGCAGGGTTATGGAATGGCGGCACAGGAGGTCGACCGGCCGGACGACCTAGAGCCAGTTCTTAGAGAAGCGTTTGCATCGCCTGCCCCGCATCTGATTAGCGTCAACGCCGCCAAGGGCGGACAAACTTGCATGGGCATGGATCAGTCGGTCCATCCGCCAAACTATGGTTGGAGATCTGTTTATGGCTGAATCTGCTTCAAACGAAACCGCACTTCTTGCGCCTGTAATCCTCTTTGTTTGAACAGCTTAGAATGTAAGCTTGGCCGCGAACTGGATCTGCCGCGGGTTCAACATGGTTCTGGGTTGACCGAAACTAGGATTCGGAGAAGCCGGGATGAATGTAAGACCCCCTATCGGGTTGGGAGCAAGACTCCCACCGGGAATCAGAATGGGACCGGCAGGGCAGGCAGCCGTCCCTCCGAGGATGGCGTTCGTTGCGGCGTCCTTGTAGTGCTTGGGTATGACCCCGCCGCAAAAGACCGGCGAGCCGTACACCGGAGTTACTTGGTCCACGTTCGGCCTGTTCAAGAGGTTGAACGCATCCATCATCAAATCCAGCTTCTTGCCCTCTTTCAGATAGAAGGAACGTCCTAGCCGCAGATCCCAGGTGCGCAGCGGATCGCCAAAATAAGTGTTTCTCGGGATCACCGTTTGGCAGCGGTCGACCGAAGCACAGGCGCCAGAACCGGTGGCACCAGAGAAAAACGGCGCACCTCCCACGCGGTCGGTCGCGCCGCCGGCCAGGTCGTTGAAGGTGCTGGCTCCGGCGAAAATGGTGAAGGGCCGCCCAGTCTGAAGGGTGATGATGCTGCTAAGCTGGAAATTCCGGTACCATCCGGTCGTTGGAGCGTCCACCGTAAAGTTGGTTACGAAACGGTGGCGCAGGTCCTGGTTGGAGTTGCTGCGTTCCATCTGGTAATCGAACTGGTTCACCGGCAAATTCACGAACGTGGTGAAGTTGCCGTTGTCAACGGTGTGCGAATAGGTGTAGTTGGCGTTCAGGTTGAATACGCGTCCGATTCTCTGCAGCCCCGAGACCGTCAGGCCATGGTAAGTGGCGTTGGCGATGTTGTTGTTGTAATCAATTAAGCCAGCGCTAATCGTCTGCAGACCACTGCCCAGAGCGCCGCCGAACCAGGGCCCTAGCCCGGCAAGTGCGCCGGTGCCCAGCGTGGGGGTGCCTGCACATGCCGAGAGCCCGCCGGCGGCATCCAGGAGCCCCGGCGTCCATTCGGGTAACGGGTCTGTTGGTGCCGCCGATTTTGTCGTACCCACCGGGCACGGGATGTTCAGATTGTTCCCGCGCACCAGCTTGCGCGCTCCGACAAAGAGGTAGCTCAAACTCATGGAAAAACCTTTTCCGATGTGTCGGTCAATTTCCGCGCTGGCCTGCTGTGCATAAGGAATCCGGGCATTGTGGTCCATCCCTCCGTTGCCAACGCCGCAGGCGCCGGTGGTGAAACACGTACCAGCCATGACCACGTTTCCATTTGGCAGGGTGAACGCATCGTACCCGCCGGTGGAGATGATGCTTGCTGCGATGTTCGCCGCGCCGTTCGGCGTCGCAAAGAGTTGATAGCCTTGAGTGGCCTGCCCGAGATTGGACTGAATATTGGGCAGCACTTGGGCTTGTATCCCCGCACCCTGGCAGGCGGCCGTGACCGACGCTGGCGCGTGATTTCCGCACAGATAGCCTGCCACCACTTTCTGCGTGTTGGGAACAAAGAAGAAGGTCAGATTGTAGCGGTCATCGAACATCCCGAAACCCGCCCGAAGAACGGTCTTGCTGTCCGGGGAATAGGCCAAGCCAACGCGGGGCTGCCATCCCTTGTAGTCCATATTGACGTAGTTTGAAAGTCCAGACTCGTACTCCCACCGCAGACCATAATTCATGGTCAGCCTGCGCGTGATCTTCCATTGATCTTGAAAGAATCCAGCCCAGTAGCCGTGATCAATCTCCTTGCTGTAATGCGAAAAGAGCGATGGCTGATACGCATTGGCCCAGGTTGAAGTGTCCAGGGTATCCCCGCTAGCTTTCGTGACGAGCGGGGCGCAGCCGGTTGAGCATGTGTTGGGATCCGTCGGCAGTGGCACGCCCGCATACACGACCACAACGCCATGGAGGGCCGCCGGCAACGCGCAACCCGGTGCCGCTGCCGCCACGTCCGGCGGGAGTGTTGGACCACCTACCGTGGAGTTATAAAACGCAGCGAAATTCGCCATGCAGTCTATCGGCCCAGCTCCAACGGGCGGGATGAGAAGCCGAACGGGAGTGAAGCCGGGGAAATTGTCCAGGCTCAGAACGTGGTTGCCGTCGAAACCGAACTTCCAGACGTGACTGCCCTTCACCCAGGAGATGGAATCCGAGAATTGGATGCGGCTCTCGTATTTGCGGTCGTCGGTGCCAAAGTTGTGGCCAAGCTCCAAGTCGTTCAATAGGCTGAAGTCGGGCTGGCCGGTCATCCCCGGGTAGTTGTAGTGCCGTCGGGCCCATTGGACCAACACGCTGTTGATCAGACTGGGCCGGATCGAAGTGTCGAGCGTGCCGAAGAGCGACTGGTCGCGGATATAGAGGTTGCGCCCGCCGCTCGGCACGCCGATGCCCCCGCCGTCCAGTGTCTGCCCAACCAGTGTGCCCAGCGACCGCGTGTCCTCAATGTTGTAGCGGATTCCCAGGTGGTTGTTGGCGCTAATCTGGTGATCCAACCGCGCGAACCCCCAATCATCATCACCCGTCTTCAGGAAGCTGTTAAGGTAACCCCGGTACGCTGCTGAGGTCGCGCCGCAACTGCTCAAGCCCAAAAAACAGCCTTCTGGCGCCAGACCCAGCACCGCCTTGGTGTGGTTGATCAGGTCTAGATTGGTGATCAGATCCGGAGGATATACTGGAGACTCCGCGCGCCGCTTCCCCTCGTAATTCATAAAAAAGAACGTTTTATCTTTCTTCAAAGGGCCGCTCAGCGTGCCGCCAAACTGGTCTTGCCGCAACTGGTGCGGGAGCGGCGCCGGCTGTAACATGAAGCGCGCGTCCGTGGCGTCGTTCTGAAAATACTCGTATAGCGAGCCGTGCAGGTCGTTGGTGCCTGACTTGGAGACGATATTAACGATGCCGCCCGCGGCGCGCCCATATTCCGCGCCGAAACTATTGTTCACCACCCTGAATTCCTGCACCGATTCCTGGGGCGGCGTGGAACGCTGCACGCCGGAGATTGTGCTGACAAAATCGGCGCCGTCCACGGTGACCGTGTTGCTGAACGAGCGCATGCCGCCGAAGGAGATTTGTGACGTCTCAAAGTCGGTGAAGGTGGTACCGAGGCTGGTGCGGCTTGTCGCGACGCCAGGGGTGAGCAGCGCGAAATCCGTAAACAAGCGCCCGCTGATTGGCAGCGATTCAATTTGCTGCGTTTGCACAACGTGGCTTATTTCCGTCTTAGTCGGCTCAATTACGGGGGTCTCCGTGGTCACCACGACTTTCTCCACGCCCGAGGCCACCTTCAGTGTTACGTCGATTGTGGCAGTCTGGCCTACGGTCAAGACGATGCCGGTCTGCGTGGACTTGGCGAACCCTGTGGCTTCCGTGGTGAGCTCGTAAGACCCCGGCGGCACGCTGGCGAGCACGTACAGCCCGTTTTCATTCGAAACACTGGTATAGATCCGATTGGTTTCCGTGTTCCGCAGCGTGACCGACGCCTTGGCCACCGAACCACCGCTGGCGTCACGCACAGTGCCATTGAGCTCGGCGACCGCTGCACCCACTTGCGCGTGCGAGGGCTGCCCCCAGGTTCCAAGAATCATGATCGCAAGAACTGCCAAAAGCCACAAACGCAGTGCCATGACCCACCCCTTCTAAGAACGAATTGAACCCGAAACTGCGCCGGCCGAAGATGCTACCCCGCATGGCAGCTTCCCCAAGGAAAATGGGAAGCAGGCATGCCATCGAAAGCCTGCCCACCGGCACAATCTACTCCTGGCTATCTCCCGGCATACTAGTCAAAAGTTCTTTTTTTGCCAGTAGGCACATTTTTGGTACCTGGAACCAAGAAATGACTCTAAGCCCGTCATCCTCGCATCCCGTGGCAATTGGGGCGCATTTCCCACATGGAATTGCGGCTTCCTATTCGCGGTTGGCGTTGATTTTGACAGCTGGCACCTTAGAGTTCGCTTCAGACAGGGGCTTTGGTGCGTAGCCGGAAGCCCCCCTACTTAGGTCTTCGTGCGGCAACAACGCTGCGAGTGGAACTATCGTTGACAGAATATTTCCGGGGCGGCTATCGCGGCCGAGAAAATAATTGACCCACGAACTGGTTCGCTTCAAATCGCGGCGCGGCGGCGGGACATAAGTCTGGAGGTCTGCGATGCGGCCTGCGGATTTTGCGCGTTCGTAAACCGCAACCCAGACGCAAGGCTTGTCGACAACTTCGCACTGACCGTTGTTCGTTCCGCCGCAGGGCCCGTTACGCAAATTCTTGGGACAGGTTTGCGGACAAACATATTCCATGTAGCTGAGCACGCAATTGCCGCAGGCCTGGCAGCCAAAAAGGGGCGATTTGACGGCAAATTCGAATCGCTCCACGGCGTGCGAAAGCCACGGCCTCTTATCAACGATTCGAAACAGGCGAACGAGAAAGTTTCGCAGCAGTCCTTCCTGGTTGACTGGAAAGAGCTTGGCCATCTGGTCGAGTAAGCGTGGGAGCGGTCCGCGTTTTTTCGCCGGAGCAAAATTGCCCTGAAAGAAGTAGAAGCCATTCTTGGGCGCGTAATTGAACTCTTCCTCCAACTCCTGCCATCGAGGATCCAGAGCTTCGGAGCGGCGGATGATCCATCGAACATGGTCAGCTTGGTGATCTCCGCCCAAATAAGCTCCGGCGTAACCGAGACCGCGCAAGACCGCCACCATTCGCGCGGCACGTTCGAGGCGGGCAGCTCTGCCGTTGTCCGATTCCTTTATCTCTGTGCGAATCTTTTCCAGCAGTTCGGGAGAGACCCAACATCCCGGCGGCTCCCCCTTCGACATCTTCTCCGCTGCTTTCCCGCTCAGCACATAAACGTTCCCCAAGACTGGGCGGTGGATGGCCTTTTCGTCCATGTATCTCTTGAGTTCGCGGAATTTTCGCATGTCGTAGCCGAGTTGCGTGATGACGCAATCGGCACCCGCCGCGATTTTCTTCTGCACCTTCAGATACTGGTAGGCGCAATCCGCTTCCGTGTACTTGAAGGGAGAAACCGCAACAGAAATCCAGAACGGCATCCCGCGCTGGCGTGCTTCATCAATGAGGCGCACGAGCTGGACGGAGTCCAGATCGAACAGCGCTTCCGGGGGCTGCAGCCCCGCCGCCTTGGGGTAATCACCTGTCAACGCGAGAACATTTTCGATTCCCAGGGCATGCAGGTCTTCGAGGGTCCTCCAAGCGGCAGTGCCGTCGCGGCCGACGCAGGTCAAATGAATGTTGGGTGTGAGCCCACGGGCGACTTCCGGCGACAACACCCGGCACTTGCGCCAGCTTCGAAGCGACTTCCAGGAGGCGCGCTTCGCGCGTCAAGCGGCTGGCGACCAGTTCCACGACGTAGCAGAATCGCCCGGCGCTCAGGGATTCGCGGAGTGGGTTTACCACATTCACTTCAGCGCTTCAATTCCTTGCGTACCACACGCGTTCCTTCCACCATCGCGGTGAGCTTTGCAAAGGCAACGTCCCGCGAAAGGTGGAGCAGTCCACAATCGGGCAAAATGAACAGGCGCTCCGCCGGGATCACTTCGAGGGCCTTGCGAATGCGCTCGGCAACCTGATCCGGCGTTTCCACGGCTTGCGTCTTCACGTCGATGACGCCGATGCCAACTTCGAATCGCGGCGGAAGTTCGCGAAAAATTTCCAGATCCTCGCCGCCGCGACGCGCAAATTCCAGAGTGAGCTGCTGAACTTTTGCCTCGAGAATCCCCGGGAGCAAATAGCGATAGCTTCCTTCCCAGGAAGGCTTGCCATAGCGGTTGCCATAGCAAATGTGCACGGCGATTTTCGCGTCGACGCCTTCGATGAGCGTATTCAGGGCCTTGACAGCCCAGGGCAAATCATCGGGAAACCCGGAATAGTTCGGCTCGTCAATTTGAATGATGTCGGCGCCCGCTTTGGCGATGGCCCGGAGCTCGGGATTCATCACGCGGGCGAGGTCCAGAGCGAAGTCCTGTTCGCTCGGGTAGTATTCATTGCGGATGCGCTTCGCCAGAGAATGTGGTCCAGTGACGCAGAATCTTGTTTCGCGATCGGTGTTTGCGCGCAGAAACTTGACGTCGTCCACAAGTCCCAGCGGCCCCATCGGAAGCTTTCCCAGCACTTTGCTGTCGTAGAAATCGTAGTGAAACTTCTTGGAGGTATGATCGATTTGTACGCCGGGAAGGCGTTCCGCGAAGTAATCAATCATGTTGTCACGGCGCAACTCGCCATCGGAGATGACATCGACGCCAGCCAGTTCCTGGTCCTTGATCGCGGCTTTTACTGCGGTGTCGTGAATTTCTTCCAAGTCGCGGCGGCTGATGCGCCGGGCGTAGAATTCGGTTTTGAGCCGCTCGAGCCAGCCCGGCATCGAGTAACTGCCAACCACCGTTGTCGGAAGAAGGGGAAGCGCCATCAACGTTACTCCCGCTGGGTACTATACAAAACGGAGGTTCGCGAGCCTTGGCGGTAGTGAAATGGCGCAAAATGTAGATCGTATCCTGCGCGTTCTCCCACTTCGCGCAGCAACGCGCCATTTACCCAGTTCACGATCGAGCCGTCCAGCTTTCCCGGCCCATGAAATCCTATCCGGTACTCATTGAAATTTGTGACAAAAATATCCTGCACCTGCAAGAAACCGCGCGGATGAAGCAAGGGAACCGTGTTTTGAAAACTCTCGAGCGCGCCCGAGCTCAGATGAAATCGCACGTCGCTGGGCGCTTCCTCGAGAACTTCTTCTAACTGCTCCTGATGCAAACCGAGGGGCAGGACTATATCAGGCAAGTCTTCCAGATGCACCAGGCGTTCCTCGAGGCGCAAGGCTTTCCAGATTTCCTGCCAAAAGGCTACGCCGCGTTTCCGGTCGACGAGATAGTCCGGACCGCCTTCGAGCAAGCGATCCACGGTCTTCGGGATGTCGGCTGCGGGGATTTGAAATTGCTCGCTGATCCGATGCGCCTGTGGCGCCGGGAGATAGGCACGGACCTGAATCGAATAGAGCCTGCCGTCTCTGCGGGCGAACTCTTCGTCGGGAAGGTTGTCGTATACGTTGGTCAAATGAATATGAAGAATCTTGTGCCGCAGAAATGCGAGACTTTTCATGGGATTGAGGGCATCCAGAACGATGAAGCTGCAAACGTTGAGATGATTCTTGACCGCCGGCCGCGAGCGCTCCAGAGTGGCTAACGAATAATCGCCCAAGAGAAATTTCAGCCGCAGGTAATATTTGGTTCCACGCTCTTCATCGAGCGCGCGGAAGCGGTCCATCCAAAGGCCCGCGCGCTTCCCCATGCCCACCCCGATTTCCAGGACGAAGATTTCTTCCGGCAATTGTTTGCGGCTCTCCAGATCCCGGAGCAGGGTCCAAAAATCCGCAACACAATCGGCCACGGCCGCAGGATGATTCGCATCCGACTTTCCGCCGGGCAATGCCTGCTCATATCCCCGCCCCGTGAACTCCTCCCAATCCGCCAAGCGATGCCAATAAAGGTTGTTGAATTTCCACGTAATGCTTTCGCGAAAGGACCGCAAGTCTTCCAGGAACACGCGGCCATCGTCTGGCGCGGGCGAATCTTCGCCCGTCATCGCCCGCAGAATCTCAGCCCGCAGCGCGCCCGGCGTCACCTGCCGCAGGTCAATGTACATGTCGATGGGAGAAGGTTGCCCGTAAGGATCCCTCTTGACCTTCGGCGTCATGACGCATTCCCGGAAATTTTTGTGGTACTGGATCCAGTCTAGATGCACTCGCATGCGCGCAAATTGTTCCTGTTCGAGACGGCCTTCTTCCAGCAAACTGTACAGCGTGTCAATCACTTCCTGCATAGTGCTGGCGGCAGGCTTTCGTTGCAGATAGTTCAGTTGCAGAATCATGTCCGACAAGCCGCGCGCACGCTTTCACCTCCCGGCCGCGGGAACGCCTCCGCTATACCGCTGCCAGCTGCTGCGCGAGCACGGATTTCACCGCGGCCACAATTTTCTCTTCATTGGGCAGCACATAATTCTCAAGGGGCTCGCTGAACGGAATCGACGTGTCGAGCGCAGTGACCATCTTCACGGGCGCCTTCAAGGCATTTCCGCGGTGCTCGGCTATTTCCGCTGCAATGATGGCTGCGGCTGAAGCATGCCGCGTACCCTGATCCACCAGCACCAGCCGCCCCGTTTTCTTGACCGATTTTAAGATTGTCCCGACATCCAAGGGCGTAAGTGTGCGTGGGTCCACGACTTCGGCGCTGATGCCCTCTTTGGCGAGCAATTCTGCGGCCGCGAGGGACTTCTTCACCATCCAGCCGGTCGCCACGATGGTGACATCCGAGCCCTCGCGCTTCACGTCGGCCACGCCGAATGGCACGAGGTGCTCGCCTTCCGGAACCGGCCCCTTGTCCAGCGTGAGCATGTAATGGTGGAGATACACGACGGGATTGTCGTCGCGAATCGCTGCAGCCATCAATCCTTTTGCATCCGCCGCCGTGGAAGGCAGCGCAATCTTCAATCCGGGAATCCCCATCATCGCGTGGTACACGCAGTTCGAATGTTGCCCCGCCCAGCCTGCCGCGAACCCGTAGCCTGCCTTGAACACTAGGGGCACCTTCACCTGCCCGCCGGACATATAGCGAAGCCGCGGCGCCTCGTTGATTAGCTCGTCGAAGGCCACAAGCATGAATTCACTCATCCACAACTCGACGATTGGGCGCAGCCCGGTGATGGCCGCGCCCACGGCTACACCCATCTCCGCGGTCTCCGAAATGGGCGCGATTCGAACGCGCTTCTTGCCGAACCTTCTCAAAAAAGGGTCGCGTTCGGTCATCGCCAGGTTTTGCCCGTAAAACACCACGTTGGAATCACGCTCCATTTCCTCGGCAATGGCCGCCGCAATCGCTTCGCCGTACATCATTTCGCGCGCCATGAACACCCTCCTACGCGTAGACGTGCTTGACCGCTTCCGCTTCGGCGGGAAGCGGGCTTGCTAAGGCAAATTGCACCGCATCTTCCATTTCTGCCCGCGCTTTTTCCTCGATGCGTTGCGCGTCTTCTTTAGTAAGAATTCTCTTCCGCAGCAACGACGCGCGAAATTTTGGAATCGGGTCATTTTTTATTGCGGCCGCGAACTCCGCCTTCTTCCCGTACACTTCCACGGCTTCATGTTCCGGGAATTGCGTGGGCACAGGCGGCACGGTAATGGCGTTGCCATGTGCGCTCAAGCGATGGAATTTCGCCTCAATCAGACTCGGCCCCTTTTCGCTTCTTGCCCGTTCCACGGCCTTCTGGACAGTCGCATACACTTTCAGTGGATCGGTACCGTCTACTGTTACTCCGGGGATACTGAAGGCCTGCGCTTTCTTCGACAGCGGATCGCCCGCGATGTAATTGGCGTCCTCCAGGCTGACGTGCGTATAGGCCTGGTAATAGTTGTTTTCCAAAATGTAGACGATCGGCAGCTTCCACACTGCGCCAAGATTCAGCGATTCGAAGAACGCGCCCTGCTTCGTGGCGCCGTCTCCAAAAAAGCAGTAGATTACCTGGCCCGTGTCTTTTACTTGCGCCGTGAGCGCCGCGCCGGTCGCGTGAGTGATGGCCTGACCGATGATTCCTGACGTGCCGGGGAAGTGATGCTCGGGGTCGGCCAGATGCATCGACCCGCCAAAACCTCCGCACAGCCCGTCTTTCCGTCCGTAAATTTCCGCCATCATTTTTCGGGGCGGGGTGCCAAGCACCAGCGGATACCCGTGACAACGATAGCTGGGCATCGCCAAATCGTCGTCTTGTCGAGTGGCCAGTGCGCCGACAATCGTGGCCTCCGCGCCATCGCCAAGATGCGTGTGACCGCGGATCACGCCGGGATGCTCGACGAACGTTCGCTTGACGCGGCTCTCGAACTCTCGAATCCGCACCATCTGTGTGTACATCCAGATCAAGCGGTCCGCCGTCAGCCCCTTTTTCTTTGCCATCGCGAACTCCCCTTGCCTCAAAGTTCAGACAATGTTTCTCCTCGTTCCCCGATGCAAGCTAGCGGATCGCCGACGGGAACTTCGGCGTCCGCACGCGCGATAATTTTCAAGATTACCCCGGCCACCGGGGAATTCAGCTCGTAATTCACTTTGTCCGTCTCTAGCTCCACAATTGGTTCGCCCTGTCTCACCTTACTGCCCTCTTTCTTGAACCAGCGCACCACGCGCGCTTTGGTGGTTGGGATGCCGCCGGATTTCGGTACTCGCAGGATGGTTACGATGTCAGTGCTCTCCTCGAAAGCTCCGTTGCATTTCGTCAATGAACCGCACGATCCGCCTTCGCCCAGTATGGCTTTCGAATGGCCTTCTTGTCGGTCTTGCCCGCAGGCGTCTTGGGAATCTCGCGCCAAAATTCTACCGACTTTGGCACCTTCACGCTACCCAGCCGCACTTTGCAGTGCGCGATGATGGCGTCTTTCCCCGCCGCCTCTTGATCCCGAAGCACAACTATGGCCTTCACCGCTTCGCCCCATTTTTCATCGGGCACGCCGATCACGGCGCATTCACGCACTTGCGGCAGTTCCATCACGCAAGCTTCCACTTCCGCGCAATACACATTGAAGCCGCCGGTAATGATCATGTCCTTTTTACGGTCAACGATGTAGAAAAATCCGTCCTCGTCACGATAGCCCACGTCACCGGTGTGATGCCAGCCAAACGCGCGAATTTCTGCCGTCGCTTCCGGCAAATTGTAGTAGCCACCGGACACCAGAGGTCCGCGCGCCACAATTTCACCGGTCTGGTGCGGCGGCAGGAGCTTGCCATGGTCATCCATAATCGCCAGCCGCACCGCCGGAGTGGCCTTGCCGCAGCTCCGCAAGCGCTCGGGATGGTCTCCGGCTGCGGCGGCGGCTACCGTCTTGGTGTCCAGGTACGTCAGGTACATGGGCGCTTCCGTTTGCCCATACGACTGGCAGACGCACGGGCCAAAAACTTCCACAGCTTTCTTCAATTTGTCTGGCGACACGGGCGCGGCTGCGAGCAGCATCCTTCTCAGGCTGGAATAGTCGAATTCGCTCGCTTGCGGATGTTCGAGCATCATGTAGAGCGCCGTGGGAGGCAAAAAAATGTGCGTCACGCGATAGCGCTCGATATTCTGCAAAACTTCCAGGGCGTCAAAGCCGGGCATGACCACATTGGTTGCTCCCAACGGAAACATCGCAAAGGCCACGACTCCGGCGGCGTGTGAAAGCGGCGCAGTGCTGAGGCAAACCGGCAGAACGTCCTCGCAACGCAAACACAGGTTGGCGGTCTCGACCATCGTGCCCCAGGAGAGACTTGTAACCATCACACCTTTCGCAGGTCCAGTAGTCCCTCCCGTGGGCACGAGTCCCACAAAACGTTCCAGATTTCCGTGCGCGTCGCCCCACTCGATCTCTTCGCCCTCCAGGCCTTGCTGCATGAAGGAATCGAGGGACGTGTCGCCGTCGATGTCCGCGTCCAAACAAACAAAATGTCGCAGGGAAGGCACTTGCGCCTTCATCTCCCGCACTTGCTCGCGAAACGCGCTGTGGTAGAAAAGCCAGGATGTGCTCGAATAGTTCAGAAACTGCACATTCGCGTCTAGCGCGTTCCGGAAGTTGATGGGCACCCACACGCCACCGGCCCGCATAATGCCCACCATGCAAAGCAGGATCCTTGCGTCGTTCGCGGAAAAGATCGCAGCACGCCCCTCGCCGCGTAGTCCGCGGGCCCACATCGCGCGCGCGATCTTATGACTGGCCTCTCGCATTTGGCGGTAGGTGTATTGCGTAGCGCGATCGATGATGGCCACGCGGTCGGGAAATGCTTCCGCACCCTTGTCGAAATAATCGATGGCGCGCATCGATTCCCGCCTTCTATGAACTGAACTGTGCGCGCGAGAGGCCATGATTCTCGAGCGCTTGAAGAAGCTCTCGATGGCCGAAGGCTTCGCACGGCGAAGCAAATCCAATCTTGCGCGGCGGGGCGTAAGCCAGATGGTGCGCCGCAAACGCCTGCACTAATCCCGTTTGCCGGTAGGCGCAGGTTCCAAACATGGTGCACTGTGTGAACTTCATGCTCCCGCGCCCCAAAACCACGTCGATCGTACGGTGCAACTTGGTGTTTTCGCGGGGCGGCGTGCCCGGCTGCACGGAGCTGGCCATTTCCGAGAGGCGTCTTTCTTGCTCCTGTTTGGGCAAAGGCCGGATATTCTCTTCAAAATGTTTTTCCGTCGCCGCCACCGTTTCCATGATCTGCCGGTCCAGCAGCCCTCCAAGCGTTCTTACATTTGCCACCTGGGGATCATTCTTGAACCAGACGGGATGCGGGAAACCACCCCATGGAAGCGCAAGTTGCGTCTGGATGCAGCTCGGCGCAACCACCTCATAGGCTTTTGCTCGCGGCCACGGCTTGTACTGATTTTGCTCCAAATAATACGCTTCCGTGGAAATACCCGCGAAAATCGTCTGCGTCGAGCCAGATGTCGGTATGCCCTTGAACATCGACAGAATTTCCAGTGTGTCGATGCCTCCTACCTCCAGGCAAAGACGCACCGCGATATCGCTCGCCGAAGACATATACGCAGTCGCCGGCGCAGCAACCAGCCCCTTCTCGGCGAACTTCGCGCCCCAATTCTCCGCTACCTGCCGGACCCACGTTTGTTCCCCGCTAATGTCCAGGTAATGGCACCCGGCTCGCAAGCTGGCCTCAATTACCGGTAGTCCATAGTAAATGAGCGGGCCGACGGTGTTGCATACCACCTTCGACCCGCTGAAAAGTTTTGTCAGTTCCTCGACCGTTCCCTGAACTTCCGCGACTTCGTAGTCTGCCGTCTCGATCCCGGGCACGCGGCTCAACACTTCTTGAACTTTTTTCTGATTCCGGCCCGCGGCAATAAAGGGCACGTTGTACTCCCGAAGGAACTCCGCAATCAGCCGGCCGGAAAAACCGCTCGCGCCACAAACAACCACGGGTCTTTTACACATTTGCGCCGTTTCCTCGCACGGATCTCCTTGACGGTTCATGACACCCTGGATAGCCAGGCGATTTTAGGCTAAAGTCTCTTTTTTGCCAGTAGGCACCTTATCGGTACCAAGGTACAGGAGTGGCACGATATGGATTCCAAGAATTGCCCCGTAACTCTCACCACGCACGTCATTGGGGGCAAATGGAAACCCTCCATCTTGTTCTACCTGGAGCGGCGCGTCTGCCGTTTCAGCGAGCTGCAGCGGTTTCTCGCCGGGCCCACGAAGAAAATGTTGACCCAGCAGCTTCGTGAGCTCGAGCGCGACGACATCGTCCGCCGCAAGGTCTACGCCGAAGTGCCGCCCCGCGTCGAGTATTCCCTCACCAAACATGGCCAAAGCCTTCGCCCCATCCTTCGCCTCATGTCCGCGTGGGGCAAAAAACATCGCGCGCGTTACTGCGCCAATGGGAATCAGCGCCCTTGACGTTTCCCTACAAGAGAGCGCCCATTTCTTTTGACGCTCAGTGGAATCGTTTACAGCGAAGGTATCATTGAGGGAATCGCCCCTTTGATGGACATAACGAATGCATACGTCGCCTTGACAGGAATTTATGTGAGGGTTAGATTGCGCGTCGCGGGGCGGAAGGTTGCGCGAGCTGGCACGGTGCAGCTAGACGAACCCATCGCAATCCGAATTCAGCCCTGCGGAGCAGCGAATGACGCACATTGCGGGATATCGCCGGCCTTACCCTGGAACGCAACCGAATCACTTGCATCCCCCGTACGTCTCGTCCATTAAACGCGCTCCGCTTCGGCCTTTGGTGCGCATCCCACACACGCTCACGGAAATAACCGGCCCGCAATTTGGAAGCGAATCGGTTGATCCTAAGGATTGTGACTTAACCCGGCAGCATGCGGGCGAACCGCTCGGCGAACGAATTGTGGTGAGCGGGCGTGTGCTCGATGAAAATGCGCGGCCCGTCCCGCAAACGCTTATAGAAATTTGGCAAGCCAATGCTGCGGGCCGCTATTTGCATAAAGTCGATCAGCATGATGCTCCGCTGGATCCGAACTTCACCGGCTGTGGCCACGTTCTTACCGACTCGGAAGGGCGCTATCGCTTCGTCACGATTCGGCCAGGCGAGTATCCGTGGCGCAATCACTACAACGCTTGGCGACCCGCGCACATTCACTTTTCTGTCTTCGGGCCGGCTTTCGCCGCGCGCTTGGTCACACAAATGTTTTTCCCCGGCGATCCCTTGCTTCCGTACGATCCCATTTTCAACTGCACAGCGGACGAGAAAGCCCGCAACCGGCTGATCTCCGTGTTCGACTGGGAAACCACCATTCCGGAGTGGGCCCTGGGCTATCGTTTCGACATTATTCTCAGCGGCCGGGAAGCCACGCCCTGGGAGGAATAACGTGAGCGTGCAAGCCACCACATCGCAAACTGTGGGACCTTATTTCTCCATCGGCCTCACACGGCTGAAAAAAGTGGATCTTGTGGGGCCGGGAGTTTCCGGAGAGCGGATTACCATCGCTGGTCGTGTGCTCGATGGCGACCGCAAACCGGTGTCAGACGCCATGATCGAGATCTGGCAAGCGAACAGTCACGGAAAATATGCGCACCCCGAGGACGACCAAAAGAAGCCGCTGGAGCCTGGCTTCCAGGGCTTCGGAAGAATTCCCGTTGATGAGCGCGGGAAATTTTCTTTTACCACGATTAAACCCGGTGCCGTTCCGGGACCGAACGGAAATCCGCAAGCTCCGCACATTGCAGTTTCCGTATTTATGCGCGGACTGTTGCGCCGTTTGGTGACGCGCATTTATTTTCCCGACGAGCCCGCCAACGCGGGCGAATTTGTCTTGAATCTCGTTGAGCGGGAGCGACGCGCGACGCTGATCGCAAAAAAAAACGTAAATCAGATCGGCACGCTTGAATGGAACGTCATTCTGCAAGGACCTGACGAAACCGTCTTTTTTGACATCGGCCTCTGAAGCGTGTCCGCGCCGCGCAAGGCAGATTTCATGACAGAGCCTGGATAAGTCAGGCGCTTACGACGGCTGCTCCGCCCCAAACGCGGCGTGCCGTGTTCACAACCAACTTCAACTTCGCCCATTGGCGATCTTCGCTGATCAAGTTTCCTTCCGCCGTGGAAGCAAAGCCGCACTGCGGGCTCAGCGCCAAATTCTCCAGCGGAACATGCTGCGCGGCTTCCTGGATGCGCTTTTCCAGCACGTTGGGATCTTCCATTTGTGGAACCTTTGAGCTCACCAACCCCAGTACAACCGTCTTTCCTTTGGGGATGAACCGCAGCGGCGCAAAAGTGCCAGAACGTTCATCATCATACTCGAGCAGGAAACGGTCGACCTCGAGCGTTCCAAACATTTTCTCCGCAATTGCATCGTAGCCGCCTTCCGCGTACCAATGGCTGCGATTGTTGCCACGGCAGAGATGAATAGCGAGCATTACGCCTGGACGCCGCGCGGCCTTGAAGCAGGCGTTATCGGCTTTGATCGCTTCGTCGAGAGCCGCTTCCGGGTTCATCTTTAGTTCCGTGCGAATCCACTCGCGCCATTTGGGATCCATGTAATAGCTGTAGCGCGGCGCATCAATCTGAATGTAGCTCACGCCTTCTGAAGACAGCTTGGAAAGATCGTTCTTCATGATTTCCACGATGTCCCAGAGCAGCTCGGAATGATTTTTGTAGACTTTGTCGGTGACGCCGGATTTGAACGAGATGGCCGGGAATTGCGTCGCGCTCGGAAGAGTCATCTTGATGGCTGCCGTGCAGTTCTTTTTCAGGAAAGGCAGCTCATGTCCGGTGAGCGGCCGGGTTTGGCGCAGCTTCCTGGTTACAATGCCTGTCACGCTCGCGACCGGAGCGGCTTCCTTTTCCCCAGCTTTCCACTCTCTTGGCACCGCATCGCTCATATCGAAGCCTTCCACAGCGTCGGTAAAATCACTCATAAAATTGCGCCGGCGCAGTTCGCCATCCGTGGCAAGCGCAAAGCCTAGCTCTTTCTGTTTGTCGAGGACGCGCTGTATGTGCATATCCTCAAGGCTGCGCAACTGCTCTGCATCTAGTGGCGTATTGTTCCGGGCTTCGAGCAGTTCCGCGGGCCGCAAAAAGCTTCCCACGTGATCGGCGCGAAATTGGGCTGACATTTTTCCCTCACCTCCTGCGAAAGCGCATCATACAAAATATCGATCTCCGTTTCACCCAGTCAAACAGGCAAGAATCAAAGGGAACCCTTGCGTAACCCGCTTTCCTGGGCTTGCGGTCAAGGAACAAAGCCAGCATTTGAATGGCTTATTCATGGTTGGTACCCTTACTGGTAGTTGAGATTTCTGTTGAGCCCACTGCTGGGCTCGATTGACACCGAGATACAAGGAGAGTAAGCATGTCCCAGGCCGGAAGAAAATCCGGCGCGCGACTCCCACCGCTCCGTGCTGGAGGTTCTGACGAATGGCTGGGCTCGTTGTGGTTTCCTTTTGCTCGGCGCAAGCTCCTGCCAGCGACAAGCGTGTCATTGCGACAGCAATTGAACAACGAGGAGTGTCGGCGAAGAGCCCGAGGTTGATGGGCCCAGTATGACCGAAACCAAATCTTTCTATGGCTGGAAACTGGTCGGCATCCTCTGGTTTCTTGATTTTCTCAACATGGGATTCCCCTACTACGGGGGAACCGTCGTCAACACGTACATGCGAAATGACATCGTCATGAGCCGCAGTATGTACGGACTCGGATTCACGCTGCTGAATCTCTTTGTGGGCCTTCCTTCCTTGTTGGTTGCAGCCGCGATTCTTCGTTGCGGCATCCGCTGGACCTTTGCGCTTGGTTCTTCTCTAATTCTCGCTGGAGCTCTGTGGCTCTCTTTGGTCGCGACGCGGCCGTGGCATTACCTTTTGGGCTTTGGAGTGCTCGCCGGAACGGGAATCAGCTTTGGCACCATCGTTCCCGCGGCCACTGCCGTCACCCGCTGGTTCGTGCGCTACCGCGGCAGGGCCATGGCGGTAACGCTGAGCGCCTCGGGATTCGCGGGCTTCTTCGGGGCGCCTCTCATCAACCACATCTTGGCCGCCACCGGGGGAAACTGGCGCCTCGCTTGGCTCGTTGTGTCCGGGGTCACCATTCTGTCTGGCATCCTGGCCTTGCTCTTCGTGAAGGAACGCCCGGAAGACTTGGGCCAAGTTGCCGACGGCCGCATTATCCCGAACAGGTCCGTCAGCCCCATAGCTGCTTCTTCGCTGGTTACGACATTCCCGTGGACCACGCGCCAGGCGTACGGCACCCCCGCTTATTGGATGATCGTCATCGGCGGCATCGCTTCGCAGTTCCCATTCTTTTTTTTCGTCGCCCACGGGCTCTTGCACCTCAAAGGGGCGGGCATTTCATCCGGCGATGCCGCCTGGGCAATGGGTTTACTTAGCATTGCCGCCGTAGGCGGCCGTTTGATCGGCGGATGGCTGATGGACCGCTTCACTGCGCGCTTGGCTTTTGCGTTAGGGCTAGGCTGCTACCTGATTGGCTCCGCCCTGGCGCTCCATGTTAGTCCAAACGCGCTGTGGATCGCTTTCCTGGCAGCCATTTTTTACGGCACGGCATTCGGCTGGACCTTCATCTGCTTGAACACTTCCACAGCGCACTTTTACGGCCCCGCGGCTTTCCCCACGCTGAATGGCACGGCAATCCTCCTCACGGCGGTTTTCTGCTCACCCGCAGGCTTCATCGGTGGAAAGCTGTTCGACCTTTACGCAAGCTACACGGCGGCCTTCGAAATCAATATGATCCTTGCTGGTGGAGGAATCGTTGCGCTGCTCTTCGCCACCATGCCATCTCCCCCGGAACGCGCCGCAAAAATCCCTGACGCCGAAGTTGCACCTGCGAGTTGAGGGAGCCTTCCCGAAACCGGGAGTTGCTACGCATGAAACAAGAGATCGAGCTACTTGCATCCTATTGGACCCTTGCCGGCGAAGCTGAGCCTCACTCTGACCGCGAATATAGCGCTTTCGAATTCCGCGATCGCGTGGAAGCCGCCGCGAGAGCGGGTTTCAAAGGCTTTGGCATCTGGCATGCCGATTTGTATCACACATTGGAAAGCAGAAGCCTCGAGGAGATGAAGCAAATCCTCGACGATAACGGCATGAAACATATCGAGCTCGAGTTTCTGCGCGATTGGTTTCGTGACGGCGAAGAAAAGAAACAATCCGATCTCGAGAAGAAAAAACTTTTCGAAGCCGCCCGTGTTCTCAACGCCCACCACCTCAAGGTCGGCGATTTCGAGCGCAAAATCACCCCCATGCCGCGTCTGATTGAATCTTTCGCCGCCTTGTGTGCGGACGCCGCGGAGCAAGGAATCACTATCGGCTTCGAAGTCATGCCTTTCGCCATGATCGATACGCTCAAAGACTCCCTCACCATGATTGAAGGGGCGGGCGCAAGAAACGGCGGCATCATTCTCGACCTCTGGCACATTGCGAAAATGCGCGTCTCTTACGAAGAGCTATCCCGCATCCCTGCGACATCTCTTGTCAGCGTGGAACTTAACGACGGCACGTTCGAAGCGCCTTGGAACCTGCACGAAGACACGATCAATCACCGGCGGTTTTGCGGCGAAGGCGAATTCGACGTGAAGGGCTTTATCAATGCCGTGCAGAAAGCGGGTTACACAGGTCCGTTTGGAATCGAAGTTCTCTCGCAGGAACTTCGTCAAAAATCTTTGGAAGAAATCGTCACGAGAGCCTTCCAAACCACCATCGCTCAATTCCGCAGCTAGACCAACTCCCTCCGTCTCGCCAACCTCTAGCGGTTCTCCGCGTTTATCTCCGCCGCGGATTGATTTGCGCGAAAAATCACGTACGCGCGAATCGCTTCGGCGTCTGGCTTCGAAAGCTCTTTGGAGAACGAAACCATGCCGAAAGATTTCAGCGAGCCGCCAAGGATCACCTCCTCCCACCGGGCGTTCTTCAGCGCCCCGGAATAGCGCAGATCGGGCAGCACACCACCGCTTACGCCCACATCGCCGTGACAACCGGAGCAGTAACGCTGGTAAAGTTCCTCGCCTTTTCGCACGACCGCTGTGCTCGCTGTCGGGCGCGGCGGCTTTAATTGCGGTTGCGCAGCCTGTGGCAGCGGCGGCAGGCTCTGCTCGCCATCCAATTTAAAAGCCAGCACGCGGCTGACGTTCTGTGCTCTTCCGGATTTCAGCGCAATTTCTCCGCCCGCTAAAGGAAATACGCCTCCCCAGCCAACGACCACAGCAACGAACTGTTCTCCGCCAACGGTATACGTGACGGGCGCGGCTACGACTCCGCTCTGCGCGTCAGTCGACCAGAGCTTCTCACCGGTCGTGGCGCGATACGCTTCGAGATTTCCTTGCGCCGTGCCTTCAAAAACAAGACTCCCTGCTGTCGAAAGAACTCCGCCGTTCACAGGACTCGTCCGTTCCACGCGCCAAACTTCTTTCTGCTGCACGGGATCCCACGCCGAGAGGTGACCCTTGATGCTGTTGAGGATGTTCCTCTTGACCTCCGGCTGCTGCGGCAAGCCGGCTGCGACAAAATCAGTCGCCGTATTAATCGCCAATTCCTTTTCTTGGAAATGCTCATCGGACTTGTAGAAGAAACCTGCGTCCTGCACAGGAAAGTAGACCAATCCTGTCATCGGACTGTACGACATCGAGTGCCAGCTATGCCCGCCCAGCGGACCTGGCGCCATTGCGACTCCCTTGTCTCCCTTCTTATACCGCGCACCCGCGCGCTCGATGGGGCGCCCTGTCTTCAAATCGATTCCGTCTGCCCACTTGACCTCCGTGTACGGCCTCGCGGAAATCACTTCGCCCGTCGCGCGATCCAGCACGTAGAAGAATCCGTTTTTTGGCGCATGCAGCAACACTTTTCGCGCAGCGCCGCCAATCGAGAGATCCGCGAGAACGATCTGCTCCGCCGAATCGAAGTCCCAAGTATCGCCTGGCGTTTCCTGATAATGCCAGGCGTATTCGCCTGTGTCTGGTTTGACCGCCACCACCGAAGAAGTGAAAAGGTTGTCCCCGCCCTTCGGGCTTCGCGCGCTCTGGTCCCAGAAAGTTCCGTTGCCAGTGCCGAAATACAGCAAATCCAGGTCCGGATCGTGGGCCATCGATTCCCAAACCGTTCCTCCGCCACCGAGCTTCCACCAGGTTCCCGTCCAAGTCTTCACAGCCTTTTCGAGGATTGGCGCTTCGAACGGCTCCGCCGGATCGCCCGGCACGGTGTAGAAGCGCCACGCCAATTTCCCGGTTTCCGCATCGTACGCAGAAATGTAACCCCGCACTCCCATTTCCGCTCCGCCGTTTCCGATCAGCACTTTGCCTTTCACAACGCGCGGCGCGCCCGTGATCGTGTACCGAAATTCTCGGTCAATCGTCAGTGTTTCCCACACCACCTTTCCCGTCGCGGCGTCCAGCGCCACAAGACGTCCGTCCAAACTGCCGACAAAAACTTTTCCCTGCCAAACCGCCACGCCGCGATTCACGACGTCGCAGCACGCATTCACCGCCCACTCCGGCGGAACCTTGGGATCGTAAGACCAAAGCTTCTCCCCGGTTGCTGCTTTCACCGCAAAAACCTTGCTCCAAGCCGTCGTGAAGTACATCACGCCGTCGACGACGATGGGCGTCGATTCCTGACCACGCCGCACGTCGAGGTCCACGTACCACGCCAGTCCGAGCCGCCCCACGTTTTGATCATCGATCTGCTTCAGTGGACTAAAGCGCTGCTCACTGTATGTCCGCCCATGGCTCATCCAGTTCCCCGGCTCTTTGTCCGCATGCAGGATTCGTTCGCTGTCTACACTGGCCGGAGATTTCGCCGCTCCTCGCGAATCGCCAGCTCCTAATTTCGAATGGCAGCCCGCAACGCTCAACAGCGTAAGGCCAATCATAACAACCGAAAATTCTCTTCGACTCATGCTCTCTCCAGACCACCTGCGATGCGCCCAGCGTGTTTCGCGCGGTCCTTGTACCGGCGGGTTTATCCCGCCATCTTGCTTACCGCAGGGCAGTACACTTTAGCCCTGAGTGCGGTCGAAGGGACGCTCCTTTCCCACCTCGGCAGTCAGTCTGTACTTAAATCCCGCACGCGATGCGTTTTGAATGGCTATTTCTGCCCGTAGAATACTTCTTCCGCGATACGAAATGCAGTATTCGCCGCAGGTACGCCGCAATAGATCGCCGTTTGCAGCAGGACTTCCCGAATCTGCTCGCGCGTCACACCGTTGTTCACCGCCGCCCGCAGGTGCATGCGAAGTTCTTCTTCGCGGTTCAGCGCCACCATCATCGCCACCGTAAGCATGCTGCGCGTCTCTCTTGGCAGGCCCGGCCGCGTCCAGATTTCTCCCCATGCGTACCGCGTGATCAATTCCTGGAACGCCTCGTTGAATTCGTTGCGGTTCTTGAGCGCCGCATCCACGTGGGAATCGCCGAGCACCGCGCGCCGCACTTTCATCCCCTCTTCATAGCGCTGGCGTTCGTCCATCGGCCCTCCTCACGCTTCGAGAAATGCGTTAACTTGCCAGCAAGTTGACTGCATCTTTGGCGAGCTGATCAATCGAATACGGCCCCCCGCGTCACCGAGCTTTGTCCGTGTCCGCGCGTGTCGTAGCGCAGGATTCGAAACTTATTCGCCCATGAAGTCGCTTACGGATTCCACATCGAATAGTCTGCGCCCAGCGAATTGGAAAACACCACCACTGGCGCGGCTTCCGGACCTTCCAGACGGTAATGGATTCGCGCGTCCCCAAGTTCAGCAAAGGGCATAGCGTCTATTTTCTTCTCTCGGAAAGTGCGCTCCGGCTCGCAGCAACCACTCGTCGGACATATTCTTCTGCCATCCCCAGATATTTTCGTGGGTCAAACAAGCGGTCCAACTCGGCCGCCGAAAGCAGCCCCGCGATCTTCGGATCGGCGCTCAAAGCGTCCCGCAAATTTCGCCTTTCGCGCACCGCCCGGACGCACGCCGATTGCACGATTTCGTGCGCCTCTGCTCTGGCCATTTTCTCGGCGAGCGCCATGCTTACCGCTTCTGCATAAATCAAGCCGTCCGTCAGGTCGAGATTCTTCTTCATGCGCTCCACGTCAATTTCCAGTTTTGGCGCGATGGTGGCCAGGTGGTGAAGCGCGCCAGCAGTCAGCTGCACAATTTCCGGCAGCGGCTCCCATTCCGCATGCCAACCGCCCAAGCCGCGCTCCTCCTCTTGCATCATCGAAGCAAGCAAGCCGGCAACCAGGGCCGGCACTCGAAGCGCCGCTCCGAGCATCACCGCACAGCTCACGGGATTGCGCTTGTGCGGCATCGTCGAAGACCCGCCCCGCCCTTCTTCCGCAGGTTCGAAAATTTCCGCCACTTCCGTTTGCATGTGCAGCGCAAGGTCGCGCGCGATTTTTCCCACAGTTCCCGCGAGTATTCCTAAGGTTGCGCCAATTTCCGTTATGCGATCGCGATTGCTGTGCCACGCCAGCCGCGGCAACCCAAGTTTCAGTTCCGCAGCGAGTGCCTTCGCGACCTCCAGTCCGCGGCTCCCCAGAGCGGCGAGCGTACCAACCGCTCCCCCAAATTGCAGCACCAGACAGCGATTTCCCGTTTCCTCCAGCCGCTGGCGATGCCGGAGCAAAGCGTCGAGCCACGCCGCAATCTTCGCTCCCAGCGTAGTGGGCAATGCATGCTGCATCCATGTGCGCCCGGCGATGAGAGTGGCACGATGCTGCTCGGCTAATGTGGCAAGCGATTCGACCAGCCCGTTTAAATCGCCCTCGAGCAATTTGAGCGCTTTCCGCAACTGCAGGACCCGGCCCGTGTCGACGGCATCCTGGCTGGTGGCGCCCCAATGCACAAAGCGCGCCGCTTCCTTGTTTTTCGCGGCAACCAACGTGGTTAGTTGCTTCACCAGCGGAATCGCGAGATTTCCGGCGCGCGCCGCGCCTTGCGCCAAAGCGGCGTGATCGAACAGCTCCGCTTTACAGTGAGCCGCAATTGCCGCTGCTGCCTCGGCCGGCATTACGCCAGCGCGCGATTCCGCCCGCGCCAGCGCGGCCTCAAAATCGAGCATCCCTTGCAGCGTCGCTGCATCCGAGAATACCGCGTCAACCGCCGCCGACCGGAAGAGAGAATCAAGCAGATTCATGCGATGAGTGTACGCTCCCGGCAGTGGAACAGAAGCATTTCCGAGTTTCGGCCAAAAGATCCGGAACGTAGCGGCGTACCTTCAGGCCGGTCGCCGCTATTTGCCAATTCGCGGTAAAGAGGGTAGCGAAAACTCGCTTGACAGTACAGACGCCTCTTCCTAACATCGCCCTTGCCGGAATGCGACAGAGCCGCTCTCTGTCAGCGAGAACATCGCTGCGAACCGGTATTCGCGCGTCTTTTTTCTTTCTGTATGGACGAGCTTGTTCACCTCAATCGCCGCAAACTCCTCAAGACTACGACTGGCTTCCTCGCTGGCCTGGTCATCCCGGGAAGTCCATTGGCCAGGATCGCTCGCGGCCCCGCCTGGGCCGTCGACCTGACCTCGCTTACTAGCTCAGAGGGCGCGACGCTTTTGGCCGTGGCTCGAACCCTGATGCCCCATGACGAGCTCGACGACGCTGCCTATGCTCTCGTGATTCCGGCCATTGACGCCGACGCAAGCAAAGACGAGAAACTTCTTAAGACTCTCCGCGAAGGCATTGCCAATCTCGGTCCGGACTTTGCAAAGAACTCAGAGAGCACACGCATTGAGGTGCTAAAGAAATTCGAATCTTCGCCCTTTTTCCAGACAATGCGCCTGAGAACCGTCCAGATCCTCTATTCCTCTCCTTTGGCCTACGCCTACTTTGGCTACGAAGGCGAAGCATTTTCAAAGGGCGGCTATCTGCTTCGCGGCTTCAATGATTTGCGCTGGCTGCCGGAAGTGCCGCTAGAAGACAGCGGTCCCATGCCGGTTGGCGTGACTCGCGAGGAAATTAGAGATGGCGAGCATTGATCTTCTTGACCGCACCCCTGTGGTTATTATCGGCTCCGGCGCGGGCGGCGGCACGCTCGCCCACGAATTGACTCGCCGCGGAATCAAAGTCGTTCTGCTCGAAGCGGGCAAGCGGCAATCGCTCGAAGCGTTTTCCCAAGTCCCCAGCGAAGCCTTCGGTCAACTCACCTGGCTCGACGCTCGAACGCAAAGTGGCACTTGGGGCGTAGCACGCGACTTTCCCAACCTGCCGGTGTGGCACTGCAAAACCGTCGGGGGCACGACATCGCTGGCACTTCGCTGATTGACTGGCCGATCACTTACAAAGAACTTAGGACATATTACGAGATCGCGGAACGCCGGCTTGGTGTCACTCGCCGGAATGGCGTTCCGGGCCTCCCCGCTTCGAATAATTTCAAGGTCATGTATGCAGGTGCGAAGAAGCTCGGCTACCAGCAAGTTCACACGGGCCATCTGGCGATCAATTCGCGCGCATTCGACGGGCGCAGTTTTTGCATTCAGCAAGGCTTTTGCGTGCAGGGCTGCAAAATCGGCGCGAAGTGGAGCGCGCTCTACACGGAAATTCCCCGCGCCGAAGCCACCGGCAATCTCGACCTGCGCGTCGAATCTACTGCCATTCGAATCGAACACGGAGACACCGGGCGAGTAAACGCCGTGGTCTATCGCGATGGCCAGGGCCGCGAACAGCGGCAAAAGGCCCGCGCTGTTTGCGTCGCCGGCAACGCCATCGAGACCCCTCGGCTCCTGCTGTTTTCTTCCTCCTCAAAATTTCCGCAGGGTCTCGCTAACTCTTCCGGACAAGTCGGCAGGAACTACTGTCACCACATCACCGGATTCGTTTGGGGATTTTTTGAACAGCCGGTTTACTCCTGGCGCGGCGCGACCATCGCGGGCGTCGTCGAGGACGAACTCATCAACGAACCGAAACGCGGCTTCGCCGGCGGTTATCGCATGGAGCTGGTCACGCTTGATCTGCCGACCTTTCCTCTCGTTGGCCTTCCCTACGGTTGGGGCCGGGACTTTACTTCCATTGTCGAAAACTACCGGAACATGGCTGGCATGTTCATCAATGGCGAGGACCTGCCGCGGTCCGACAATCGCATCACCCTGGACCCTGTCGTAAAAGATGCATTTGGTTTGCCCGTCGCCCACATCCACGTGGACGATCACCCTAACGATCAAGCGCTCCGCAAGCATGCACAAGCACAAATGTCCAGGATGTACGAGGCGATTGGTGCTAAGCGCATTGTGCTCGGTCCTACTCCACCGGCAACGCACAACATGTGCACGGCGCGCATGAGCGCAAATCCGCGCGACGGCGTAACGAATGCATGGGGCCAGACGCACGACATCAAGAATCTGTTCATTTCCGACGGCAGCGTCTTGAGCACCGCCGGCGCGGCGAATCCCACGCTGACCATTGTGGCTCTGGCGCTGCGCCAAGCAGAGTACATCGTGCGCGAGATGAAAGAGCACAACATCTAAGGCCGGCGGATTGCAGAGCTATGTCCCGTGGAACTTGGTCCGAAACCCTATCCATGTTCCATCGTTCGAGGACTCACAGCGGAGAGTCGCGCGCGACACCATCCCAAATATTCGCCGGAACGAGTACTTTGCCGCGGAATAGCGCGCGAGCTGTGCGAATGAGGCTTGAGCGGACTACCTTCAAACCGCCGCTTCCTTCCTCCACCTCAATTTCAAGCGAAAACTCGCCGGTGGGGTGCTCGACCGAGAGCCGCTTCACGGGCCCCTCAGGAATGGACACCATGCCCCGGGCGACCGAACCGGGTAGCACACAGGCGGTTCCGACCGTCACAGCACCTAAAACTCCTATGGCCGCGTGGCATTTGTGCGGGATGAAGGTGCGCGTGGCGACGTGCCCGCCGCTCTGCGGTGGCGCGATCAAAGTCATCTTTGGAACAACCTTTGTGCGCACGTCGCCCAACCCCATGCGTTCGCCCACAATAATGCGAATTTCTTCGAGACGCGCCTTGAACTTCTTATCGGCATCGAGTTCGGCGGGAGTCTCATACCCGGATTTCCCAAAATACTCGGCACGCAAGACGGCCACAGGCATGCCGTTGTCGATTAGTGTTGCCTCCATCCCGTCAAGCTCATCAAGCGAGCGGCCTGTTGGCAAGAGCGCGCCGCACACCGCACCGGCGGTATCAAGAAAGTCGATACGGATTGCGGCCGAGGTGCCAGGCACGCCTGCAATGGTAGCTTCGCCTTCGTAGGTCGCAACGCCGCTAGGGGTCGGCACGTGCGCGATGGCGACGTTTGCCGTGTTCACCATGTAGATTCTGACAGGGGTGACCGGATCGCGCGGCACGACGAGACCTCGCTCGATCGCAAAGGGGCCAACCCCAGCGAGCATATTCCCGCAGGTCGGAGTCACATCAACAAGCGGCCGGTCGATGGAAACCTGCGCAAAGAGATAATCCACATCGATTCCCGGCCGCGCAGAACGAGATACGATGGCCACTTTGCTGGTGAGAGGATCGGCGCCGCCAATGCCATCGATCTGCCGCACATCGGGAGAACCCATTACCGCGAGCAACACGTGGTCTCGCAACTCCTCCTCGCTCGGGAGGTCGCTTGCAACGAAAAATGGTCCCTTGGAAGTCCCGCCCCGCATTAGCGTACAGGGAATGGAAGTTTGCGATACCCGACCCATGGGGTCACCTCCCTTCACGCGTACTCCAGGCCAAGTTCCTTAACCTTTGAACGCAGGCCGTAAATGTCCAGGCCGAGTTCCCCGCGCGCAAGGCGCTCACGAGTCGCTTCTTCTTTGCGAACCCTCGCCTCTGACGCGTCAGCTACTTCGCGCGCGACGGCCCGCTTCACCACCACGGCTCCGTCATCGTCAGCGACGATCACATCGCCGGCCTCGATGAAGGCGCCCGCGCACACCACGCCCACGTTCACGGACCCCAGCGTAGCCTTGACTGTTCCTTGCGAGCTCACGGCGCGGCTCCAGACGGGAAACTTCATTTCTGTCAGCAACCGAATATCACGACATCCCGCCTCGATGATAAGCCCCTTCACGCCGTGCGCCCGCAGAGAAGTAGCGAGCAACTCGCCAAAATAGCCGTCTGTGCACGGGGACGTCGGTGCGACCACAAGGATATTTCCCGGGCGGCAGACTTCAACCGCAACGTGGATCATCAGATTGTCCCCCGGCGGCAGCGACACAGTGACTGCTGGCCCGGCAATTGCCGCCCCGGGAAAAATGGGACGCAGATAAGGCGCAAGCAATCCGCAACGCCCCTGCGCTTCGTGAACCGTCGAAACGCCATACTTTTCGAGCGCCGCTACCGCATCTGAGGGAGGCTGCTCCACGTTCCGGACGACCACGGGTTTGTTCATCGCAGCTCCTCCGTAACCTGCGGAAACACACGCTGGTATGCTTCTCCGTACTTGATGTTCTTATGCGAGTTGCGCGCGGCCTGTGCGCCGCGCTGTAAGGCCACGCGCTCGTAGTAGTGCCAGAGATGTTCCTGAGCGTTCATTTCCTGAAATGCGGCGTATTTCTTGGGCCACACAGGAGTGATATCGAGCAGCACTTGCGGCTTCCATTCGCACTGCTCGGGTTGATGCGGCTCGAACAGAAAAACGGGTGGCGCGCCGATTACAGGCGTGCCCGGTTCGTGTCCGTGAGCCTGGGCCACGATACGAGCTTCCTGCGCCACATGGGAAGCAAGCGGATGGTCGAAATTGTAGGGATCTTTCAGCGAGTGCGTGAGAATGAATTCGGGTCGAATTTTCCTGTAAAGCGCCGCCAGTTCATAAAGAACGCTGTCTTGTGCTCTCATAGGGTAGTCGCCCACGTCGAAGAAAATCGTCTTCGCGCCGAGTACTTCCGCCGCGCGTGTAGCTTCTTGTTTTCGGTCGGCCTTAACCTTTTCCATCGTCATCCCCGGCTGCCGCCAGAGTTTCGCCGATTCGCCTCGTTCCCCGAAAGAGAGACAAACCACGGTGACCTCCCAGCCGCGCTCCGCGTATAGCGCGATTGCCCCTCCGGCTCGCCAGACAAAATCGGCGGAGTGCGCGCTTACGACCAGGGCCGTCTTCTTGTCAGACATGATTCTGCGCCTCTTCGCTGTAGGTATTAGAAAGGCTCGTGCGAGTGCGCCAGCAAGGTCGCGACGTAACGCCGTAGCGCATCTGTCCCACGCCAGAGTCGCCCGCGATCTTCATACCTTGGTGACCACTTCCACGGGAGGCGTGCCATAGGTGTGAAACGATTCAATCGTCTGGAGACCCCATGCCTGACCTTTCTTGCGTTCCGCCTCGCTCCAGCGAATCGGCTTCCAGTCCGGGGCAAGAATCAGCCGCGCGCCGGCATTGGCGATTTCCACGCGATTGCCGCCGGGCTCGTAGACATATAAGAAGAACGTCTGCTGGATGGCATGCTTGTGCGGACCGGTCTCGATAAACACCCCATTCTCCAGACAGATGTCTGCTGCTAAGAGCACCTCTTCCCGGCTGTTGACCGCGTAGGTGATGTGATGCAGCCGCCCCTTGGTGCCTGTATGGTCGCGCGTGTAGGCAAAGTCGTAGCTCTTGTTCGTGCAAGTCATCCAGATAGCCGCTTCCGAGCCGTCATCCATCACGATTTGCTCGGTCAAGCGAAAGCCGAGGTATTTCTCGAAAAACTCGCGATTCGCCGCGATGTCCACGGCGAGACCGTTCCAATGATCCAGGCGGCGCACGTTGGTGCCGCGCGCCGGGAACCGCTGCGCCTGGTTTTTCAGCGCTGGACGCAACTCGGGTGGCGGTTGATACCACTGTGTTTCGTAATAGAGCTCGATCTTATGCCCGTCCGGGTCCTCGCAGAGGAATGCCGGGCCGTGCGCCAGGTCACCGTTCGTCCAGCCGATGTCGAAGCCCGATCCTTTTAAAGCGGCTACGCGGCGTTCGAGGGCTTGCGGGCTGCGGGTACGATAAGCCACGTGGCCCAAGCCTGGCAGCCTTGACGCCGTGAGCTTCAAGGAGTGGCGCTCATAGTCGTCATAGGCATGCAAATAAACGGAGTCGCCTTCCCGGCCAGTTTCCGTCATGCCCATCACGTCGACAAAAAATCGCAAGCTCTCTTCCGGTTTTGGCGTCAACAATTCCAAATGACCTAAATGGGCCACGTCCATGAGCGGTTCGTTCTGCATGCGACACCTCTGTGGGAGAGTTCCTTCCGGAGGCGGCCCCTTAAAACGGTCGACCAGATTAAGACGCGGCAAACCCAGTGACTGGAGACTCCGCTCACACCTGTGCCGTGCGCCAGCCTTTTGCATAAGCTTCCCGTACCACTTTGGAGTAGGGAACGGGACTCACAATGGCGCGCAGTTCCAGTTGCCTGTGACGCTCGACCGTCGTTTTCCTCGAGCCGCCACCCGTTTCCCCCCACACGATTCTGACTTCTGCGCCCGTTTGCACTTCCGCGTCCACGACTCCAAGCGACAGCATCGACCGCTCATTGTAGCTATAGCCGCTGAACATCGAAAAGCCCGCCGTTTTTCCGCCGCTTACCACTCTGTCGTAGGATGCCGACGCATAATTCGATAGCGGCAGGTCAATATACTTGTAAAGGTCTCCTGGCTCGAACATGGACGCGAACACTTTGACGACATCCGCGGGGTTCCAAGCGAACGTTACCTTTTTCCGTTGTGGCTTTCCGGCCATTTTCTCGAGTGCTTCCCTGCCAATAAAGTCGTGGTCGAATTTCACGAATGGCCCGTAGCCCAAAGCGTACGGTGTCATGTAGTAGTCCTCGATGTTGTGCGAGTCGAAACTACCGCCGAGCGAGCCGGTACCCTCATAGCTCGTGGCTGGCAACCACTGTCGATAAGCTTTCATCTTCTCGCCCGTGTAAACCGCAGGAAGTGGCGATGGAATCCATCCGGACTCCAGCGTGTTGGTGGCGTACGCTCTCGAGCCCACTTCGCGAAGACCAAAGTCCTTGCCGGCATCCACGATTGCGCCGCGGACTTCCTCGCGTTCTTCGTAGGGTCCCCAGATTTCCAATCCGGGAGCGCCCGCCATTCCGTGCCGCAGCGCTCGGACCTTGCGTCCGGCGATATTGATGACATCCATGTGGAAAAATTTGATTTCCGGAAGCGGCACTCCGTTCAATTTCTCGAGAATCTGCGGAGCATTGGGACCTTGAATTTGGTAACGGTAACAAGTGCGCATGACCGCTTTCCCTTCAGGGTTTGAGGGAGATCTGTCATCCTTTTGAATTGTGACTTTATATCCGCCGGTCTCTCCGTGGAATTGAATCCAATTGGCAGCCGGCGCGCGCCCAACGAACACCAGTCGATTCCCCTCGAGATGGAAGAGAATGCCGTCGCCAATAACGTAGCCATCGTAACTGCAGGGGGCGAATTGTTTGGCTCGATTGACCGGAAAATTTGCGAAAGTGTTGGTGGCGAGATAGGAGAGCATTTTGAGCGCGTCGGGACCTTCTACGTATACGTTGGCCATGTGGTGAGACTGGTCAAAGAGAACGGCCGTCTCCCGCCAGGCGCGCTGCTCGTCGCGCCAATTGGAGTATTCGGCCGGCACCACCGGATAGACGTACGCGCCGATCTGCGAATGGCGCAACAAGGACACGGGGTTCCCAACGGCTTGCAGGAGATCTTCGAGGCTTTTCTCTGGCATCCCGGCTCTCACCGTGACAAAGTGCGCGTCCCCTGGCAATTCGCTGTTCAGCATACGGAACGAGGTCCTATTTTGCAATCGTATTCAGAATGACTTCGTTCGCACACTTTTCGGAAATGAAGTCCAATAGACCTCGGGGAAACGCCAGGAGCAACCTCAGGCCGTAGACAAACCGAGGAGCTTCACCGCATTGCCCTTCAGAATGAGCGGCCGCACATCGTCCCGGATGGAAATCGTTTCGAAATCGGCGAGCCAGCGGTCCGGCGTGATGAAGGGATAATCCGACCCAAACAGGACTTTGTGCTTGAGACGGGAGTTCGCATACTGAACCAGCGTGGGCGAAAAATATTTCGGCGACCAGCCGGAGAGGTCGATATAGACATTCGGTTTATGCAAACTAATGGAAATCGCCTCGTCCTGCCAGGGAAACGAAGGATGGGCCATAATGATGGGCATTCCAGGAAAGTCCACGGCCACATCGTCGATCGGCATCGGATTTCCGTACTTTAGCCGCACGCCCCCGCCCCCGGGCATGGCTGTGCCGATGCCGCTGTGTCCGGTATGAAAGACCACCGGCAAGCCCGCAGCAGCGAAAACTTCGTACAGCGGGTACGCCAGGGTGTCGTCCGGAGAGAACTGCTGCACCGGCGGATGGAGCTTCAATCCGCGGACGGCTCCAGCGGACACCAGCCGCTTTGCCTCCTCAACTCCTTCCTGCCTGCGATGTGGATCAATGCTGGCAAAAGGAATGGCGATGTCTGCGTTGTCCGCAGCAAACTTCACAACCTCTTCGTTCGTGACCTGCCGCCGGCCGGTGAGCCGCTCATCGACGGCAAAAACCACAAAGGCGATTTTTCGGGAACGATAATAATCCGCCAAAGCGCGCGGGTCGCGCGGCGCGCCGCTCTCGCCGAAATACTTTCTGGCCGCCGCGTCCGCGGCCGTAGCGTCGCCATCCGGTTCGAGATGCACGTGCACGTCAATAGCGCGGATGGAGCCAACATCGATTTGTGGCGGCGAGGTCATACCATTCTCCAAACAGTTCTTGAAACCCAGGCTGGACAGACTGCGCAGACAGCTCATCTCATCAACCCGCGGGTTTTTCGATAGGGCTTCGCAATTTGTCTAGCCCCGGGTTGCGGCCCAACGAATGCTCAAGATCTTGAGGCGAAAGCCGGCGCAAATGATTCACGCATTAGCGCTCTTCCATTTATCGCCCGCATCGGTGTTGTTGTTGCACGATCTATCGAATCCGCGGTCGAGCGGGGCGCGGCTTTCCTTGTTGTTTAAGTGCACGAATTTTTTCAAGAGACTCAGAAAAATTCTTTGTTCTTCTTTGTTGAGTGGCTGCAGCAGGCGCCGGTCCAGCACATGGCCTAATGGTACGAGCTTTTTCAGAAGCACGGTTCCCTCCGGCGTGAGTTGCAGCAAACGAAAGCGTCTGCTTTTCACCGGCATCATCCGCCTGACGAGTCCACGCTCTTCTAGCCGCACCGCCAGGTCTGCCGCCGTGGAAGTATCTAGAGCGCAAAACCGCGCCAGCGTGACCTGGTCAATTCCCGGGTGGTCCTGGAGAATTCGCAGTACAGCATACTGAACGGGTGTCACTTCGTAGCCCATGGTCGAATAAAACATCGCCACGGCGATCTGCTGGGCGCGGCGAATTAAGTGACCAGCCTGGTCGTAAACATCGGTCGATAATTCATCCTCGCGTTGGCCGGTGCTGCTTGATGACGCTATCAGGCGACGATCCCTGTTTCGTACTCCGGCGAGATTTCTTTCACTCAAGAAGTTCTCCTCTGACTCCGAGCATGAGCTTAGCATAGCCCTTGCCGCAGCAAACTTCATCGATTAAGCTTCGGGCATTGAGTACACTCAACGAGCAACGCGCTTTCCAGAGCGCGCCCTTGCGGCCGGTGCGCTTCTTCTCGCCCGACGTTGCGCTGACCCGCCGGGCCGATGGCGCCTATCTTATGCGATCGCTCGAGCCGCTCGCGGACTACGACAACCGGATCGGGGACTGGCTGGACCGCTGGGCGCAGAAAGCTCCAGACCGTACCTTTCTCGTTGAACAGACAAACAGCGGCGAGCGAACAATCTCCTACAGCGAAGCTCACGAGGAAGCGCTGGCTCTTGCCGAAGGCCTTCTCAGGTACGAACTTAGTCCGGACCGGCCGCTTGCGATACTCGGCACAAACAGCATCGATCACGCGCTGGTCATGCTGGCTGCACTTTACATTGGCATTCCCATCGCACCGATCGCACCTGCCTATGCGCTGCAAAGCACCGACTACAAAAAGCTGTCTCACAGTTTTCGGCTCCTGACTCCGGGGCTCTTGGTAATTGAAGACGGCGCGCTCTATCGCCACGCAATGGAACAATCGCTGGAGCCAGATATCCCCACCATCGCGCTGCGGAATCCGTCACCGAAAATGCGCACTGTTGCAGGGCTGCGGGGCGACGGCAGCCGGCGGGACGCCGTGCGAGCAGCCGCCGCCCGGGTTGGCCGGGAAACTATTGCCAAGTACCTCTTCACCTCCGGTTCAACCGGAATGCCCAAGGCGGTGATTAACACCCACGGAATGATCTGCTCCAATTCCCAGATGAAGCGGCAAGTTGCGCCCTTCCTGGCTGACGAGCCGCCAATAATGGTGGACTGGGCTCCCTGGAACCATACCGCGGGTGGCAACAGCAACCTCAGCATCATTCTCCACAATGGTGGCACGCTCTATATCGATCCCGGAAAACCGACTCCTGCATTGTTTGGTCTGAGCCTCGAGCTGTTGAAGCGAGTATCGCCAACCCTTTATTTCAACGTGCCCAGGGGCTATGAACTATTGATTCCCCAGCTCGAAGTCGATCGCGCACTGCGCGAACATTTTTTCCGGCGTCTCAAGTTTCTCTGGTATGCCGCGGCTTCGATGCAACCGGCGACCTGGTTTGCGCTTGAGCGCCTGGCAGTCGAAACGGTGGGACACCGAATCCTAACGGTCGCCGGCCTCGGCATGACCGAAACGAGTCCCATCGCACTCTTCGGCAACGTGCACGCAAGCGGACCTGGAGTGGTCGGCATACCTGTCCCCGGTGTAGAGCTGAAGTTGATACCGCACGAGCATAGCTTTGAGATCCGCTACCGAGGACCCAATGTCACTTCGGGGTATTGGCGAGATCCCGCAGCCACAAAGACGGCCTTTGATGAGGAAGGCTTTTTGCGCTCGGGTGACTTGGTCAGTTTCATTGATATGCAACGTCCCAAAGCTGGTCTCCGTTTCGATGGCCGGATTCATGAAGACTTCAAGTTAAGCTCTGGCACCAAAGTCAGCGCCGGAAAGCTGCGGCTTGACGCGCTCGATGCTCTGCGACCACTCGCGCATGAAGTTGTGGTTGTGGGAGCTGACCGCAAAGACGTCCGCATCCTTGTCTTTCCCGACTGGGAGGTATGCGCCGCAACGGTGGGCCTGAATCATACGGTTAAACCGGCCGAGTTAGCTGCCGACAAGGCGCTCCGGGCGATCTTCCAGGAACGTTTGGCCCAACTTGCTGCCGCTGGAGCAGGCAGTTCGAACCGCATCGTCGCGGCGTTGCTTGTCGAGGTCCCCCCGTCTAGCGCAGCAGGCGAGTTGACGGAGAAAGGCACGGTCAATAGTCGCGCCCTTCAGCGCAACCGCCCCGAACTGCTGGGCATCCTGTTCGGAGACAGGGACGAAAGGGTATTGCGGATTGATTCCCAAAACTTGGAGAGTTAGCATCCCTGGACATAACCCGAGCTGACCTATTGGGGTGTAGCGATGAGCGCGAGCGTCAAACCTACGGGCTTTCCCCTTCCGAGTTCGCTCCAAGTCGTACCGGGAACCGAACGCGCTCAGGCCGCCTACCCCTATTACATGCAGTTCACTAAGGAAGATGACGAGCGATTCTGGTTCTACAACTCCATGCATTTCCCCGAACCGATGAGCCCTTTCGACGTTACCACCGCGGAGGCCGCCTACTGCGCTTTGGGCGCAGCGAACACGCGCGTGCACTGCCTGCCAACGACACTAGGCATCGACTACCGGATCATCAACGGACGCATCTATATTGGCGGCAACGCCGTAACCGATGCGGCCGAGATTGCGCGTCGCACAAAGGAGTTTCAGCAGCGCGCCTTCTATTACTACGCCAACTGGGAGCGCTTGATCGCGCAATGGAAAGACAAGATGATGGCGTTGATTCGCGAGGCCCAGACCTTGCGCAAACTTGCGCTCCCCGAGTTCGAGCCCTTGGAGCATGTCCACGCCGGCCGCGGCATTGCCTCAAACCACTATCTCCTCGATGTCTACCAAAAAACCTTGGAAGGCTACTTCCGGATGTGGCACTACCATTTCGAGTTTCTGCTGCTCGGTTACGGCGCCTATATGACCTTCTTCGACTTCTGCAAAAAGGCCTTCCCGGAGATCAGCGAGCAGACCGTGGCGCGCATGGTTTCTGGCATGCAGGCCGAGATCTTTCGTCCCGACGACGAACTTAGAAAACTCGCCAAGCGGGCCATTGAACTGGGTGTCGATGGCGTTCTTCGGGAGGGCGCATCGCCGGACGACATCATCAAGGCGCTCGAGCAACTCGGCGAACCTGGCAGAACCTGGCTCCAGGAATTGGCGGTCTCCCGCGACCCGTGGTTCAACATCAATGTCGGCGACGGCTTCTACCATTACCACCGCTCGTGGAACGACGACCTCTCCCTTCCCTTCAGCGCCCTGCCCGGCTACATCGCCAATGCCAAGGCCGGTGAGTGCATCGAGCGGCCCATCGAGAAACTGATGGCCGAGCGCAAGCAGCTCATCGAGGATTATCGCGAGCTCCTAAACATTGATGAGGAACGCGCTGCCTATGACCAGATGATCGCGCTGGCGCACCGCGTGTTTCCTTATGTCGAGGGCCACAAATTCTATTGCGAACATTGGTATACCAACTTGTTCTTCAACAAGATTAGAGAGTTTGGCGCGCTCCTGGCAGAGCATGGTTTCTTTCAGGACACTGAGGACGTTTTTCAACTGACACACTACGAGATTGAGGCAGCGATCATCGACCTGATGACCGCGTGGTCCAACGGCTCGCCCCCTCGTGGCCCCGCGCGCTGGCCCGCCATAGTGCAGGAGCGCAAGGCGGCAATTAAGGAATGGGCCGAGCACGAAACTCCGCCCGCGCTCGGGCCTGTCCCCGAAGTGATCGACGATCCCGCCATTGTGTTGCTTTGGGGCATCACCCGCGAGCGCCTCGATGCGTGGCTGGCTGCCGGCGGTCAAGCGGATGCCAGCGAAATCAGGGGGTTCGCGGCCTCAAGTGGCGTGGCTGAGGGCGTGGCCCGCGTGGTGAAATCGGTGGAACAGATAGACCGTTTGCGCCACGGCGACATTCTGGTTTGCAGGGTCACCAATCCAACGTGGGCGCCAATCTTTCAGAAGATTGCTGCGGCGGTGTCGGACATCGGCGGCTCGATGAGCCACGCTGCCATTGTTGCGCGCGAATACGGGCTGCCCGCGGTGGTCGGCACGGGCACGGCCACGCAAAAGATCAAAGACGGCCAGCGCATTCGCGTCGATGGAGGCCGTGGCGTGGTGACCATCCTGCAATGACGTGGGACCGCAGTCGGGGAGTTCACCGAATAAGGAAAAAGCATCCCATGCTTTACAGGAAAACGCCGGCCCCGATAGCGACCGTCTGAACAGGCTTGCCATGCGCTCATCCGAAAGCATCAGCTGGTTTGCCGATATCACCCTCAGTGATCGCCCAGCAGTTGGCGGCAAGGGCGGCTCGTTGGGCGAGCTGGCGCACGCCGGAATAGCGGTTCCCCCTGGCTTTGTAATCCGCACGACCGC
Source organism: Acidobacteriota bacterium (assembly GCA_003223255.1). Lineage (GTDB taxonomy): Bacteria > Acidobacteriota > Terriglobia > Acidiferrales > UBA7541 > Acidiferrum. The sequence goes on along the minus strand of QHYJ01000072.1, from coordinate 42,278 downwards.
TTTCGAACGCTTTATCGCCGCGCTGGAAGAAGACGGCCCAATCCGGGCGGGAGTGGCAGAATTGGAGGGTCACGATCTGAATGGGATCACCGCTCTTTCCGAAAATCTGCGCGCGCGGTTGGAACAAGCGCCATTGCCAGATAGTGTGCACATGGAGATCGTCGGGGCACATACTGACTTCTGCGGCGAGAACAACTGGCCTCTAGCGGTGCGCTCCTCCGCAACCACCGAGGATGCCGAAGGCCGCAGTTTCGCTGGCCTGCAGGACACCTTTTTGTGGGTTATGGGGGCCCAGGCAGTTTTGAATCGCGTACGCTCCTGCTGGGCTAGCCTTTATTCCGTCCCGTCCATCGCCTATCGCCGCAAGCACCGAATACCGGAAAACACAGTGGCGATGGCTGTCGTTGTGCAGCGCATGGTCGACGCGCGCTCTGCGGGAGTGATGTTCACGCGCAGTCCGCTCACCGGGGACCGCTCGGTGGTCACCCTCGAGGCGACTTGGGGCTTGGGCTCAGCGCTGGTCAGCGGCGAGGTCACGCCGGATCGCTTTGTCATTTCCAAGATAACCGGCGAAATCTCCGTGCGCCACATCTCGGACAAGCACATTCAGCATGTGCCCGGCGCTGGCGGCGGCACGCGTGAAGTGGACACGCCAGAAAATCTTCGCCGCGAGTCCTCCGTCAGTGATCAGGAACTAGCCGCTCTGAAGGACATCGCCCGCAAAGTCGAGCGACATTACGGCCAGCCACAGGACATCGAATGGGCCATTGACCGCTCCGGCGAAATTCTAGTGTTGCAAAGCCGCCCCGAGACAGTCTGGGCGGCCAGGGACCAGACCCCTGTCGCCAAACCCACAGAGAACCCCCTCCTGCACGTCATGAACATTTTTGGAGGCCGCCGTTGACTCTCACGGCCAAGGATGTAGCCGAGATTATAAAGCTGCTTGAGCAATCGCGTTTCGACAGCTTGTCGCTCGAAATGGACGGCATGAAGCTCAACCTGCAACGCAGCTGCACGGTGCCCGTGTCGCAGACCCACAATAATGCGGCGGCGCAAACAGCGACAGGCGTCCCTCCGCCGCAGCCGACCTCAAAGGCCAGGCCACCCTCAAAACCGGGCCTCTTGGATGTCACCTCTCCCTTTCTCGGTATCTTTTACCGTACTCCAAAGCCAGGGCAGCCGCCTTTCATAGAGGTGGGCTCCAAAGTAGAAGAAGGCACGGTGATCGGCATCATTGAGGTGATGAAACTGATGAACTCCGTCCCCGCCGGTGTGAAGGGCGAGGTCGTCGAAATCCTGCCCGAGAATGGCTCGCTGGTCGAATATGGAGAGGTTCTGTTGCGTGTGCGCCCCGAGCCTTCGCCATGACCATCCGCCGCATCCTCATCGCGAACCGTGGCGAGATCGCCGTGCGAGTGATCCGCACCTGCCGGGCGCTCGGCATCGAAACCGTGTTAGCGGCCTCGGAGGCCGACTTGGACTCCCCGCCGGCGAAGCTTGCGCACCGTGCCTTATGCATCGGGCCGGCCCACCCCTCCGAAAGCTATCTCAAAGCCGACACTATCGTGCAAGCTGCGCTGGGCGTGCGGGCCGACGCCATCCATCCAGGTTACGGGTTCCTGTCGGAACATACTGCCCTGGCTAGACTCTGCGAAGAGCAGGGCCTGATCTTCATCGGTCCGACATCAGGCCAGATCGAAGCCGCAGGTGATAAGCTCCGCGCGCGAAGCGAAGCAGAAGCCGCTGGCGTACCGACCGTCCCTGGTGACCCGGTGGAAACAACCGGTGAGGCCCTGGCGCTCGGTCGCGAAATCGGCCCCCCTTTCTTGATTAAGGCTGCTGGCGGGGGTGGCGGTCGCGGCATGAAGAAGGTCGACCGCCTGGAGGATCTGCCCGAAGCCATGGAGCTCGCCGCCGCCGAGGCAGGCTCAGCCTTTGGCGACACACGGCTCTACTTGGAACGGTTCATCACCCGTGCTCGTCATGTGGAGGTCCAAATCTTAGGAGATGGCCAAGGCAACGTGGTACATCTCGGGGAACGCGACTGTTCGGTCCAGCGCCGATATCAGAAGCTGATTGAAGAAACGCCGGCTCCGGCTCTCTCCGAAGACTTTCTTTCTCGCATCCGTGCCGCCGCGGTGCAGTTCGCCGAACGCTTGGCCTACCGCAGCGCCGGAACGGTCGAATTCCTAGTCGATCTGGAACGAGACGCCTTTTACTTCCTTGAAATGAACGCCCGAATCCAAGTCGAGCACCCGGTCACCGAGGCCGTGACCGGCTTTGACCTTGTGGCCGAGCAAATTGCCGTCGCGAATGGCCAAGGCCTGCTTCTGCAGCAAGAAAATATCCGGCCGGAAGGATGCGCCATCGAGTGCAGACTCAACGCCGAAGACCCCGCCCATAACTTCCGTCCCAGCCCGGGCACCATTCGCTCAGTCGTTTGGCCTTCTGGTGAAGGAATCAGGGTCGATACGCATATTGGCCCTGGCGCATGCATCCCGCCCTTTTATGACTCACTGATAGCCAAAATAATCGTCCATGCCGCCGACCGTGCCTCAACCCTCGAGCGCCTCCGCCTGGCAATCGCCCAAACGCGCATCGATGGCGTCGCCACGAATCTTCCTTTCCACGCCGAGATATTGGCCGATCCTGAGTTTGAAAAAGGCGGTGTTGACACGTCCTACTTGCCCCGATTTCTGGAGCGGCGCCGCGTCCTGCCGGAGGCCTGACCGATGGCTAACATCCAGCTCGTTGAAACCTCGCTGCGTGATGGCAACCAGAGCCTCTGGGCAGCGTTAGGGATCGACACCGCCAAGACTCTAGGCGTCGCGCCAATCATGAATCGGGTAGGTTTCAAAGCCATTGACTTCACCACGTCCACTCATATGGCCGTTGCCGTTCGCTACAAGCGCGAAGACCCCTGGGAGCGCATCCGCCTGACCGCCAAGGCAATGCCAAACACGCCTCTGCAGTTCCTTTCCACTGGCTTCCGCTTTATCTCCTGGGAGACGGCAAATCCCGAGTTCATGGCCCTGGCATTCCGAACCCTCGTGCGTCACGGAATTCGCCGCTTCGCGCTGGCCGACCCTATGAACAATGCCGATTCCAACCTCGCCTGTGCCCGCATGATCAAGGAGGCCGGCGGCCAATACGTCGTCACTGCTTTGGTGTTTACAGTGAGCCCCATTCACGATGATGCTCACTACGTTGCTTGCGCTCGCCAGCTTGCCGCCAGCCCGCACGTAGACGCTCTCTATCTTAAGGATCCCGGCGGCCTTCTGACGCCGCTGCGTGCCTCCACGCTCATTCCGGCGATCAAGGCAGTGATTGGCGATAAGCCTCTCGAGCTTCATTCCCACTGCACGATTGGCTTGGGTGAATTGGTGTATATGAACGCGCCGGAATGGGGAGTGAGCGCTGTGCAATGTGCCTCAGGTGCGGCCAGCGATGGAATTTCCAACCCGCCTTCCGGGCGAGTGCTAGCCAACCTACGCGAGTTCGGTCATCAAGTGGATGTGGACGACCAAGCTCTCGCCGAAGTGGGGCGCTACTTTACTCGCTTGGCAGAAGCCGAAGGATTACCGGCGGGTCAACCACAAGCTTTTGACGCAGGCTATTTCCATCATCAGTTGCCAGGGGGAATGGTGGGCACCATGCGACGACACATTGCGGAGGTCAGGCTTTCGCACCTCGAGCCCGCTGTGATCGAAGAGCTGGGCCGCGTGCGCAAAGAGTTGGGCTGGCCTATCGTGATGACGCCGTTCTCTCAATTGCTTTTGGCCCAAGCGGTCATCAATGTCACCGCCGCGGAGCGCTATGGCACCGTGCCCGACGAGGTCATCCGTTATGCCTTGGGCAGGTTCGGAAAACCGAACATCCCCATCGCGCGGGAGGTGATGGACCGCATCGATTCCTTGCCGCGCACACGCGAACTTCGCCAGGAGCCTGGGATGCCGTCTCTGGCCGAACTGCGTCGTCGCATCGGATCCCTCCTCTCCGATGAGGAGCTCCTCCTTCGCGTCACCATGCCAGCCGAGCAGGTGGATGCAATGAAGGCTGCAGGTCCTGCGCCGCAGACCTACGATCCCGACGTGGTTCCCGTAAAGAAGCTGATCCGGTATCTTTGCTCCCGCCGTGACATCTCACACATCTCCGCGGTCAAGCCAGGCTTCCGGCTGGAAATGACCAGCCGGTCAACTTCGCTGGGGGCCACCGTACGACGATGAGCGGTTCACGGAACAGCTCGAAAAAGTCTTTGGGACATGTTGCGGGCTTCCTGTTTGATCTTGATGGCACGCTCGTCTTAACCGACAGATCCCTGGACGGCTACCAGTTGCTCCCCGGCGCCATCGAGGTGCTGACCGACCTGAAGGCCCGCAGTATTCCGTTCGTGGTGTTCACAAACGGGACCGCCTATCCTGCAGCCGAGCAAGCGCCCAAGCTGCGCGCTCTTGGCCTGCCCATCGCTGACGAGGCATTGCTCACTCCGTCCAGTGTGGCGGCGGATCTGATGCTCCGCCGAGGGGTAAAGCGGGCCCTGGTTCTTGGTACCCCTGGCGTCGCTCGTGTCCTGGTGGAGGCCGGAATCCAAACCCTCGTCACCGGCCAGGACGGTGCCGAGGAAGCAGAAGCGGTCTACATTGGCTGGCATCCGAACTGCTGCATGAAAGACATCGAGGCGGCCATCAGGGCCATTTGGAACGGGGCCGAACTCTACGTCGCTTCGGACGTTCCGTTCTTCGCCACGGCTGGCGGCAAGACCATGGGCTATTCCCACGCCATTGCCACTGCCGTGCGCAAGATGACACGATCGCCAATGATTCTCACCGGCAAGCCTTCTCTTCACGCGCTGCGGTTTGTCGCCCGAAAACTCCGCATTCCCATGCGCAGAATAGGCGTGGTGGGGGATGATCCGCTCGTGGAAATGATCATGGCTCGCCGCGGGCGTGCCATCGGCTTCGCAGTCACCACCGGCATTACCAGTGCGCGGGATTGGAAGGCCCAGCCCCTCAGCAGGCGGCCACACCGCGTATTGCGCCGTCTTGGCGAACTTCTGCGGCTGTCTGCGAAACCGTAAAGAAAAGCCCGCTCTCCGTCGGTAAGAACAGGCATTCCTGCCTGCCCTCTCCGAACGCCCTAGCCTCACCTGAGATTTCGCTCTCATTGGGCAAGACGGACGGACCAAATCAATATACAATCGTAAAATTCCCTTGTTTATCCGCGAAGACGCTGTGGAGTCCCAAACAGGAATGCCCGGCGTGTGACCTCCTGAGCCGATGAGTTTTCCGCCATTATCAAAAGAGCATCAGACTAAATAGGATGCGTTTTTGAAACGGCATGCTTCGATTCTAGCCGTTTGCTCACACTTGTGCCCTGTGTTCAATGGAAAACCACCTTAGCACTATCGCCTGATCCTTAGCCAATTCGGAGGTGATCCAGCTTGCCTGGGCGAGTAGCGCGGCGGAGTTTCACCCCCCGCGCCCTCTCAGAACCAGACGTGAGCCTCTCAGCTCATACGACTCACCAAGGGTCCTAGAGGCTATTCGGCTGTAGCGGAGACCAGGCCTTTGCGTTTCACGGTTTTCCATTGGTGGTCGCCGAGCAGGTACTGCCAGAGTCCTTGCAAGCACCAGACCATGTGTAATTGCCGGTAGGGAAAATGCTCGAAGAAGCAGTAGCTCACGAGCCGAACGACGTCTTTCCAGTCGTTGTAGCGTTTGTAGGTGATTTCTTCTTGTAATACCGAACCGATGGAAATTACGGTGGCGAAGGCGTACCCGAAGATGAGGAATTGCAGAAAAAACTCCCTGCTGAGAATGTTGAGTGCCGCCGCCAGGACAATCGTTGCGATACCGAGCGTTTCCATAATCGGCGCGAATAACTCGAAGAGCCATAAATAGGGGAACGCAAAGCAGCCGATTCTGCCGTAGCGCGACCGGAAGAGCATGTCCCGGTTGGACCAGAGCACGTCCAGCAAGCCCTTCTGCCAGCGCGCGCGCTGCCTTGCGAGCGAGCGAAGATCAGAAGGTGCCTCGGTCCAGCACATAGGATCGGGCACAAACCGGACCTGATAATCGGCCCCTCTCCTCCGCATGTGGCGGTGCAACCGCGCCACCAGATCCATGTCTTCTCCGATAGAGCTTGCGCGGTAACCGCCAATCGCACGGACGAGATCCGTTCGAAACACGCCAAACGCGCCGGAGATGATCGTCAGCATGTTGCCCTGCGCCCAAGCCTCACGGCCAATCAGGAATGCTCGGAGATATTCGATGACCTGGATGGCTTCGATGCTCTTGCGGGGCATGCGCACGCGCCGCAATTGTCCTTCAACAAGTTCCGAGCCGTTCAGGACGCGGACGATGCCGCCCACGGCCACCACGCGTTTGGGATCCTCCAGAATGGGCACCATGATGCGCAGCAAAGCGTCGCGTTCCAGGACGGAGTCTGCATCGACGATACAAACATAAGGAGAGGTTGCCGCATTCAAACCTGCATTGATGGCGTCGGCTTTGTTTCCCGCGGCAACCTTGTCAATCACCATCAGATTGGAGTGCACATCGCTCCGATACAATCCGCGCACGGGGGCACTCTTGGTCTCGGCAACATACACGGCCCGCAGTCGCCGTAAGCGAAACTCCTCGCATAATTCTTCCAGCGTGCGGTCCCGGGAGCCGTCGTTAACCACGATGATTTCCAGCTCAGGGTAATCCAGCTTCAACAGGTTACGGATGTTCACGCGAATCGAAGCCTCCTCATTATGCGCAGGTACAATGAGGGTAATTGGCGGCGTCATCGGCATTTCTTTGAACCAATTGAGCCGGTGACTTTCGAGCCTGCGCTGATGCATGGCGCTGGTTTTAAGCGCGGTAATCAACATCAGGAGGTACGCAAGATTGCTGGCCAGGTAGTACCAGAAAAAGGTGTGATTCGAGATTTCCAGGAATCGGATCATTGCCGTAGCCCTGCCGGGTTAAGAACGTCTTGTGTTGTCAGCCTGTCCTTCAACGGCATGGCACCCGTCTGCAGCACTTTCAGCAAAACGCCTTTTTGTTCACCCATGATTTTTGTGTTGTTCTGGAGTTGCGCCTCGAGCTTTCCGCGCAAGTCGCCATTCTCGATGGCAGTGAGATAGGCGTGGAGTCCGTAGCGGTCCCGCAGTTGAACAACTTGCCGAAAAATCGGAACCATCTCCGCCCGGAATTGCACCAGGGCTTCCGCAGCCCGGATTCGAACCAAGCGGTTTGAGTCGGTCAGTGCCGTCAGCAGTGTGGGAAGCGCGCGCGGGTCTGCGAGCTGGCCTAGCCCGATGATGGCTCGCAAGCGCACGAACCAGGTACGGTCTTGGGCAAGTTCGGCAAGAGCGTCCAAGGCCAAGCTCGAGTCCGCTTGCGCCATGGCACGCGCCGCGGCAGCTCGCAGTTCTTCGTGTTCGTCATCTACAAACTGCAGCAGCTCAAAGCCGAGCGCGGGCGTTGCCACCTCGCCAAGGACTCTTCCCAAAATTTCCCGCAACGTTCCTTCGGCTCTCTTCACGAAGGGCAGAAGCAGCTGAGGCCGCTCCGTACAACACTGGATGAGGGCGCTTTGCAGTGGCAGCGCAGGCACCTGCAATCCGGCTTCTCCCACCCACGCCAGTATTTCCTCGGCCGCCTGCGGACATGCGGTCCTGCCCAACCCGCGGAGGGCTGCAAGTCTCACTTCGAGATGACCATCCCGCAGGGCTTCAGCCAGCGCATGAACTCCTTCCGGGGCGCGCGTTCTGCCGAGCGCCACGAGCGCTCGCATGCGCCTCCAGCCCTTCAGGTTTTGCGCCTCGAAGATGCGTTTTTGGATGAGCCCGCTCGCACGCATGAATTTCAGCAGGCGCGCGGATTCCTCCGGCCCCGCAGCTTCGAAGGCATCTAGCGCGAGGGCCTCCACAATTCGTCTGTCGAATGTTTTCCTTCGCCATGTTTCATAGGGAATCTTTCCGGAGATCAGCGCGTCCCATTGAAGCCGAAACTCGAAAACGCGCGCATCGCGCTTGGCGAAGAATCGTCTGCGGTAGGTTCGGCGCAAGAAAATGAACGCGAGGAGCAGGGCATCCGCAGCGATAGCCACAAGGATGGCTTTGAACACAAGAGCCGCAGGGCTCAACCTCCAGAGTTTTTCAAAAATAGATGTCATAGCTCAGTCCGAAGGCCATGTCGGTTCGGTTTTGCGTGCGCTTCTGGTATCCGACAAAACTGGTCACGTCTTGCCGAGTGGCAATCTGATACCGCAATCCGCCGCCGTAAGTTTGCGAAGCGAAACTTCCGATTTGGTCGACAATCGCGAAGTTTTCCGTGCCGGCTGCGAAAAACAGGTTTCCCGAAAGCCTTCTTTCTCCCCAGCGTGCCAGGGGAAACCCCAAGCGCCCAATTCCGGAAGGCTTCCATTCTGCGCCCGTACCGGTGAAAGCGCTTCGTGCGCCGGTCGCTACAACTGAAAAGGTCCATTCTTCTGGAAAGTAAAGAACGGCCGTGCCGTTGAGTGCCAAAATTCGCGCTGACTGATACCAATACCAGTGCTGCGCATAATCGAACTCCACACCCCGCACAAAACTGAGCTCGCCCGTTTTCCAGCCACGGTCGACATCGAAGAACGCCTCGCTCTTGGGAATCACTGCGTTGTCGTGCCCGACTGCGCCGCCCGCCGTAAGCGCACCCCATTTCGGCTGTCTCCGAGTAATGCTGCCGGTACACTTTCCTGCTGCCACGCCCGCGCGCTGATAGAAGTTTCCCGCGACGCTTGTGGTCCAGTGCGAACTCCATTGCGATACCACGCTCACAAATTCATCGTGAAAATCCGCGGAGTAACTGAGCAGGTCGTTATCCTGGCCGAAGCGCAATTCCTGTTGTGTACCCCGTCGGACGGAGATCAATCCATCGCGCGCTTCCGTGTTTTCCGGATCCAGGCGCAGCGCCGATTGGAATTCCGAGCGCGCTTCGTTTCGTTGGCCGGCCACCCGCAGCGCACGCGCACGGGCCGCATGAATATCCGGTCGCTTCGGATCCAGTTCTTCGGCTACGTTGATGGCTTGCAGTGCTTCGCGGATGTTTCCTTGGCGCAAGTAAACATCGGCGAGCCCCATCCAGTTGTCTGGATCCGTTCGCGAGACTTGCAGGATGGCGAGATATTCTTTCTCGGCTTCAGGCAGTTTTCCTGACCATGCCAACACGCGTGCCCGCCACGCGCGCACGTCCATATCCTGCGGCGCGCGTGCGATTTCCTGCTCCACAAGCCGCATGGCCGAGTTCCAGTCCCTGGCTTCGGCGTACTTGCGCACTTGCGTCTGCCAGGCAGGCACTCGGCTCCAACCATCCGCAGGCGAGAAAGCCAAGAGCAACACGATGGTCATACTGCAAATGACCGCTCGGAAGACGCGTCCGCGGCGGAAGCCTTGTGCTCCGAGTTTTTTTACTACCTGCAAGGCGAACCTCCTGTAAAGATCGCGAACAGCTCTTGCACCGAAGAATCAGCTCATGCTTCAGCAAACGGGCGCAGGCGTAAATTCAATCCGATTTCGCCCAGCGCGTTTGGCCGAGTACAAAGCGGCATCCGCCAGTTGCCGGAGCGGACCGAGAGCAGACGCCTTCTGACTTCCTTCAAAGCCTGCCAGTCCGAAACTGGCTGTCACTCCGACTGTGCATCCGCCGAATGTGACTGGCGTGCTCGATAACTCCAGTCGGATGCGATCGATTACCTTTAGAGCGTTCTCTTTGTCCGTGTGGGTTAAAACAAGCAGAAACTCCTCGCCACCAAGGCGACCACAAAGGTCGCCCCTCCTCAACGAACTCTTGAGAATTTTTGAAAATCTCTTCAGGACTGCATCCCCGGCGTCATGCCCGAATGTATCGTTGACTTGTTTGAAGTGATCCAAGTCAGCCAGAGCTACCCAAAAGGGAAAGCCATGCCTGGCGGCGTTGCTAAGTTGGCTTGCTGCCCAATCCTCAATCGCGCGGCGATTGGGTAATCCAGTAAGAGCGTCAGTGAGTGCGAGTTCTTCCAGTTGTTTGTTCTTCGCCTCTACCTGTCGATGCAGACCCGTGATCCGGGCGCCTACCCCGACCCGCGCGAGAAGCTCGCCCCGGTGAAAAGGCTTGGTCAGATAATCATCGGCCCCCAATGCAAGCGCTTTTACGAGATTCTCTTTGCCAGTCTGCGCGGTGAGCACAATAACGTAGGCATACGAGTCTTGGGAACTCGATCGTATACGCTGACACACCTCCTGCCCTGATAGGTCAGGCAGCACCCAGTCTGTAATGACGACGTCGGGTCTGTGCTTCTCGAATAGCTCAACCCCGCTCTGGCCGCTTGTCGCCAAGAGGAGCCTATATCCCTTCTCCAACAGCGGTAGCTCGACCAGCTTTCGAGCGACTGGTGAATCGTCGATGATGAGTACCTTGAATCTCTCTTCAGCCGGGGACATATGCTCCTCCAGGCAAATCCTGTTTGAGTGTGAGTTCGGCAAGGACAACAGCAACCGCCTGGCCAACCTTAGCGACCATCTATCTCCTTCTGTTTCAATTACATACAGGAAGGCCTCGTTAAGGGCTCAATTTTTCGCGGGGCTCAAGATGTCTCGAAGACAGACAGTTGTCTGTAATCAAGCCAAGACAAACAATGTTCCGAAGAGAGGCAATCGCAGAGGAGGCCTACAACTCTTCATTTTCTGCTAACGTGCGTGATCCAAGCGAATCACGTCTGCATTCATGCGGGCCGCTAGTCCGACGACTCGCTGCGGTCGCCAGAGGCGGTGGTCCCCTCGGGCGTGTCGCATTCTCCCAAGATGCGATAGAGTTTCGCCCGACTTACCCCAAGCAATTCTGCCGCGCGCACTTTGTTTCCACCTACACTTTGCAACGCCCGCAGCGTATGGGCTCTTTCCACCTCTTCGAGCGTAGAAAGGACGTCGCCATCTTGGGTTCCAACTGACACATCAACTTCCTGTCTCTCGCGGAGGTATTCTGGAAGGTCGTCGACGTCGATGATGTCCCCCTCAGTCATCATGCAGGCACTCCCGAGCACATTCTCAAGCTCTCGCACATTTCCGGGCCAGGAGTGTCTAGCCAGTAAGACGTCAGCGCGCCTGGTGATTCCACGCAGCGGCTTGCTGTATTGCTCGGCGAACCGCTTGATGAAATATCGCTCAAGCAGCGGCAGATCCTCTTTCCTTTGTGCAAGGGGCGGCAGTTTAATCTGAACCATGGAGAGCCGGTAGAAGAGGTCTTCACGAAATCGTTGATTTTTGACCATTTCCTTGAGGTCCCGGTGCGTCGCCGCGATTACTCTGACTTCCACCTGCCGGGCCACAGGAGAGCCTACCCTCTGAATCTCCCTGTTCTGTAGCACGCGCAACAGCTTTGCCTGCATGGAAAGAGAAAGTTCACCTACTTCGTCCAAAAGGACAGTCCCTCTGTTCGCTGCTTCAAACACGCCGACGCGATCCTGGACCGCTCCGGTGAAGGCTCCCTTGACGTGGCCGAACAGTTCGCTCTCTGCGAGAGTCTCGACAACTGCCGAACAATTGCAAGTCACAAATGGCCCGGAGCAAGCCGGGCTCAGCCTATGCAATGCTTGGGCGGCAAGTTCTTTTCCTACTCCCGTCTCGCCGGTTAACAGAACCGTACGGAAATGCGGTGCAACGCGCCGGATGCGGTGGAACACTTCGAGCATCGCGGCGCTATGTCCCACCATGGATGCGAACTGGGAGTTTTCGAGAAGCTCGTGTTCCAACTGCAAGCAACGCTGTCCCTTATGCAGTTCCAACAACAGCGCTTCCACCCTCTTCTCGAGCTTCTCCACGTTAACCGGTTTGGTCAGGTAATCAGCGGCGCCTTTCTGGATCGCTTCCACGGCCGATTCCGTGCTGTATTGTCCGGTGAGTAAAACCACTTCAATCGCAGGGTCGAACTCGACAATCCTTGCAAGCGCCTCCAGTCCGCTCATCCCCGGCATCACCAAATCGACCACAACCAGGTTCGGGCGTTCTTTATAAACCTGTTCAAGGCCCTCCTGAGGACTCGTGGAGGTATAAACCTTCACGTTTTCGCGGGACAGAACTCTAGCTATGAATTTGAGGTGTTGCTCGTCGTCATCAATCGCGACAACTCGCAGCGCCGAGTCGGGACCAGCAGGCATTTGGCTACCTTGAAGACCGAAAAGATGGAATTTCGGATGTTGACCCTATCCCTCATTGTAAGGCTCCTCGCACCGTGCAAACAGCCCGTTGCGGCTGAAATGTTCCAGAAGATTGCAAACGTGTTAGAGCACAACCTTGAAGCGATTCGATAACGCGGCCTTGGCCTGACCGCATCTGCCCGAGCGCTTGCAATGGGAGGTTTGGCTCAATCCCGGACAGATGTTTGTTATCCAGACATTTTTGGATCTTTTGGGAAAATCCAGCTTTAGGCTAAATCGGCTCGTATCTCATTGAAAGGACATAGATAAGCGGCTTGCCGAAACTGGCCAGACGAATGGCTCGTTCCTTGCACAGCTTTGGACGAACTGCAAAAGACATCCATTTTCAGGAGGTTCCCTTTGCAAGCGTTGGAAGAACTCGCAGGGCAACACTTGCGGCGAAGCAGCCGCATTCCGAAAGAGATCGCCATTCTTTTGACCGGCTGCGACGCCAATGGCAAGCAATTCATAGAAAGGACAAAGACGGTAGTCCTGAGCCGTTGTGGCGCTGGCATCGTTTCAAAGCACAAGCTCGTGATCGAGCAAGAGTTGATCCTGGTTCATACGGAATCCAATAAAGAAGCGGACATCCGCATCGTCGGACAGATTGGCTCCGCCAGTGGCTCCTACACCTACGGCGTTGCTTTCCTCCATCCCGACATCAACTTCTGGGGCGTCGAATTTCCTTCCTTGACAGGGGCAGAAATCTCAGCGAGAGGCATGCCATTTCAATGCACTACTTGTGGTTGCCGCGAAGTCCTCGATCCGGAGGCTCTCGAATTGGATGTCTACGCTATCCACGGCGCAATTCTTCGCGACTGTAAACAATGTGTTAAGTCGACCATGTGGAAGAAGGCTTCGGTCGCGGGTTCGGAGTCCGCTCCATTGTCCGAGACTGCGCCTGTTCGATCGAGTCAGGCAGTTCCTTCCGAAGCGCGGCCCGCAGCTGTCCCTTCCAAGAACAGACGCAGGCATCAGCGCATCAAAGTGAACTTCACCGCGTGCGTGCGCAATCCTGGCTTTGAGGACTGCCTCGTTCATTGCGAGAATGTTTCGCGAGGCGGACTTTGCTTCAAGAGCAACCGGCGTTACTACGAGGCCGCACGCATCGAGGTCGCCGCCCCTTACTCTCCGGGATCTCCATGCATTCTTGTTCCGGCCCAAATCGTCCGTGTCCAGGAACTCCCTGAGGAAGGAATGTTCCGATGCGGTGTTCAGTATCTTGATTTGACGAAGGATCCGCTCGCGGCGTAGCCCTCCTAATCCAAAACCCAATGACCGACCTTCTCGGTAAGCCGGCAAGCATATCGAGGGTAAGGAGTCTCTTCCCATTCCGAACGAATAACTTGCGCCTTCCCGACATACTCGTCCCGTGCGCCTACAAGATAGACGTCCACTAATCCCCCAACATTGCGACTGCACATGCACATAAGAACGCGCTCCGACTTACGTTTTCCGTGGTCGTGTGAACCTCAAACGCCTCACGATTGTCGTCTGTTCCAGTGATCCTGAGCGGAACCCTCAGGCGTACCCGCACTTCGGAGCGCCGCTCTTTTCGCCGGGTCTTCAAGAAATCAGCAAGTTGCCCACGCAGTATCATTTGCGCGGAGCTAAACGATGTAAAGGTCTGGCAGAGTTCAAAGCCAGAGTACTTCGGCATGCGCAAATCCAACAAAATCGCGTCTGGCTTGTGCTCCAGCGCCAGTGCCAACGCGTGTTCCGGCTCCCCCGTACCGATGACCTCCTAGGTGTCCGCGAGATTCATCCGCATCACCTTTCGCATGGCATCGTCATCGTCCACCACCAAAAGCTTGCTCATTTCTTTTCTCCCCCTTGACCTGGGTTATTGTGGTCTTGACCGACACTCTTGCCGTCCAGTACCTCGCGCATCTTCTTTATCAGCACTTCTTCGGTGAATGGTTTATGAAGAAGAATCATCCCTTGCTCCAGCACTCCATGTCGGGCAACAAAGTTGTCCGTGTAGCCCGAGATATACAGGACCCGCATGGCAGGCTGTCTTGGCAGCAATCTCTCTGCGAGAACTCTTCCATTTATGCCTGGCATCACAACGTCCGTCAGAAGAAGATCTATTTTCCCTGAGTGCCGAGTCTCCACCTGTAAGGCTTCCTCTCCGTTCTGGGCTACGAGCACCCGGAAGCCATGTGATTCGAGAAACGACTGGGTCAACTTTCGAAGCGGTTCAGAGTCTTCCACCAACAAGATCGTTTCGGATCCACGTGTGGTTTTAACTACGGGTGTCCTTGCAGTGACCTCGGTGGCAGGCTCCTCAACTCGCGGCAAAAAGATCTGAAACGAAGCCCCCTTCCCTGGCTCGCTCTCCACCCAGATGTAACCGCCACTTTGTTTGACCACACCATAGACGGTCGCGAGACCCAATCCCGTACCCTTTCCGACCTCCTTGGTTGTAAAAAATGGTTCGAAAATGTGAGTGATAGTGTCTGGATCGATGCCGGTTCCCGCGTCGATGACGGCAAGCATGACGTAATGCCCAGGCTTGGCTCCCGGATGCTGCCAGGCATATGCCTGATCCAATTCGACATTTGCGGTCTCGATTCTTAGCGTGCCGCCTTCCGGCATGGCGTCCCGGGCGTTGACAGCAAGATTCATGATCACTTGCTCGATTTGGCTTTGATCTGCCTTCACCATTCCCAAGTCCGAGCTAAGGGATGTGTTGACGGCAATGTCTTCCCCGAGCAGCCGGGGGAGCATTTTGGCCATGTCCAAAACAAGGTCGTTCAATTTTAGGATTGACGGCGTAAGGATCTGCTGGCGGCTAAAGGCCAGAAGTTGCCGCGTTAAGGACGCCGCGCGCTGTCCTGCTTTCTCAATTTCTTCGGCACACTCAAGCAGGTCATTCTGAGAACCTAATCTTCGTTTAAGGACTTGGCCGTAGCCGATAATGACACCAAGGATGTTGTTAAAGTCATGAGCAATTCCGCCGGAAAGCCGTCCGACTGCCTCCATCTTTCCTGCCATCCGAAGCTGACGTTCGAGGATCCTCCTTTCTGTGACATCCTCGGCAAACACATCAAAACAAGGCACGCTCTCATGTTCCTCTTTCACTTTTCTTCCAGTACAGCGGACGGTGATGGGCGCCCCATCCCTGCGCTTCAATTCCACCTCAACGTCCTTGAACCCGTTTGCGCTCTGCAGGAGTTCCTTGAGTCCGTTAAAGTCAGAATGATTTCTGAAGACATCTGTAGGGAGGCTGGCATTGAGCAGCTCGTCCAACTTTTCGTACCCTAGCATCTTTTGCAGCGCGGGATTTGCTCTCAGAAGTTTGCCGTCAACACCAGCACGGTAGATGCCATAAGGGGCATCTTCGATCATGGACCGAAAGCTAGATTCAGACACATGAAGGGACTCTTCAGCCTCTTTCCGTTGGGTGACGTCCCGGTTCACAATGACCAATCTTTCGGGCTCTCCCGAACGGGATCGAATGACACTGGCCGTGGATTCCAATACGCGCCAGGTACCGTCTTTGTGGCGCATGCGATATTCCAGAGGCTTGCCCACACCTGTGCGCCGTGCTTCCATGGCGGCCGCTCGAACGCGATTGCGGTCATCCGGATGAATCTGTTCGAAAGAGGACGAACTCTGTAATTCTTCCGTCCTGTAGCCAAGCACTCTGTGATATGAGGGGCTGTTGTACAAACGGTGGCCCTCCATATCGACAACGGCAATCATGTCGGCCACGTTTTCAGTGATGAGCTGAAAGAGTTCCTCTCGCTCATACAGCCGCCTGCGAGTTCGGTGGAGTTGCAATTGCTGGTAGACCGTGTAAACGTCGAAGAGGAGCACAATTCCTAAAAGTCCCCACATGGCGCGCCGCAGATCGAATACGGCCCCCGTCTCTCCTGAACGCAAGATCGAGGGCAGGAAGGAGAGCATTCCAGCTGTCAGCAACAAGGTAATAATGACTGCGGTGGTCCAAAGCCACCACTCTCGTCGTTCAATGCGACGCAGGTGGCTCTTGGTTGCGATTTGTCCTTCTCTGTGGGTTTGACTGCTGTGGATGCCAGGCTTGATCTTATCCGCCATGTTCATCTCCGGAAGGCCCCGGATCTCGACTCTCCTTCTATGCGTCCGCGCATGGCGTCCACGGCGCTCACGCAAATTCGGCCTCTTCGAACGTATTGCCAGGCAGCTATAATTCTCATCCTATGCAGCATCTTGTGCGGGCAAGATTCTTCATTGGTTCCCAAGTTTTTGCGCAAAAGCTTAGGCAGAACACGCCCCTTTAACCGCCGAAACTCATTTCTGTTCGGAATTCCGAACAAGCGGGTGCCTCGCGCCAAATGGCTAGCTGCAAGCCCAGGCAATCATCCACCCCTCCCTAAAAGAGGGTGCGACTCCCGTGTGGCCTGCCAAGCCACTGTCACGGCACTTTCGGCCCATTTCGTAGCACGCGAAACTGAGGCAGGAGATTTGCCGAGGACTCCGGCGGCCAACTGCTCGTGGCAGTGCGGGGCTTTGCCCGGTAAAAGGGCTGTTTGGTAACCCGAACAAGAATGCATTGAGCATACGAAGCGCGTGCGACGCGATCCATCATTGGGCGCTGCAATGACCTGTCAGGGGACGCTTTCGGAAAGAGGAGAAAAGCGTGGGACATGGTGGTGTCCAACAGATTCGACCCGTGAGACTACCGTTCGCTGCTGAACTCCGAGCAACCGAGTTGAACTCTGGAAGGGAGATTTGGGGCGCCTCAACGAATCTGAGCAGGGGTGGATGTTTCGTGCGTACCAGCGAATCATTTCCACAAGACACGCTGCTGTTCATAGAAATAAGGAACCATGGAGTCCGGTTTGTGACGGATGCCAGAGTCGCTTACGCTCTTGAGCGTGAAGGAATGGGCCTCTCTTTCTTGAATATTCCGGGCAACCAGCTCCGCGTTCTCGAAGACTGGCTTGCCTCCGCCGCAGAAAGACAATCAGTGCAACCTTCATGGGGAACAGCTAAATGACAAGATCGAGAGGAGATGTCTCGAACACTTCGGAAACCAGCAAAAACGTCGCAGCCACGCTCCAATAATGATGTTGTCGTCGCAACTGTAGGGTTCGTGAATCGCCAAATCTCCGAATTTAGCGGTCAGTCTCTTCTTAGGGTGTCGTTGAGGATTGATCGATAGAATGACAGAGTGCTTTCCACTTCTCACCCGCCAGAAAGGCGCTAACAACTTGAGAACCATAGCGCTGACCCGCCCCGCTGCGAATCTCTTCCAATGCCTCTTCGAAGGATAGTGCAGATCTATAGGCTAGAAAGCACGCTGACGGTGTCAGATTTCTTCTCTAATCTTGCGAGGGCCAATCGGGTGCCGATCTTGCCGCGTTTTTCTCGTGTTTCCTCCACCCCCACCAGTCTTTCATTAGTAAAAAGATGGTCACCAACCCGAGAGCAAAAAATAGAGCCCCACCAATGACCTTGGCTGTTTGGGACACGTCCGAAACGGAAACGGCATCGCAGAGAAGCACCGCACCCAGCAAGAGAGAAGCCAGCGCAAAAGCCAGACCCAGTTTGTCTAACATGAATTTGACCTTGACCTCAGCCGATGCCGAAGCACTCAAGTCCCCATGGACCTATGCCTTCGTGCGAAACAGGGGAGCTAGGATTTCGCGATCCGCATCGCGGTTTGTAAAGACAGGTGGGCTGTAAGGCTTCTTCATCTCCGAACCGCAACAACAACTGAGCCCAAGGTCCCCCTCGACTGAATCCTTCGTCACCTCAATCTCAGCTGCACAGTCACGGTTCTGGCAACGATATCGCTGCCCCTTTTTCAATACCATGCTCGGTTACCCCCGAAGGACTACTCGCGCAAATGCTACCTGCTGTCACGAATCAACAACCTCTTCCAGTTGTTTGTTCGTTTTCCCGAACATATTTGGACCTTAATTAAAACTGGTGAGGCTACACATCGCTACCGCCAGCTGAAATGAAGGAAGGGATAAATTGCTAATTCGAATCTCGAGACAAAAGATGAACGCAGAACAGGTGTCCTCAAATCATTGCTCAGGCTCATGTTAAGTCGTTTGTTGTGGTGATAGCGAGTTCAGTCGCCACGTAACCAGCCATCCTCAGAAAGTTATGAAGGGTCAAAGGATGGTCGTAGCACGCTCCTTCCTGTCGGCAGCAGGTCTATCGCTCTTCTTCTCCCGGGTGAGGTCTGGAAGAGCGAAGTTTGTTCGGGAAACCGAACAAGGCGGGAAAGCCAATCGGCGGCTTTCACGCGTTTCGTAACCTAGCGGCGGGTTCTCGTTCACTGGGATCCCAAATTTCATTTCAGGAGAAACGAAAATGACTTTCAAAAAGGTGATCTGTTTCTTTTTGTTTATAACTGCCGTATTTCTGCTCGCAACAGCACGTGGTCCATTTCAGCTCGAGAATCTGAACAAGATTCGGGCTGACGGGACACAGCCGCCTCCTCCGCCGATACCATGGCTGTCAGGAACAACCACCGTGCCGTCGTTCACAGCTGATGGTACCCAGCCCCCACCTCCTCCTATCCCTTGGGGCCAAGCCGTCACTGAGGGGAAATTCCAGAAGGTTCAGATTGCTGATGGGACAGAACCTCCTCCACCGCCGATGCCTTGGCCAAAGAGCCCACTCGGAGTCGCAGCATAGCTGATCCCAATCGGGGAGAAGATTGCCGGAATCTTCTCCCCGATTTGTGTTACGCTCCACGGAAACCTTGAGGGGTTCAAGATGTTGTCCTCACTGTTTTGGGTAACCGGGCTCGTGCTTGAGAGCGTCCTGTTGGTACGGGCACTGCTAGGGAACTTGCTGAAGTATTACAGTCTTTTCTATTTGTATTTGATTTCCGTTTTTCTCCGGTCAGCTTCCCTTTTTGCGGTTTACCACTTGTGGCCAAACTTCTACTCGCCTGCGTATTGGTTCACCCAGTTCTTGAACGTCCTTCTGGGATGTACGCTTGTTTGGGAGGTCTACAAGGTTGCGCTTGCACAGTATCTCGGTGCGGCTCGCATGGCACGCAACGTGCTCGCCTTCCTCTTCATCTTGGCATTCACAAGAATTTTCGTGAAAGCATGGAACAGCCCGAACTGGATCCCCGGAAGGACGACGCTAGAAACGGAACGTGATCTGCGGATCGTGCAGTTGGCGCTTCTGATCGGTTTGGTTGGTCTTTTTGCCTCCTACGCAATTCCGCTGGGCCGAAATCTCAAAGGGATTATCTATGGCTACGGCCTGTTTACCGCCACTAGCGTCGCTCACTTGACACTTAGGGATTATCTCGGAGACGGCTTCCAGCGCGCCTGGCAGTACATACAGCCCATCTGTTACCTCGTTGTTCTTGTGGTGTGGTGCTTGACTCTGTGGTCCTATGCGCCAATTCCACAACCCACAAACGAGCCGCGACTCGAAGCCGATTATGAATCTCTGGTTGCCGCAACCAAGAGGAAAGTGCGCTCAGCGCGAAGTTATGTCCTCAGGGCCATGCGACCATGACGGCGCTCGCGTTTTCCCTGTTGGCGACAGTGATAATTCTGGCCGTTTGCGTTTTCCTTTCAAGGCGTGGCCGGCGTCGAGATTCCGATGGAGAAGTATATGGTATCGAGCATGAGACTGCGGGTTCTTTCGAATGGGATCCTCTCACTTCAGAACTGAGTGGACGGATTTTTGACCGGAAAGATTCGGATTTCGTCGCAAGTGAAAGCTCTCGGCAAATTACACGGCAGTTCCAGCGCGAGCGTACTGCGCTCGCGCTGGACTGGCTGCGGGCGGTGCGTGACCAAGTCAATCAGTTGGTGCGAGCTCATTTCAGAGCCTCCCGCGAAAACGATGCCCTCAAACCGACCGATGAAATAAGGCTGTGGGTCGAGTTTCTTCTTTTCCAGCTGACGAGCGGAATCCTATACTTGCTGATCTGGGTGTGCGGACCTTCCCGGACCGCAGCCCTTTTCGGATATTCACTGGAGCTGGCCGCACAACTGCAAAAGGTCACCGAAGATATCCTCCCGGCGGGTCGTCAAGTGACTGCGGAGCTCATGAACAATGAACAGGAGCCGAAGAACGGAGACGCAGCAGGCTAAGGACGCGCATGCATGGCGAACTAAAACACGAAGATGTCGAGGCCGCTCGCAGAGATCTGGCGGAGCGGACCTTGTCGAGGATACGTGGGGACTTTGCCCGCCTGATCTATTTGGCTTCCATGCGCAATTACAACACGGGCGAGTACCACCACGAGGGATTGGCATGCATGTTCACTGAGAGCATTGCCGGACGGGCCATTGCGAGTTGCCATCGTGACGTATTCAGGCGCTTGGTTCTCTGCCCGCTAAAGGAGTTGGTCGAGCAACTTGAGCTTTATGCCAGTTCGAATTGCTCTACACCCTCTGAGCTTGTTCGAATTTGGGAAAGGCTCCAGCCTTACAGAGTGACAGTCCCATTGGAGTGCAGTCCGCTTGCCGCTCGCTTTTTTGTCTCAAATATCAGGACCGCCTTGGCAATTTTGCAGTCTCGCCACTTGCGGGCTCATCGGGAGGCACTATCCGCATTGCCAGACCGGTGACGCGCCCGACGATCTCAGCTTCGGCTTCATATTTGAATTGGCGAATCACGCAACCCGATCCTGGATGCGGAACCAGAATGAGCTGAGTTCCTTGAAGTTCGCACCAGGAACACACGTAGCCGTTTCGCAATTCGACAAAGTAAATAGGCCGCTCATACTCTGTCTGCCATTTGAGCGGCAGGATCTTCTTGATGCCCGCGTCAATCTGCACGAAAGAGCCCGGCCGCAAAAGTGGATAGAGCGTCCTGTCTTCCAGCCCGATGTAGCCGTACATACTACGCCGAACGTCCAAGTGTTGGATGACTCCTATCGGCACTTCGCCCCAGATTTCCACCACGCGCGATAAGAGGTTTGTCTTGCCTCTATCGAACGCTTGGTCAAACCGAATCGGAAAAGTGACTGTTCCGGTCTCGTCAAAGACTTCCACCGATGTCAGATGGGTTTGGGGAATCTCGGACTGCAGCTTGTTGATCTTCTTGGTATCCACCCCATAGAGCTGAAGAAAGTCGCTGAATTTTAGGTGATAGATGATGCTCAAACTATAAAGCTTGTAAATGCTCGGGACAGAATCCGAGTTCTCAATCTCGCTGAGCCACGTGGTGGAAACGCGAAACTCTTCATTCCCCTCAGAATCTACAACCTTCTGGCTTAGATCGGTCACATCTCGTACGGTCATTCCTAGCCGCAAGCGAAGTCCTTTTAGTTCTTCGCCCGCACGCAAGATAGATTTGTTCTCCGGCATATTATTTGAGAGGAGCGAAAATGCCGTGGGCCTTTTCCACGTCGCTGCTTGGCGTGAGTTTTACCCGCTGATATTAAATGCCGCTCGGCGCCGCATCCTGTAGAGACTACTTGATTCTGCGTAGATTGCAAAGCTTCCGCGACGCGGGTTGAGTCCAAACTGGCCTAACGTGCGCTATTTTGCATAAGTAGTCGACAAGTCGGAAGTAATCGCAAGGTGTGCACGACAAAACTGGTTGGGATAGAGCTCCCGCGCGCCAGCTGTAGGTGGAGGGATACCGTCCTTGCTCTTTCGATTGCAAGGCGGGTTCACAGTTCACCCTGGCCACGTTTCCGGAGGCCCCGATAATCCCGGACCGCCAGTTTTCCCGGGTCCGGTTCGAAGTCTTGGCCATGTTTCTTCCTTGGACCTTCCCAGGCTCAGCGAGGTTTAAGCGCTGATTCGCATCCTCCCCGACACTTGCCTGGTTTGCCCAGGGCCTAGTTTCATCTCTCACGCAAGGCTCTTGGCCGACTCTGCGTCCGGCTGACCGTGGATCAATGAAACGACCAAATACCCAGAGTCCCTTTGCCCAATGTCGGCGTTACCTTCATTGGAGAGACGCAGTCGTCTCTTCGGAGGGCGTTACCCCTCGTTCACCGCTCTTACGGACTCATGCGCCGATCCCGCAACCTCTCCCCGACTTCGGCTTTGGCTTCGTTCGCGGAGTCTTCGCAGGTTGCCATCTGCCCCTGCTGCTCACGGGACCTATTTCGTGGCTGCAGCTATTCCTTTATGTTCAGGCCTCCGAGTTTGTTTGCCTCCCGGGTCGCTCCTACCGCTGCAAGTTCCCTTGCAGGGCAGCTGAGGCGTTTACATCCGAGCAGAACGTGCATCGTTACCCTTTGCACGCATCGGATATGCTATCCGCCCGACTACAGGCAATTGGCGGAGCGAGGACTTTCACCTCGCAAGATTCATAGCATTGTCGACTGCTCCTCTCACTCTAGGTCTAGGGGTTCACTCCATTTCCGATTAACGCATGCTAAAGGCGTAGGTGCTAGGCGGATCGTCGGCCCTTCCATAACCAATTGTTTCGCATGCGCGGCGACTCGGATTCAATCCTTGGCGAGGTTCTCTTGAGCAACCCGAGAAAAGAACTCCTCTTGTGCCTGATTCTAAGGGCCGCTAGAGTACCACCTAGCCGACCTCCCGCTCCGAACGGACACACAAAGAAAATGAGCCACGTCAAACCGCCCTTACGCCTTTTTACCTCGCTACTATGATCTGCTGTTCCCGTTTCATCTTCCTTGGTATGAAGAGGTGCAACGGCGCCTGCTTTGGCGAATCGTTCGAAAAGGGCGATCAGCGTGCGACCTTGCTCGCGGCACGGGGACGACCGCAACCAGCGTGCCACGTCGTTCTGCGGTGACTGAGCCCACACTCGGTGTGGCCGCATCGTGTTCCGATCCTGAGAGCTAACTAATTTTGCAAGGGCGAGTCGAAAATCTTCTGCCTCTGAAGGAAGCTGCTTGTAGCGAACAGCCTTGTCAGCCTGTTGGACAAGAATGTAATCGGACATCTCACGTCCAGTCTGTTCGTAGTACACCCTATTCATGTCGGCGCGAAAGGCGCCGACAATTCTCGGCGCCCACTTCTCAAATGCTTCCACCAACCCTTTACCGGCCAATCTCTGTTGTCTTAGCACGCCGAGCAGGATCTTGCCTTCCCAAAGGGGCGAAACGCTCTACCTCCCGAGACGACGCGGTTCTGCTGGTCCTCCCTGCGGCATTGCCTCGTTCGCGGTGCTCACGACGGCGCCCTCCAACTCGGCCTCGACGCGTTGCTACCAATTCGCGCGCAAGTCTTGTCGCGGCCTGCGCGCGACCAATTGCGTACTGGTTCATGGTGGCCACCTCGCGCACCCGTAGCCCACTATATACATAGCACCATGATGAAAAGTGGAATCTTCGGTGCAAAGACCCGCGCCAGATAGTCGGTTGTAACGCTGCAAACGTCCGAGCGACCTTACTCCGCTTGCCACGGTGTGCCGTTATGCCTTGACCCTGCTCTCAAAATGCGTACAATTGCTCTCATTATGAGAGCGAAAGCTGGCGCGTTGGCAGATGTACTGTTCGGGAAGGCACGCGGAGCGATCCTGGGCCTCCTCTACGGTCACCCGGATCAGTCCTTTTACTATCGACAAATCACGCGCCAACTTGATCGCCTGAGCGTTGGCACGCTGCAACGTGAGCTGGACACCCTTTCTCAACTGGGGCTCATCGACCGATCGACGGTCGGAAAGCAGGTTTTCTACCGCGTTAATCGCAATCATCCGGTCTTCCCGGAACTGCGCGCACTAGTGGCGAAGACCGTAGGGGCAATTCAGGTGCTTCGTTCAGCACTCGCACCACTGGCGAACCGCATCTCGCTCGCCTTCATTTACGGATCAATGGCGCGGCAGGAGGAAAGAGCCGAAAGCGACATCGACCTGATGATCGTCGGCAAAGTAACGCCCGACGATGTGCTCGCGCGTCTCGGTGATGTCGAGCCGTTGCTTGGGCGGGCGGTCAATCCCACGGTTTATTCTGTGGCAGAATTTAAGACGAAGCTCTCGAGTGGAAATCACTTCATTAATTCTGTGCTGCGTCGCGAGAAGGTTTTCCTAATTGGAGACAAAGATGAGCTTGGAAAAGTGGGCGGAATACGGTTGGCTGAAAGCCGAACCGACCAGTCGCGATGAGATCAAGAGTCTACTGACGATTGTCGGTCGCGACCTGAGGGACGCGAACGGCAATCTCCGAGGATCGGCGATTCGAGGCGGCGTTTAGTGCTGCCCGCACGGCCGCCACTGTTGCCTTGCGAGCGTCGGGCTATCGCACGTCAACTCAACTCGGCCACCACATAAAGACGATTGAGTCTCTCGAATTGACCATCAAAGCTGATTCCAAGATGATTCAGAAAATGAAGACTTTTTCGAAGAAGAGGAACGTGACCAGTTACGACTCTGCAGGCAATGTCTCGAAGCAGGAACTAGAATTGGCAATTAAGACCGCCGCCGATTTGCACCGCGAAGTTGTTACCTGGCTGGAGAAAAACCATCCCGAACTCCTGAAGGACTGACAGTCCCCTCATGGTCTCTCGTGGTCAAGCCGTTCGCTTTCGCGCGCTGGAGCGGTGCTGCCATTTAGACCGTGTTTCCTTTTTGCCACCGCGTCCAAAGGTCTCGCGCTAAGTATTCTGCGAAACGCTCCGTCGATCAGGTTTCCGGGCGCCACGTTGTCTCTTTGCAAGGGTGCTATTATGGCGGTGCGAGGTCACTGAGTTCGACATTAAAAAAGACATTCAGGCGATGACGACATTTCGGCGCAATCCGGGAAATTTTATGAAGCATCTCAAAAAGACGAAGAAACCGCTGGTTCTTACAATGAATGGAAAAGCGGAAGCGGTCGTGCAGGATGCGGAAATCTATCAGCGCCTGCTCGACATTGCCGCACAAGACGATGCGCTTG
>QHYJ01000072.1:0-17283 GCA_003223255.1 Acidobacteriota bacterium | reverse complement strand
CCAGCGCAACCATGCCATACCTCGTTAGACTGGCCGACTGCGCCCTACCGGATATGGAGGTCGGTCTTTTCTTTATTGGCGAAGTCGTGGATGTCACCGACCATCTCGGCGGCTTCAACTTCCAGTGGGCTTGGGCCTCCGGCCGGCTGCAGCGTGTGAATCGAGTACGAATCCTTTACCCTGTTCCAGCTCCGCCCAACGCGCGTACAACGCATCCACAATCTTCTGCGCCTTGCCCATTTCCGCCAGCACGTTTTGTAGCCGCACGTGATCGCCCATCACCTCGGGATCCTCCAGCGCCTTGTGGCGAATTTGCAACTCCTGCTCCGCCTCGGTGATCCGCCCCTCGATTCCCGCCAATTCCCTGCTCTCTTGATAGGAAAGCTTCTTCTGCCCTGTAGCAGGCGTCTTGCTCCCGTTTCCCGCTGCCTTTGCCTTTGACCGCGGCTCATCCTTCAGACCGCTGATTTTCTTTGCAGCTTTTTGTGCACTTTGCCATTCTTCCCATTGCGAATAATCCGCAAACCGCTCGGTCTTGCCCATTCCATCCAGCCCCAGCACCACCGTCGAAACACGATCCAGCAGGTAACGGTCGTGCGTTACCAGTACCAACGCCCCGCGATATTCCAGCAGACTCTCTTCCAATATTTCCAGCGTCGGAATATCCAAATCGTTCGTGGGCTCATCCAGCAGCAGCACGTCCGCGGGTTGCAGCATCATCTGCGCAATGAGCACCCGTGCCCGCTCGCCGCCAGAAAGCCGCCCCACCCACTGATTTAGCTGCTCGCTGGCAAACAAAAATCGCTCCGCCCACGACGCCACGTGAATCACCCGTTCCTGATAAATCACCGCGTCGCTGTCCGGCGCCAGCGCCCGCCGCAGCGTAACTTCCGGATCGAGCTGGCGGCTCTGGTCGAAGTACACGATCCGCAAACCGTCCGCCTTGCGAATTTTCCCCTTCGCCGGCTCGATATCCCCGCGCAGCAAACGCAGCAGCGTCGTTTTCCCGCTGCCGTTCGGCCCCACCAGCCCCACGCGCATTCCCTGCGTGACAATAAAGTGCAGCCCGGCGATCAGCGTCCGCTCGCCAAACCCGTAGGAAACGTCATCCAGCGTAAGCAACTGCTTGGTTTTCCGGCTGGTCGCGGAAAAATCAATCTCCGCCGCGGGAGTCCGCGTCCGCGCCTTCATTTCCGCAAGCTCGCCGATCATCCCGTGCGCATCGTCGATGCGCGCCTTCGATTTCGTGGTGCGTGCTTTTGGCCCTCGCCTCAGCCAGGCGATTTCTATGCGCACACGGTTTTCCAAGGCCTGTTGCCGCTTTTGCTGCGCATGC
This sequence comes from Acidobacteriota bacterium, assembly GCA_003223255.1. Taxonomy (GTDB): domain Bacteria; phylum Acidobacteriota; class Terriglobia; order Acidiferrales; family UBA7541; genus Acidiferrum. The sequence goes on along the minus strand of QHYJ01000072.1, from coordinate 15,947 downwards.
AGGTACTCTTCCTTGGCCTCCAGGAACTTGCTGTAATTCCCGGACACGCGCAGCGCTCCGTCTTCGTACGCGCAACTGATTTCCACCATTTCGTTTGCGACATTTTCCAGGAAATACCGGTCATGGCTCACCACCACGCATGCAAATCCCGCGCCTTGCAGCACACCTTCCAGCCAGCCAATTCCCGCGAAGTCCAGATGGTTCGTCGGTTCGTCCAGCAGCAGGATATCCGGCCGCTGCACCAGCGCTTCCGCAATCGCCAGTCGTTTCTTCCAGCCGCCCGAAAGCTCCGCCGCCAACGCATCCAAAGCGGTAAAACCCGCCCGTCCAAGCGTCTCCGCGAATTCCGAAGCGTGCTCCTCTTCCGGTACGCGCGCTCGTTCCAGTGCACCCTCAATCACGCCGCGCACCGTCACGCCCGGCGAAAACTCGGATATCTGCGTCACGCAGCTCATCCGCGTCCCCTTGCGCACGGCGACATCCCCGCCATCCGGTTTCACGCGGCCGTAGAGCATCTCGATCAGCGTGGATTTGCCGGACCCGTTGGGTCCAATCACACCGATCCGTTCCCCTTCCGAAACGGTGAAGGAAAGATTCTGGAAAAGCGGTGCGCTTCCATATCTTTTGGAAAGTCCTTGTGCGCTAATCAGCGGTGCCAATTCTGCCGTCTTCTCCTGTTATGTCGCTCTTCTAGCATAACAGCAGCCGCCCCGCTCAAAATCTTGGGGGCAATAAGGGGGCACTAGGGATTCTGCTGTATTCCTTTCAATGACTTAGAAGGCCAAGGTGCGCCACAAAACTCCTTTGTTTTCATGCAGTCAGCGGATTCGAATCCCATCGGCAGAATTCGGGCCACGTTCCTGTCCCTCGCCTTCAATCAGCGGATACAGTAGCGCCAAAGTATTGAGCGAAGTCGTAGTTTTGTAAAAAGGTTTGTCGTTGTTACCGCACCAGAGGTCACTGCCGGCGCATTGATTATGCGACCACATTGTTCTAAAATGTAGCTACTTTGCGGAGTATTGCTGAATGGAAAAAGTTGGTATTCGCGAGCTGAAGACGCATTTAAGTCGGCACCTCAAGAAAGTGCGGTCGGGAAAGCGGTTGCTGATCACCGAACGGGGTCGCACGATTGCGACCATCAGCCCGGTGGACGCACCCCGTGCTCTCGACTGGGCCTATCGCATGGTCGCCGAAGGACGCGCACAGTGGAATGGTGGGAAGCCTAGCATTCCTAAGAATCCAGTCAAGTTAAAAGGAAAGAGGACGGCCGCTTCTGTCGTGATCGAGGACCGGCGGTGAAGCTCTATCTCGACACCAGCAGCCTGGTCAAGCTGTTCATCGCGGAAACAGGTTCCGCAGCGGTACGCGAATTAGTAAACAAGACAGACACTGTTTGCACCTCACCTGTCGCCTACGCTGAAGCCAGAGCCACGTTCGCCAGGCTGCGCCGGTCCGGCCAGCTCGGCGCATCCGCATTCGCGTCCGTGAAACGGGAATTTGAGGCATATTGGCCGACATATTTGACCGTGAATGTGACCGATTCTCTTTGTCGTGAAGCTGGTGAGCTAGCTGAGCAGTTCGGCCTCCGAGGTTTCGACGGAATCCACCTCGCATCCTTCGCTCAAGTGGCTGGGGAAGCTGGAATTCAGGAAACCAGCTTTTCCAGCTTCGATGACCGTCTAAATGAAGCGGAACGACGTTTAAGGCGTATTCTCGCCCGACGTGGACGCTGAGAATTTGTCCAAATTCTTTTGGGGGCAATGGGGGCACTAAGGAGTCCCTCCGTTTCCTTTGAGTTCCTTAGAAGGCCAAGGTGCGCCGCAAAACTCCTTTGTTTCCATGTAATTGGTGGATTCGAATCCCATCGGCTCCACCAACTTCTTTGGGTCCGGCCCTGTGACATGGGTCACAGCATCCCGCGCAGGCTTGGAAGTTTGAAATAGAGGCTTGGGAATCTGCGGCAGCGCGAGGTGCAACGTGCCTTCGGCCGGGCAAATCCACGCATTCGAGGCAACCCGTGCATTCGGCGGACTTGATGGTAATGAGCTGGTCCACCGGCAGATTTGACGGGCAAACTTTGGCGCACTTGGCACAGTCGATGCACAGCTCGGGCTCGCGCCGGATGCGCCTGCTAGACGAAATCGGTAGAATGGCAGGGCTATGGCGAAACTCACTTTTCTGGGCGCGGCAGGTTGTGTAACCGGATCGAAATATTTGCTGGAGGCGGGCGGCAAACGACTATTGGTGGATTGCGGGCTGTTCCAGGGGACGAGCGAACTGAAAGACCGCAACTGGAAGCCGCTGCCGATTGATCCCAAAACGATTGACTACGCCGTGCTGACGCACGCGCACTTGGACCACACGGGTTGGCTGCCGGTGCTGGTGCGGGACGGCTATCGTGGGCCAATTTTTGCAAATCCCGCGACGATCGAGCTGACGGAAATCCTGCTAAAAGACTCCGCGCACTTGCAGGAAGAGGAAACGAAGCAGGCCTGGAAAAAGAAATACAGCCGACATGAGGAGCCGCGGTCGCTGTACACGCCTGAGGATGTTGATCCCGTATTGCAACAGTTGAAGACCATGCCGCGGAGCGGGGGGTTCGACATCAGCCCGGAGTTCCATGTGGCATCGTTTGACGCAGGACACATTCTGGGGTCGTCGAGCCTGGAACTAACGATCAACGAAGGCGGAAAGAAAATTGTCGTTGTTTTTTCGGGCGACATCGGCCGATACGGCCAGCCCATCTTAAAAGAGCCGACGACGCCACCGTCGAGCGCGGACGTGCTGATATGTGAATCGACTTACGGAGACCGCGAGCATCAGGACGGGAATCCCGAGGAGTTGCTGGCGCAGATCGTGAACCGGGTGGTGAAGCGCGGCGGGTCGATTGTGATCCCGGCGTTTGCGATTGGGCGCACGCAAACGTTTATGTACTACTTGCGGCAGCTGGAAGACCAGCAGCGGATTCCGCGGGTCCCGGTGTACGTGGACAGTCCGATGGCCCTGAGCGCGACGGACCTCTATATGAAACACAAAGAGGACCACGACCTGGAATTTGCGCGGGAAGAAGGCAGCGACGGCAAGGGCGATCCGTTGAGCGTGCACGAATTCCATTTGACGCGTTCGGCGGAGGAGTCGAAGGCCATCAACAAGGTGAAGACGCCGTGCATCATCATTAGCGCGAGCGGAATGGTGAGTGGCGGGCGCGTGCTGCATCACCTGGCGCTGCGGTTGCCGGACGCAAAGAACGCCGTGATTCTGGCGGGCTTTCAGGCGGAAGGGACGCGAGGCCGCGCGCTGCAAGAGGGTGCGAAGACGCTGAACCTTTTTGGGCAGGCCGTACCGGTCTGCGCCGAGATTGTAGAGATGGGGCAGTTTTCGGCGCACGCGGGAAAGAGCGAATTGCTGCGGTGGCTGAGCGGATTCCCTGCCACTCCGAAGCAGACGTATTTGACGCACGGCGAGCCGACGGCGGCACAGGCGCTGCAGGGGGCTATTCAGGAAAAATTCAGATGGGAGGCCGCCTGGGCGCGGTACTTGGACACGGTTCCGCTGGGTACGTAGCCTGAATTTTGCGCGAGCCTATGCCCCGAAATGGTAAACATTTCGCCTCGCAAGATGGCTCCCGCGTACTGAAGATGCCTGTCGGGGTTTGATGGTTGTGAGGAGAAATTTACAGAGTTCAGGAAACTATTTTGGGGCTGGAATCGTCTATACCAGTAAGACCACTCGCGGGGTAGGAGGCTAACCACCACAGGGCAACCGACCGTCAGTCTCCTACCCCTAAACGCCCTGAAGCTCATGAAAGCGCAAGATTTAGATAGCCTTTATCTAAGGGGGGCCTGTTTATGAAACCTAAATCTTGGACCCAAACTTAACGCCAAAGGCAACCCCCCAAAACCCCGTTACCTAGCTCCCACCGAAACGCTCTTTCCTGGGGTCTGCCGGGACATGGCGGGGACTTCTGTCAGTTCCAATCCGGCTACAAACATCGGTAGTGGTGCGCCCCGGCCCCAGCGATTGAGTTCCCAGGAAGCACGAATGAATTTGATCTCGGCCCGCAGCGAAAGGTCGAGGACCATCTTGGTGTGGCCGCGATAGAACTGCTGAGGCAGCTTGAGGAGGGGCTTGGGGGTCCAGGTTGTGCCATCGGCGGAACCATAAATCGAGACGTCGAGAGATTCCTGTTCGAGTTGGTCCGAGACAGTGAGAAGACAGAGGAAGGTTCGCGTGGCGCTCGCGGAGATATCAAAGGAGGTACCTTGGCCATTTGATTCCATTTTGGTATCAGGCGGGATCAGAATCAGTTTCATAAATAGAGTGCTCGACGCGGGGATTCTAGCACATTGTCCTAGTGACTGGTGACTGGCAATTCCTCGTGCGCTTGAGCTTGTAGAGAGTTATTTTCAACGCGCCATCAGGAAATCTCGCAACGCAAAGTAGGGAAAAATCCGATTGTAGGACGGCCACTTACGGCCTAGTGTGCTGCAACCGAATTCTACGCAAGTGACCCCCAGTCAAGTGTGCTGCTACCCCGTGCCGCTGCATACCTGTCGCATGCACGAGTCGGCCATTACGCTTCAACTACCTCAAGGAGAGTGCACATGAACGAGAAGCGAACGTCGATGATCGCGATCTGTCTGACAGCGGTTCTGGCTTTTAGCCCAGCCGTCAGCTTTGCACAAAGCGCAACCACATTCAGCGGTGAGGCTGTAGCACTGAAAGCAAGTGCGGCAGGGGTCTCACTGGCTCTTGCCGATACCGGACCGCTGCCATCGAGCGGCGGGAATTTGAGCACTTCGGTGGCAAGCGTCAGCGTCGCCGGGATAGCATCGGCTGACACGCTGAGCAGTTCCACCTCGGGGAGTGGTGCGACCAGTCAATCGCAATCGACGCTCCAGGATGTGAACCTTGTGAACGGACTCGTGGCGGCCACAGCCGTGAAATCCAACTCCAGCGCCACGTGTAGCAATGGACGGGCCGCCACTAGCGGGAATGCGCAGTTGGTGGGGTTGACAGTCGCGGGGCAGTCGATCCTTGTTTCGAATCCGAACTTGTCGATCTCCCTGCCGGGTGGAATCAGTGTCATCATCAACCAACAGACTAGTTCGTCGGGCGGAACGAGTGGATCGATGACGGTCAATGCGCTGCATGTTACTGGACCAGGCATCGACGTCGTGGTTGCTTCCGCGCAGTCCGATATTACATGCTCATGAGGATGTTCGTGTAGACATGAGAGCCACGGTTCAATCCAACCGTGGCTCTATTTCATTAAGAACTGCGTTATCCGCACAGAAGAGAGATTGCTGGTGCCCTAAGCGTGCAATTTCGAGAGGCGCTCTTCGGCGGCAGCGAGGGTTTCTTCTTTCTTGCAGAACGTGAAACGGACTTGCGAGGCGCCGTGGCGCGCATCGTTGTAGAAACTGGAGCCGGGGACAACGGCCACGCCGATTTTTTCGACGAGGTATTTCGCGAAGCGGACATCTTTGGTATCGGCGGGAAATTTGGCCGGGTCGGGATCGGCGAAACGGGAAATGTCGGTCATGACGTAGTAAGCGCCGCGCGGCTTGAAGACGGTGAACCCGGCGGCGGTGAGAATTTTCAGAATGCGCTCGCGCTTGGCGGCGTAGGTAGCGGCAAGTTTGTCGTAATAACTCTGCGGGAAGTGCAAAGCGATCGAGCCGGCCTGCTGGAGGGGCGCGGCGGCGCCGACGGTCAGGAAATCGTGAACTTTGCGAATGGGCTGCGTCGGGCCCGGCGGAGCGAGAACCCAGCCCACGCGCCATCCGGTGACACTGTAGGTTTTCGAGAGGCCATTGATGACGATGGTGCGGTCGCGCATGCCGTCGATGGCGGCCATGGACATGTGCTTTGCGCCGTCGTAAAGAATGTGCTCGTAGATTTCGTCTGTGATGCAGTAGGCGTTCCAGCGGATGCAAAGGTTGCGGATAAATTCGAGTTCCGCGCTGGTGAAAACTTTGCCGGTGGGATTGTTCGGCGTATTCAGAATGATGGCTTTGGTGTGGGGACCGAAGGCGCTGGAGAGTTCTTTTTCGTCAAACGACCAGTCGGGCGGGCGGAGCTTGACGAATCGAGGAGTGGCGCCACTCAAAATCGCGTCGGGACCGTAATTTTCGTAGAAGGGCTCAAACACGACGATTTCATCGCCGGGATTGATGACCGCCATCATGGCGGACATCATGGCTTCCGTCGAGCCGCAGCAGACGGTAATTTCGCGTTCGGGATCGTAGCGCACGCCCTGAGTGCGGGCAAATTTTTCGACCACGGCATCGCGCAGGGGCTTCGCGCCCCAAGTAATCGCGTACTGATTGATGTCGTCCGCGATGGCTTGGCGCGCGGCCTCTTTGATTTCCTCCGGAGCGGCAAAATCGGGAAAACCCTGAGACAGATTCACGGCGTGATGCTTCATGGCCAAGCGCGTCATTTCGCGAATCACGGATTCCGTGAACTGCTCGGCTTTGGCCGAGAGCATACGGCGCGAGATTTGAGCCATGGTGGAATCCGGGGCTGTCATTGCACCTTCCTATTGCACCCTGCTTAAATCACGCACGATCTAAAGCAGAAAAAGCAGATTTCTCGCTTCGCTCGGAATGACAATTGAGGCGGCTTTTTCCGCAGCGCTAAGTCCGTGCAGCTTCAGCGGGCGTGGCCGGAAGACGCTTGCGTGGCCACCGTGGGCTGCCCATAAATCATCCGGTAGAGTTGGGCATTTCGCAAGACGATTTGCACGTATTCGCGGGTTTCGGTGAAAGGGATCGATTCAACGAGTTCGGGAATCTCTTCGTAATTGCGCTCGCCCTTCCAGGCAGAAATGCGGTCTTCGCCCGCGTTGTAAGCGGCCGCGGCGGCCTCGGGAGAGCCAAACTGTTGAACGAGGTTGGCGATGTACACCATCCCGAGTTCGATGTTGTAGTCGGGGTCGAAGAGCTTGTTCTTGGCGTACCTGACTTTGATTTGTCTAGCAAGGAGCCGGCCCGTTTTGGGAAGCACTTGCATCAGCCCAATGGCGTCCTTCCGGGAAACCGCATCCGATTGGAAGGTGGACTCCTGACGAATCAGGCCGGCAGCGAGCATGGGATCGAAATCGTTCTTGGCCGCCTCGCGGCGCAGGGCTGCTTCATAGGGCAAAGGGAAAAGCGCCTTCCAGACGTCGATGGGAACATCGCTGAATTTGCGGGCGTCCACATTGGGGACGGCGGCACGTGCGTAGGTCATGCCCGCGCCAAAGTGCCCTTGATCAAAGGCTGCTTGCGCGGCTTCCAGAAGGAACCGTGGGGAAGGGCTGGCAAAGTAAGCGTTCTTGAGTTCCTGTTCGGCAGAAGAGTCAAAGGCAATCGCGCGGAGTGCCTGCGCACGCTGCCAACGCTCCTCGGCGGCAATGGGAATCGGCTCATCAAATGGACGAAGGGTGGGCGCAGGTGGAATTTTTTCGAGAAATTCGGCAGGATTTTCTTCGCCAGGACCAAGTTTGGCAAGACGAGCGGCAGCAGCGATGGCGAAATAAGTTTCGGGGAAACGCTCGACCGCTTTGTTGTAGAAGCTGCGGGCATGCGGGATATTTCCCGCACGTTCCGCGCTCCGCCCCAACCAGTAAAGAGCGTCGACGGCGTTCGAAGAAGTGGGATTCTTCACCAGAAAATTGGTCAGGCGGTCGTCCGCATCGGGTTGATGATCGAGGTAAGCGACCCAGGCAATGCGCCATTCGCAGTTGTAAGCGTGCCTGCCATTTGGAAACGAATCCAGGGCGTGTTGATAAGCAACCACGGCTTTCTCGCGTTCCAATTCCACCCAGTGGTAATTCCCTGCCGCCATCAGGCCGTCTTCGTTCCATTTGCTGACGGGGTACGTTTGCGCGAGGGTGTTCAGCGCATTGAACATTTCGGTCTCTTTTTTCGCGTCGCGGTAAGCCTGCGACAATGCGTACAGCCGTTCCGCGTCGACGTCGAGATCCGGGGTCGTTAGCGAGGCAATCAGCGAGGGGGAACCCTTCAACCGAACTTTGCACTCCGCAACGCGAAGCTGTGCGCGCTGCCGCACCGGATTGGCGGGGTCTTTGAGTATATTGAGCAGCTTCTCAAATTCCGTGCGGGCCTCTCGCCATTTGTGTGCGTCATAAAAAATCCGCGCGCGCTGCTCCTGCAGTTCGACGCCGGGATAGGAATACTCCTTGCCGAGCGCATGCATGATCGGAGCGAGCGCGGCACCGGCGGGCTTGGCTTCGTCGGCGAGGGGGAACTTGTAGAAGATGGTTTGAAAGTCCTTGGCGGCGCGAGGGAGTTGGTGAGCGGCCTGATACGCGCGGGCGCGTTCGATGAGAAGCTCCGGCTTAGAAGACGTACCCGCATAGGCGTTGAGCGCATCAATGGCTTCCTGCGGGTGTCCTAACTGAACAGCAGTGGGCGCAAGAGACTGCAAAAGTTGCTCGCGCAAAGCGGTATTGGGATAGTCGTGTTGGAGAGTCTGAAGAACCTTGTAGGCCTCGGCTTTACGACCCGAATTCAGTTGCGCCTGAGCGGTCCAGTACAAAGCGTATTCCCGGAGAAGAGCGTCGCTCTGCGCCTTCAGCAGCCAGCCCAGGGCCTGCGCCATACGGCTCTTGGAGAAGTCTTCGTAACCGAGAGCGAGAGCCGCGCGCGCGCCCCAAACATTGGTGGTGTTTTTTGCCGCAAAGGCCGAGAGCTTCTCATAGGCGCCGGGCGCACGGTTGCGAAGATCACGAGCAAGCTGGGAAAGTTCTTTGAGCGATGCACCGTCTTCGGGAGTCTCCACGGCAACTTGCGGCGGCGCGGTTTCCGGCTTGCAACCGTCGCGGCAGGTGAAAGGACGAACGCGAGCACCAAGGCAGTCAAGGAACGAGTCATAAAGAGACACAAGGACCAAGCATCTTCGGACCGGCCACAAAAGCGATTCGTGCCGGTACGGTTAGTGATGGCGCGCCGGCGTCGAATAAGGATACTCGCCCAGGGCGTGTGGATCGCCATCAGCGAGGATTTCCACCAACCAGCGATAAAAATAGTCCACCGGATGGTCCATGATCGGTTTGAAGCGGCGGTCGTATTCTCTATGGGCTTTTTCAATGTCATCTTTCAGTCGGATGCAGAGATCTCTGTTTTCGCGGCCCAGCCGGACTTGCTCCGGCCGAAGCATCTTTATGTCTTGCATCGAAACTTTAGCAACGCGATTCGCGCGGCGGTGCAGTTCCTGTTCGTCCGGCGAGAGGCGGTTGACGTCGAATTCTTCGCCCCATTCCGTTCCCGCGGCGGGCTCGACCAACTCGAGAGTTTCCCCTTCTGCCTCTTCTTCATAGGATGGAGCCGGGGGCGGCTGCACTCTGGGAACGGGCGCAGCCTTCGAGGCCATCGGCGTTGGCTGAGACGGTGCGGGGCGCTGCCGGGCGGGAGCCGGCTCGGGAGCCGCTCGGCCAACCAAATCCGTGATCTGCGCTTCGAGAGGTGAACGAGGGCCGGTTTGAAGCGACAAGGCAACAAATCGCGACAAAACTTCCAGCGCGGCAGTGAGAGCGGCAGCCGAAGTCTGCGCACGAAGCAAGGGGGACAGCGCATTCGTCGGTTTGTTGCTGGCGCAGGCGGAGACGACATCGTTAAGGGCATGATGAAGTTCGCCCGAAGTGCGCTGGATGCGCTCGAGGTTGTCGCGAAGCGCTCGCGCGATGGCCTGCTCAACAGCATTAGGTTCCTGTGCCATACCAGCTTTCGACGGCAATTCCCCCGCAAGATCACCCACCTTGGCATTTTCGGAGCTAGTTGAATTTGAGTCAACCGAGTCGCCAGAGTGGTGTGCTCAATTGTTGCTTATCGAAGGAGGGAAAGCCGCCGAGGAATCGAACAAGACGCAAATAACACCAATAAAAGGGTCAGGCACGGCTTACAAAGATTCTACTTTTGCCTGAGTGCTATAATTGGCGGAGGGGGCGACACGGTTTCGACGGAAGCTGTCGCGACCCGAAGGCATGCCGGGACCCACCTGCCCGTAACTTGGTGGAAAACCAGAACTGCCAACAACAACTTGGCACTTGCTGCCTAATTAAATAGGCGCACGTCTCCCCGGGCTTTGCTCACGGGCCTGGCAAGAGGCGTCACACAGTGAGCTGGCCCGAACCTTTCGGTCCGTAAGGCTCGGGCGAGATTCATCGGACTAGCCAGCTGCGTTTCTTGCTCATTCTGACCGCGGCGGGCGAACCCAAGCGAATTGAGCTAAGCATGTAGGCTTCGGGCCGTAGCGCTTTTCGGACGCACTTTGCGCCGCTTCGACGCGTAGACGATTTCTCATTGATATTGCGGCGAACGATTGTCTCCACCTTGTCGCGACATTCCAGTCGGCGAAGAACTGACCACACGCGGTCCTACTACTTTCCACATTGCTCATGACGGCTAAGATGCTTGCCATAATGTCAAAGAAATTGCGCTCGTCTTTTTGTTTTGGCTTCAATAGCACAGGCCGCGAGAGAGTTTGGGATTGACGCCCTCTTGTATAATAACCGGTTCGAAGTGGGAAAATGCGTCGTCAAAGAGTTTATCGAGAATCGGGACCAGAACGACATTGGGGTCACCCTAAAACCAAGGCGTTTCTGCTCAGTGTGCTGTGTTTGCTGTTTGTCACATTGTGTGTGCCAGCGATTGCAGATGAGCCCGGACCTCCCACCCTGCCATTAGGGGCTTCGGCTCCGGATTTCTGCCTGCCGGGCATCGATGGCCAGACCCACTGCCTCAAGGACTATGCAGGAAGCAAAGTTCTGGTAGTCGCATTCACTTGTAATCATTGCCCGACCGCACAACTCTATGAGAGCCGCATCAAGCAGTTGGCCGCTGATTATCGTGACCGCGGCGTAGCACTAGTCGCGATCCAACCGAATAATCCAAATGCTGTCAGGCTTGACGAGATGGGTTATACGGACGTCGGCGACTCATTCGAGGAAATGAAGTTGCGGGCTGCCTATCGCCATTTCAACTTTCCTTATCTATATGACGGCGATACACAAAAGGTCTCGCGTGATTATGGGCCGTCCGCAACTCCGCATCTTTTCATCTTTGATGCCGAGCGCAAGCTTCGCTATCAAGGACGCGTCGACAACAATCCGCGCGAATCATTGGTCACCAGCCGCGATGCCCGAAACGCAATCGACGCGATTCTGGCCGAAAGGCCCGTGCCCGTATCGAAGACTCCGTCCGTGGGTTGCTCAACCAAATGGCTGTATAAGGAAGAGGGGCGCAAGGAAGAGCTTGCGGAGATCGAAAGGAAACCCATAAAGCTTCAGCCGGTGAGCGCGGAAGAGCTGCAGGCCCTACGAAAAAATCTGACCGGTAAGCTTCTGCTCGTGAATTTCTGGGCCACCTGGTGCGGCCCATGCCAGCAAGAAATGCCGGATTTCCAGGCGATTTACCGCATGTACGGTCACCGGGCCTTTGAGCTTGTGACTGTCAGCATCAACTATCCCGATGAAAGGGCGGGTGTGCTTTCTGCTCTGAATCGACTGCACGCCACCAGCCGGAACCTTATCCTCGGTTCTACCGATATTTATTTGCTGCTGGCAGCGTTTGATGCCGATTGGAATGCTGCGGTACCTTACACGGCATTGCTTCGACCTGGCGGAGAGGTCATCTACAAGCGTCAAGGAACGATCAACCCGTTAGAGATGAAGCGGCTGATCATCTCGAACTTGGTCGACGATGACTACATCGGGCACCAGGCGTACTGGCAGAACCATTCTGAGAAATGAAGCACCAGCCTCATCACGCCCAGATAATCTAATCGGGCAAACTTAAGGCACAGAAATGACCTTGACTTGATAAGTGCGAGTTTTTGCGATTAGTATGTACCCAATGAATTTGGCTTGGGGGTGCCCAGATGTTTCAGAATCAAATCCATTTAATTCAACGAAGAGCAATTCGGCCACTGATTTGTTTCCTTTTTATCTATCTAAATTTGCTAGTTGTAGCGCCAACTCAAGCTCAGGTTTACACAGGCTCGATAACTGGTTTAGTTCAGGATCCCTCTGGCGCTGCCGTTCCTAATGCTTCGGTCGTACTGACCGATATCGACAAGGGTCTGAAGTATTCCACTACGACGGACTCATCCGGGCGTTACGTCCTTCGGGCCTTGCCACCCAGCACGTACAGCATCCGCGTGGACGCTGGTGGATTTCGCGGAGAGGTTCAGAACGGGATCGCTCTTGAGGTAAATCAGAACCTGACCCTGAGTGTATCGCTGCAAGTGGGCGCAGCACGCGAAACCATTGAGGTCACTGGACAACCTCCTGTGCTCTCCACCGAGGATGCCGTCACCGGGCAGAACCTCGACAGGACCTCCATCAATGACCTCCCGCTTGTCGGCCGCGGAGTGTTCGACCTGGCGATGTTGACGCCTGGGATCAACCAGCCTGCCGGGAACACGTTCGGTCCTAACAGTATGGCGAACAACTGGATCTCCAACGGCAGCCGCAATGCGCAAGCCGATATGCTAATTGATGGCGTCAGCACAGTGGGAGTAGAGCAGAACACCGCCATCGTGAATCCCCTCTATACACCTTCAGTCGATGCTGTGCAGGAATTTAAAGTCCAGCAATCAAATTTCAGTGCGGAAATCGGGTTTAGCGGAGCGACTGTGGTGAACGTCGTGACCCGCTCTGGAACCAACGACTTTCATGGCAGCGCTTACGAATTCCTGCGCAACGACAAACTAAACGCAAACAACTTTTTCAACAATGCGGCTGGCATAAAGATTGCACCTGTTCGCTGGAACGATTTCGGTTTCACGGTGGGCGGCCCGATCCGGAAGAACCGTACATTCTTCTTTTTTGACTATGAGGGTAGTCGAGCCAGCACGTCCGTTACGAGAACTGCCGGAGTGCCCAGCGCAGCGGAGCGCACCGGAGACTTTAGCGAACTGTGCGGCTATCAGGGCGGCGCGTTCAGTGCTAATGGCCAATGCTTAAATGCGGACGGCAGTCCCTCGGACGGTCAACTCTGGGATCCATACACGGGCGTTTATGATCCCAATCAGGGCGGCCCAGTTCGCCAGAACTTTATCCCCTTCAATAACCTGGCTACCTACACGAGCCCAGGTAATTCGAATCTAGCCACCGTTCATCCGATACCGAACGCGCCCGGCAACCTGATCGATCCTGTTGCTTCTAAAATGATGCAGTTGTTTCCGCTACCTAATTTGAACGTGGGCACAAGTGCGTATGACCGGCTGAACAACTGGGTTGGCACAGGCGCCGACAAGAACGTAGGCGATCAAATTGATATAAAAATTGACCATCGCTTCACTGACTCCACAACGCTCAGCGGCAAATTCTCGTACGGCACTGGCTACACCAAACCGGCCAACCTGTTTGGAAACGTAGGCGATGCTTATTCTTCGGGCCTGTCTAACGGCGGCCCCAAATTGCTGGCAATCAACTTGACACACACCTTTAGTCCGAAGACGCTGATGACCGTCTCGTTGGGGCTAACGCGTGCGTTTTCCTTCGATCACGGTGGCTCCGCGGCCGATTTCCCGAATTTCGATCCCGTGAAAGATCTTGGATTGCCGAGTTATATAGAAGACGCCGGCATCCGCGCCGCACCATCCATCAGCGTGTACGGGGGTTATTCCGCGGAGGGCGGGAACAATTCAATAGGCACACAGGCGTGGACGTACCTGAAATATGGCCAGGAAACACATCACCTGATTGGCACACTTAGCCACACAATGGGAGCTCACGAGCTCAAGTTTGGCACTGAGGGGCGGTTGCGGCGTGTCGACATATTTTTCCCGGGAATCCCCGCAGGTACGTACTCCTTCGACTACAACACCACCTCACAGCAACCTTGGTCGGGAGGTGGCGACGCCATGGCGGGTCTGATGATCGGTGCCGGCGGACCGAGCAATTGGGGAGCTTATGAAATCGACTACGCTGCCGCCACGCAGAACTGGAACATCGGAAGCTTTGTTCAGGACAATTGGCGGGTCACCCCTAATCTGACATTGAACATCGGCCTCCGATATGACCTGGATCTACCGAGGACAGAACGCGCCAATCGAATTAGCTGGCTTGATCGGGACTCACCTTCGCCTCTGCAAGTGCCAGGAATGCCCAACTTGAAGGGAGGTTTACACTACGCTGACGGCAACAATCGTTCGCCGTATGAAAACAACTATAACGGATGGGGTCCGCGATTTGGGTATGCGTACCAATTTAAACCTCATACTGTATTTCGCGGCGGTTATGGGATTTTCTACAGCCAAAACAAAGGAGCCGCAGCGGGTACGGGCATCAGCGACCAAGGCTTCGTCGAGCAGACGAACTGGCTCAACACGTATCAGAACGACGGTGCCACGCCGTGGAGTTTCTTAAGCGACCCGTTCCACGGCGGACCGAGGCCTCCAACCGGCGCCAGCCTAGGACTCCTGACGGATGTCGGCTTCAGTATCGCCGGGCCTATTCCGAGTCGAAACGCGCGGCCCTACGAGCAGGAGTGGACGTTCGGAATCCAGCACCTTTTGCCTGGCGGTGTCGTGGTGGACAGCACATACGTGGGCAAAAAAGGAACACACCTCTATTTCGGGAATGCCGGGAACGTAAACATCTTCACGCCGGCACAGGCCGCCGCTTTCGTTGCGGATCCTAATTACTACAACACCTATGTATCGAACCCATTTGTAGGGATCATTACCGATCCGAGTAGTCCGCTATCAGCGCCCGCTGTGCAGCGTTTGCAGTTGATCCTGCCGTATCCGCAGTTCACGGGTGTGACCGCGACAGACCCGCCGTGGGCCAACTCCATCTACCACGCATTCCAGTTGCGAGCAGAGAAGAAAATGTCCAACGGCCTGGGATTCCTTTTCACGTATACCAACCAGAAGTCCATCGACGATTCTTCAGTGGGAGGCGGGGGCCTGACCTGGCTCGGCGGGTCGCTGAACAACGTTCTTCAGGACCCGAATAATCGCAAAGCGGATCGATCCCTATCCCAGTTCGATATTTCCCAGATCCTTCAATTCAGCTATGTCTACGAACTCCCGGTTGGGCGAGGGAAGCGTTTCGGCGGCAACATGAATCCAGTGGTGAACGCGATTCTTGGCGGCTGGCAGACAAATGGCATCTGGCGCTTTGATACTGGGCAGCCGGTCATCCTGAGCCTGTCGGGCGGGCATAGCATCCCGACTTACGGCCCTCAGCGTCCTAACCTGACAGGCACGCTGAAGAGGGCGAGCGGCCTCAATCTGAATCAGTACTTCGCAAATCCGGATGTGGCCGTCGTGCCCGACCCTTATACGATTGGCAACGCGCCCAAGGTTCTCCCGAACCTGCGCATGCCAGGGACGAGAACGGGGGCACTGTCTCTCTTCAAGGAGTTCGGCCTCGCGGCACTCCGGGAAGGTTCGCGCCTCGAGTTTCGTGCTGAGGCGTTCAACGCCTTGAACCATCCGCAGTTCAAGGGTCCAAATGCAACGGTGAATACGGACAATTTCGGCAAAATCACTGAACAGGCCAACTCTCCAAGGCAGGTGCAACTGGCGCTAAAGCTTTATTGGTAGGATAGAGCTCCGGCGCCGCTCGCCAAGAACGGACAAGTCGTTTCTGGCAGACGCCGGGATTCCTTTTCGGCTGTGAAAACACTTTCTTTGAAATCTATCGTCCTAGTACTCTGGATGTATTCGTGCGCGGGTGGTGTCTCTCTCTTGGCGCAAACCGAATCTCGCGACGCTTACACCGAGGCCGCTTCCGCGTTCCAACAGGGGCGACTCGACGAAGCGGAACGAAGGTTAAAGAGTGCCATTGCTATCGAGCCGGACCGACCAGATCTGCTGGGTTTGCTGGGTGTTGTTCTTGACGCGAAGAAGGAATACGAACAGGCAGAGGTGTTTCACCAGCGGGCGCTAAATCTCGCACCGCGCTCCGCAGGCTTGTGGAATAACTT
>QHYJ01000330.1 GCA_003223255.1 Acidobacteriota bacterium | reverse complement strand
TGCTCAATGCACGGCTCGATCTGTCCGTGCTGATTTTTCCAGATTTCAACGAAAACTTTGACGTGACCGACGATCTGCACGCGACGGCGCCCTTGCCGACGCTCGGCGAAGTGCAGCAGCAGGCGGCGCAGAATAACCCGGACGTTCGCGCGGCGCTTGAAATTGCCCGCGCAGCGGGCTTTGACGTCACCGCAGCGCGTGCCGGTTATCTGCCGTCGCTAAGCTTTGACTACTGGTATGGAATAGATGCGCCGCAGTTTGCTGTGAATGCTCCCAGTGGCGTCTCCAACTTGGGTTCTTCCGTCATGGGGACCTTGACTCTTCCCATTTGGAATTGGGGCGCGACGCAAAGCCGCATCAAGCAAGCCGAGCTGCGACGCGCGCAGGCGCAACGCGAACTTTCCTTTGCCCAACGAAAACTGCTCGCGGAGATCAAGTCGCTTTACTCGGAAGCGGAGACGGCAATGAACGAACTGGGCGGCCTTAGCCGGTCGGCCCAACTCGCCGAAGAAAGCCTGCGGCTGACCACGCTGCGCTACAAGGGTGGGGAAGCGACGGTGCTGGAAGTGGTGGACGCGCAGACAACGTATGCCCAGTCCAACGCTGCTTATCAAGATGGCGCGGTGCGCTACCGCGTGGCCCTGGCGAATCTGCAAACCTTGACGGGAGTGCTGACAACTCCATGATACACACGATATATCCTCGAATTCCAAGTCGCGGAAGCTTGGTCCTTCTTTCGCTCGCAAGCGCTTTGATGCCTCTCGTATTGAGCGGCTGCAGCAAAGAAGAGAAGGAGAAGGACCCGGTGGTCTCGGTGCAGGTCACGCCCGCGAAGCGCGCGACTATCTCACAAACCGTTTCGGCCGAAGCGGTTGTCTATCCCCTGCAGCAAGCGACCATCGCGCCGAAGATCAGCTCGACGGTAAAAGAGTTCCTCGTGCAGCGTGGCAGCCGCGTAAAGAAGGGGCAGTTGCTTGCAGTGCTGGAAAACAAAGACTTGACAGCGGCGGTGGAGGCGAGCCAGGGCGATTTCGAGCAAGCCGATGCCAACTACGTGACCACGGTTAATGCCGGGCTGCCGCAGCAAATCCAGAAAGCGGAGCTCGACGCGGCAGCGGCAAAGGCGGCTTTTGACGTGCAGCAGAAGGTCTACGATAGCCGTAAAGAACTCTTTCAACAGGGTGCTTTGCCGCAGCGCGATCTCGACGCCGCAATGGTGACACTGGCGCAGGCGCGCAGCCAAAACGAGCAAGCGCAGCGTCAGCTCGCAGACCTGCAGCGCCTTGGAAAAGAACAAGCTCTCAAGGCCGCGCAAGGTTCGCGCTTGTCCGCGGAAGGGAAGTACCGCGGCGCGGAAGCGCAGCTCAGTTACTCGGAGATTCGCAGCCCCATCGACGGTTACGTGACCGATCGCCCGCTATACGTCGGCGACTTGGCCGCGGCGAACCAGCCGATGCTGACGGTAATGGATACGTCCCGGCTGATTGCCAAGTCCCACATTGTGCAATCCGAGGCCGCGCTCCTAAAGGTCGGGAACCTTGCGGAATTAAGAGTTGCGGGCCTCGACGAGCCCATCCAGGGCCGCGTCACCCTGGTGAGCCCCGCGCTGGACCCGGGCAGCACGACCATTGAAGTCTGGGTGGAGGCCGTCAAGCCGAATCCCGCGCTGAAACCAGGGATGACCGTGGAAGTGACCATGACGCAGAAAACGGTGAAAGACGCCCTGGTCGTCCCCAGTCCGGCGGTTTTCAAAAACGACGAGGGCGCAAACTACGTTGTGATCGCAGGGACGGATGGCCATGCGCACATTAAGACCGTCCAGATCGGTGCGCATAACCCGGAGTTTTCTCAAGTGGCGAGTGGCGTGAATGCCGGAGACCCGATCATCGCTTCGGGTGGCTATGCCTTGCCGGATAACACGCAAATCAAGATTGAAGCTCCGGGTGCGGAGCAAAAAGAAGCGGGAGACAAGGCGGGCAAAGACGAGAAGGACGACAAGGCCGCGGAAGCGAAACCCGGCAAGAAGGGCAAGGAGTAAAGACCCATGGAGCTTCGGTCGGAAGCGCCTTTCTCGGGTAATGCGCACAAACCGGATGTGCCGTGGTTCCACCGGCTGTCGCGGCCACTGCTGTTCTTGATCGTCACGCTCACGCTGGTAGGCGCTTATCTTGCCTTTAGCATTCCCGTCGCGGTTTTCCCCAACACGGATTTTCCGCGCATCGTCATCGGCGTCGATAACGGAGTCATGCCGATTGACCAGATGCTCGTGACCATCACCAGACCGCTCGAAGAAGCTGTCAACAGTGTCCCCGGCCTTCAGAAAGTCACGTCGATCACCAGCCGCGGAGAAGCGGAGGTCGACCTTTTCTTCGACTGGAGCGCCGACATGATTTTGACGCTGCAGCGCGTCGATGCGGTCGTGGCACGCATGCAGGCCGAGCTTCCGCCCACGGCTAAAGTGCAAACGCATCGCCTGACGTTCGCGGTCTTTCCCATCATCGGCTACAGCTTGACGTCAGACACGGTCCCGCCGGACAAGCTCTGGGAAATCGCCACTTACGACATCAAACCGCGCGTGAACCGGCTGGACGGCGTTGCTACCGTTATCGTGCAAGGCGGCCGCGTGCCGGAATTCCAGGTGACGCCAGATCCCGCGCGGCTGCTGGCCGCAGGAATCACTGTCAGCGACATTCTGGAAGCGATTCGCAGAACGAACCTCATCGACTCGCCGGGACTCATCGAAAACGAACACAAATTGGTGCTTGGCCTGATCAGCGGCCAGGTGCGCACACCCGAACAAATTGGGCAGATTGTGGTGAAGACGACGCCTTCGCAGGTTCCCATCCGGCTGGGTGACATTGCCAAAATCGCGCCCTCTGTCGCACCCGTCTACACCATTGTGACTGCCGATGGCAAATCCGCCGTCTTGCTCAACGTAAATCGCCAACCCGACGGCAACACCCTGGAGGTGGCCAACGAAGTCCACGCGCAAATCCAAGAGATTCGTCCCACGCTGCCGCCGGGCGTGCACATCGAGCCTTTTTACGATCAGTCCACAATCGTCCGCGAATCCATCGCCAGCGCGATTGGGGCACTTCGCTCGTGGCCGGCCTGGTGATTCCCGCGACCTTGCTGATCACTTTCATCGTGCTGAAGGTCACCGGCCAGAGCTTTAACCTTATGACCCTGGGCGGCCTTGCTGCCGCGGTGGGTTTGGTGATCGACGATGCCATCGTGGTCCTGGAAAATATTGTGCTCCACCGCGACGCGGGTCAGGGCCGGCTGGAAGCCATTCAGAACGCGCTAAAAGAAATGACCGTTCCTCTCATCGGCTCCACGATCACCCCGATTGTGGTTTTTCTTCCGCTCATTTCCATCACCGGCGTGACCGGAACCTTCTTTCGCGCGCTGGCCGTCACCATGACAGTCTCGCTCTTCACCTCGCTGCTGCTCGCGCTCACCTGGACGCCCACGCTGAGCCAGTATTTTGTGCGGCGCAAGGAAGCACGAACTGCGGGAGAGGAGCGCCCTTCCGCCACCGACGTAGCCTCGCTGCTGGCAGTCGAAGAAGCGCATTTCTCAGGCCTGTTTGGGCGTATCGTGGCGTTTTACGCCAAAGTTTTGCGCGCTGTCCTCGAACGGCCCCTGCTTGTCTTAGGCAGCTCGGCTGTCATTATTGTGGCTGCCTATCTTTGCTACAACTTTTTGGGAACGGACCTGCTTCCCGAAATGGACGAAGGCGGTTTCATTCTTGATTATTGGACGCCGTCGGGTAGCTCACTTGCCGAATCCAATCGCATCCTGCTGCACATCGAAGAGATCGTGAAATCTCAGCCCGAAGTGGAGAACACTTCGCGGCGCACGGGAATGGAGTTGGGCCTGTCAGCCGTCACCGAAGCCAATCGCGGTGATTTCACCGTAAAACTCAAGCGAGATCGTAAGCGCGACATCGATGAGATCATGAACGACGTTCGTTCGGAGATTGAGCACAGCGAGCCCGCCACCAAAGTCGAGTTCGTCCAGGTTTTGCAGGACATGATTGGCGACCTGACCAGCCAGCCCGAGCCCATCGTCATCAAGCTCTTTTGCCAGGATCCCAAGGTCTTGGCGGACGCCGCTCCCCGAGTCGCTGAGACGATACAGAAAGTTCATGGCGTCGTTGATGTCCTCAACGGCATCGAAAACACCATCAGCGGTCCCGCAACGACTTTCCAAATCAATCCCAGCGTCGCCGCACGCGCCGGCTTTACGCCAGAGGAAGTGGCCTTGGATGCCTCTGCAATTCTGGAGGGTGAACCTGCGGCAACCCCCGTGGTGATCAACGACCGCGCTTATACCATCCGTGTGCGCTTGCCGGAACAGAATCGCGCTTCGCTGACGCGCATGAGTGACACACTCCTCACCAGCTCAACCGGGCATACCGCGACGCTGGGATCGCTTGCCACCGTCAGCATGGATCCCGGCGAGACGGAAATTCGCCGCGAGAATCTTCAGCGCATCGTGCAAATTACCGGCCGCTTTGAGGGAGTCGACTTGGGCTCCGGCATCGCGGCCGTCAAAAAAGCCGTCGACGGGTTGCATCTGCCCTCTTCCATTCGTGTGGAATACGGCGGCACATATGCCGAGCAAATGAAATCGTTCCGCGATTTGCTGATGGTTTTCCTGCTGGCCCTGGTGCTCCTCTTTGCTGTTTTGCTGTTCGAATTCCGCACCTTCTCCGCGCCCGCGGCGATTCTCGCTTCCGCGCTACTCTCGACTTTCGGAGGCTTCCTCGCGCTGTTGGTTACAGGCACCACCTTCAACGTGGCCTCCTTCATGGGCATGATCATGGTCATCGGCATCGTGGCGAAAAACGGCATTTTGCTACTCGACGCCGAGCACCGTTTCCGCGAGCTGGGCTTTTCCGCCGAAGAGGCTATGATTCAGGCGGGCCGCCGGCGTTTGCGACCCATCGCGATGACCGCAATCGCCACCATCGCCGGTATGGCACCCCTGGCGTTCGGCATCGGCTCCGGTTCCGAAATGCTGAAGCCGTTGGCCATCGCCGTGATTGGCGGCTTGCTCAGCTCCATGGTCCTCTCGCTGATCTTCACTCCGGCGATTCAGTTTTACTTGCGCCCGCGCAAGATTGCAGAAGCATAAGTTCCGCTGCCAAAGAACCGCTACTGGCCCTTTCACGCCTTTCTCATTTCTCCTTTCATCTCGTGGTCATAAACCAAGCGTTTACGCTTCACGCCAACGCCACGATTGGCAATTCGTTCCCGAGGAAGGGAGGACCTTCAAAGACTCGGGCAGCGGCGTCTGTCACTAGCTCAACCTATCTCTATCGGAGAAAAAAGAAACGCTCCTCCTTCTCCATTCTCGTCCCGCCTTGCCTTTTGTGGCACAGTAGAATGGATGGCAGCTTCCGAGAATTCCACCGCCGCCGAGCGAATCGCTTTTACCTACCCAAGCTTCGTTTTTTTTCAATTGGCGCGAGTCTTCATCGTCCTATCCGGCGAAATGCAATCCGTCGCGGTGGGATGGGAGATCTATGAAATCACCCAGCGGCCGCTCGCGCTGGGCTTTGTCGGATTGGTGCAGTTTCTCCCAGGGATCTTGTTTTTCCTCGTTTCTGGCCACGCGGCGGACCGTTACGACCGGCGCAAACTGATTGTTCTCTGCTATTGTGGCTCCGCGCTTTGTTCAGGCTCGCTCCTATTCCTCACCCTGCGCGGTTTCCGCTCCGCTTACCCCATCTATGGGGTCCTTTTCTTCGTAGGCGTCGCGCGTGCCTTCAGCGGGCCGGCCACGCGCGCTCTGCTCCCTCAATTGGTTCCTGCGAAGGATTTCCAGAACGCCGTTGCATGGGCCTCCGCCTTCTTCCAAGGCACCGTGATCCTCAGCCCTTCGCTCGGTGGAGTTGTCTACGCCATCACCCGCGGCCCCGCCGTGGTTTACCTCCTTTCACTGTTCGCGGCGATAGTAGCCGCGGTGTGCGCCGCAAAAATAGAAACTCAGTCCGTCGAGCGCGCTCCCGAGCCCTTGAATTGGAAAACCACGCTCGCCGGCTTCCACTACATTTGCCGCGAAAAAATGATTCTCGGCTCCATCTCGCTGGATTTATTCGCCGTCCTCCTGGGAGGTGCGGTCGCCCTGCTTCCCGTTTACGCGAAGGAAATTCTATCGACCGGCCCTTGGGGCCTCGGTCTCCTTCGCAGCGCTCCCGCCGCGGGCGCTGGCGTGATGGCCATCCTGCTTGCGCACAAGCCCATCGGTCGCAACGCTGGCTCCCGAATGTTGTGGTGCGTTGCGGGATTCGGCCTGGCCACCATCTTCTTTGGCCTGTCGCGAAACCTCTTCGTCTCCCTCTTGGCGCTCTTTTTGGTCGGAGCCAGCGACATGGTTAGCGTAATGGTTCGCCAATTGTTCATCCAATTGGGCACGCCCGATGAGATGCGCGGCCGCGTCAGCGCCGTGGATTCTGTTTTCGTCGGCGCGTCCAACGAACTCGGTCAATTCGAATCGGGTCTCACCGCGCACTGGTTTGGCACGGTCCCGGCGGTGGTGCTGGGCGGCGTTGGTGCGATTCTCGTCACCGGTCTGTGGGCCTGGTGGTTTCCCGAATTGCGCAAGGCGCAGGAAGCAGGGCAATTCGCCGACTGATTTCTTCAGGTTACTGAGACTTACTTTTGGAGGCCTTCTCTTTGGAGGGCTTCGTCTCTTTTGCCGGTTTGCTTTCCATGCCGGGCATGGCCATAGCCATGGGCGTCGTATTTCCAGCCAACAGCTCCTTTTTCACCGGCTCGGTAATCTTGTCTGCATTTTTCACCAGCATCGTGACTTGCCAGATTTCCTTTTCCGAGAGCTGCCCTTTGAATCCCGGCATTCCCGTCATGCGAATGCCGCTCTCCACTTTCCAGTAGGTTTCCCAGGGTTCATCGTCCGTCACGCCGGTTCCATGAAACAGTTCCGGCGGTGCGGGAAACATCCCTCGCGAAACAGCAGACTTCGGTTCGTCTGGAAGACCGTGGCACACAACGCACTGTTCTTTATAAACCTTCGCCCCGGCAATCAGATTCGCTTCATCGGCAGGCACCAGCGGCTGCGGATGCGGCAGCTTATCCAGGTAGGCATGCAGGCCGGCCTTTGCCAGTTTTCTTTCGAGGGGCATGGGGCGCGCGGCGGTTGCGACCGGCGCGAATCCCCACGAAAAGTACACGTACACACACCCCACAAGAAGCAAGATTCCAATCAAGATTCCCAGGATGAAGCCTTTCATGCCATTCTCCTGTCCCTTTCAGGCTCGTTGTTAATTGTTCCAGTTCAGTTTTGGTGCGCTGATAGTCTAAGGTTTTCGCGGCGATTCTGCACGCCGCAAGTTTCCAATTTTGCGTCTTGGTCCCGGTGGCGAGTACGCGATGGTGGCCTATTTTTGACGTGCCCTGCCCTCCCTCCGCACGTAACCTTTGTTCTCTCCCAGCCGTCCTATAGAGGCGTGGACTAAAGCATCCGGCAGTCTATGTCCCTTCGTTGGAGCAGCCCTTGGAGATTCCCCGCGATGGCCCTCCCTTTGGAGGCTGGCTCGCACGAACGCAGTGTATTTTTGTATTGGTTAGGAGCAAATGAATGGGGCAGCTCAAGTCGATGGATCTACCTGAATCCGGTAGCCACACGACAACCGATGCGTCGGCGGCTAGGCCGTCCAGGAGTCTCTGGTGGCTCTGGATGCTTCTCCTGGCCGGCATGGTGGTTGGTGTCTGGTATTTCCGCGGCTCGCGCACGCCAAGCGAGGCCGCGAATCCCTCTGCGCCCGCGGCGTCAGGCAGGGGCAAGGGAGGATCGGGCGGGATGGGCATGGGAAATTTTGTCGTGCCCGTCGTGGTGGCCACCGCGCAGCGTGGCGATCTCCCGGTTTATTTCAACGGCTTGGGCACCGTCACCGCATTTAATACCGTAACGGTTCGCAGCCGCGTTGACGGCCAAATTATCAATGTAGCCTTCAAAGAGGGTCAATACGTCCACGAAGGGGATCTTCTCGTGCAGATTGACCCGCGGCCTTTCCAAGTCCAACTCGAACAGGCTGAAGGTCAGCTTGCCAAAGATCAGGCGCAGCGCAAGGACGCGGAAGTTAACCTCGGACGCTACCAACTTCTCTTTAAGGAAGGTGTCATCCCGCAGCAGCAACTTGACACACAGGCTGCGCTTGTTGGCCAGTTTGATGGGAGCATCAAATCCGATCAAAGCCAGGTGGACAACGCCAAACTGCAGCTCACCTATTGCAGAATTACCGCTCCCATCAGCGGCCGCGTAGGTCTTCGCCTTATCGATCCGGGAAATATCGTTCACGCCACCGACGCGAATGGCCTCATTGTTATCGCCCAGCTCCAGCCCATCGCTGTGCTCTTCAGCCTGCCCCAGGACGACCTTCCCCAGGTCAATGCCAAGCTCCGCGCTGGTGTTCAGCTCAACGTCGACGCCTTCGATCGCGACGACACCCAGAAAATCGCCTCCGGCAAGCTTCTTACCATCGACAATCAGATCGATCCCACCACCGGCACCTACAAGCTGAAGTCCATCTTTAACAATGCGGACAACGCTCTCTTCCCCAATCAATTTGTGAACGTGCACCTTCTCGTCGATACGAAACACGATTTGACGATCGTCCCGGCTCCCGCCATTCAGCGTGGGCCGCAGGGAACTTACGTCTATGCGGTGGGCAGCGATAACACCGTGAAGATCCGTCCCGTCACCATCGCGCAAACCACCGGCAACCGCATTGGTTTGAGCAGCGGCGTGAATGCCGGCGATATCGTCGTCATTGACGGCCAAGACAAGCTTCAGGACGGCA
>QHYJ01000329.1 GCA_003223255.1 Acidobacteriota bacterium | reverse complement strand
GCGCCGCCCGGGCTGAGCATTACCAGCGAGCCCGCTCCGGTAACTCTTTGTTATGCGTAGGCAGCCTGAATTATAGTTGCGGGTCTGGTCCGCGTTACAATATCGAAGTGCAGCGCAAAATCTTCTGGACCGTTTTCATCGTGCTGGGGGTGGTCGCGGATGTTACGTTGCCGCTAATCTGGGGCCTGCTCGCCACCATTCCCATCGCCATTGTGAGCTGGTGGGTCGCCTATCGCACCGACTGGTTCTAGCTTAGCTAACCCCCTCTCAATCTGGGTCCATACTCCTCGAAGCGAGCCGCGGCGGTTCCGCGTCTCTCTGGGACGGCGCGAAATTGGAAAAGGGGAAATCGAAACTCGAAACACGAAAAGTGAAAGTCGATGCTGGATCGCGAGGGGACGGACCGGCGACGGTACCCCACTCTCCGTTGAATGGGGAAGAGTGCGGAAACGATTGACGGCAAAGAAGGTCACAGAGGTCTTCCCGCACGATGCGGCTGGCTAGTCAGAGCTTGGCGTTATTTCGGACCGACTGCACCGCTTGACGAATTGCCTCTACGACAACATCAGGCCTGTCGATAATCACGAAATGGCTGCTCTTCTCCGCAATCATCTCCTTGCTATTTTGCGAAAGGGACAGCAACTGCGTCTGCAAATTAATATAAGCCGGGCTGGCGTTCTTAATGCTGATATCGACGAGCGGCTTATCGGCGAGCGGATGATCGTGTTCTTTGAGGATGGCGTTCGCCTCCTCAACGCAGCCGGGCATCATGCCCAGGTGTGCTTGCAAAGACTTTTCAGTTCGGGGCTGTGAGATGAACCAGAGATGAAGCTCGCGGTCACGGTCCGATAGCTTACTAAAATTCGGATCGCTTTCGATCCCGACCGGTTTCCCAATCGGTCCGGCGCTGGGAGAGGAAGGCTTTGGTGGGGGAGGCGGTAGGGGCTTATCGCCCGGTGAAGAAAGCAGCATCGGGTTAATCGTGTGATCCACAAAAATCATGCCCGCGACCTCTTCTGGGAATCGCCCGGCGTAGACACGCGCAACTAATCCACCAAGCGAATGCCCCACGAGCACGTAAGGCCCCTTAATCCCGGCATTTTTCAGCGCAGTGTGTACTTCGCTCACCCTAAGAGAGCATGAATCTTTCGGGCCGTCGTCGCTCCAGCCAATGCCGGAATGGTCATAGGCACAGACTTGAGTAAATTTTGCGGCTTCCGGTTGAACGAGTCCCGAATCGAAAGAAAATCCGGCGCCTACAATGACGACCGTAGGCGTCCCCTCACCAGTGCAATACAAATGGATGCGATAGCCGCCCACATCGACCAACGTTCCGAGAGGGGGAGGCGCTTTCTGACCCGAGGCCATTTGCGCCAGGGCTGTGATCGGGAATGCACAAAAGACAGCGAGGCTCCAGGTAATAAGGAGCTTGCAATGAGTCTTGTTTATTTTTGCGCTCATCGCCGGTGACCCTTCGGGCGGGCTAGCAAGTTCTATACGTTCTCGAAGACGCTAAGGGCGGAGACGGTTTAGCCAGCCCTCAAGGTTGGGCACGGGGGCCTTGGGGGCAGTCGGGGGCAGCCCATGAAGGCCACGGAGGTCGCGGCAGCAAGGTCGCAACCCCTTGAAGGTTGTGATGTTGTCCCCCGAACTTGGAGGCGCCTCTACAACCATCTTTGAATCCAATTTTGGCGCCTGGAAGATGAGGATGTGGGCGCAACGATGGCTCTCAAGCTGCGGCAGAATCTCCTCCTTGAGGCGTTCCTTGAGTCCCGCGTGGAACTGTTCGGTGCTTGGCTTATCTTGCTGGGCGAGAAGGTTCATCCAAGACTGTGGTGCATTTCCGGGCTCGTGTGTGGAATTGGTTCCGACTGGGAGGCCTTTGTTTTCGGTGTCTTTCTGGAGGTCAGGTAATTTCCTGAGGGCCGGCGCGATTTGCCAGGCGGTCAATGATGGACTGGGGGAATTGGACTGACCCGCCGCTGGACGTGGGAACGAAATCAACGAAAGTGAGAGACAAAGGGCCGAAACCGTTGCAGTTCGCACAGGCGGTCTCCGTTCGCGGTCTAGCACCAAACAAACGCTTAGACGCAGGAAAATACCTATTGAGATGCCAGAGTTTTGGGGTCACGCGAATTGTCGTTCGGCACTATGGAAGCACAGAGGATGAATGTGATTTGTAGAAACGATGTGACTATCCGCCACCAGCGGGAGACTGCTGCAAACCAGAAATGTCAATTTCTTTGCCCCAGCTTGCGTGTGAGCCAGGGTTGGCGGAAGCGGAAGAAGATGCTGGGCTGAAGCCCGCGGTTACGAAAACAAGAGCCGGCAAGATGCCGGCCCCACAAAATGCACCGACCTGAAGGTCGGCCACTACAAAGGCGGCGTGGCGAGTTTGCGGGTGAGCCAGGGGATGATGACTTCGCGGAAGATGACCGGGTCGGGCCAGACTCTGACCTGGCGGCCCAAATGGCCGCCCTGGGGATTGATCCAGGCCTCCTTGGGCACATCGCCGCTCGAGAGCAACAGATAGGTGTCCGAGATGGGGACCTGGGTATCGAGCGCGCCGGAGATGATGAGCATGGGCGCGGTGGGTTTGCCTGCCGCGGCAGGCGAGCCCGACCTAGCCGGCGAGCCGACCAGGCCCTGCGAGACCAGGGACAGCTTGGGAAAAATGTTCGCGAGATCCTCCGGCGTTTTTGCACCGTCGAAAATGGACATCAGCGCGGGCCCCAGGCCAAAAAGATATTCGCGATTGCCGAGCGTTTGGTGGAGGACGAAATCTTTTTGGAAGGTAGCGTCGACGGGCGGGGATTGCGCGACGACGGCTTTCAGGCGCGTGTGCTCGACGATGGCCAGTTTCGTGGCCCAATACGCCCCGAAGCTTTGGCCGTCGACGCCGATGCGCATCTTATCCACTTCGGGGCGCGTTTCGAGGTAGTCGATGACGCGCGAGAATTCGCGCTCGGCGGTTTCACTGGCTTTGATGGGCGACTGGCCGGTTCCCGGCGAGTCGACGCCGATAAAGCCGATGCCATGCGGAATCACTGCGCCGAAATTTTCGGAGAGATCTTCCTTGCGGCTGTCGAGGCCGCTGATGGCGATGACCACGGGGACGGGGCTTTTCGCGTTCTTCGGCAGGCGGAGGTAGCCGACGATTTCGGAGTTTTCAAAGGGAATGCGAACGACTTCGAGAGGCGGGTCCATGAATTTGGCGTGCGCGAGAAACGCTTCGAGTGCTTTGGCGTACGCGCGCTGCTTGCCGGGGGAAGACGGCACGGGCCAGCGGCCAAAGGAATAGAGGCGCCACGCGCGGATGTAATCCGCGTTGGCTTTGGCGGGATCGCGCGCTTCGAGCGATTTCGCTTCGGCCATGTAGCGATCGCCGGCGGTGGTGAACGCGGCGGCCCATTCGTCGTAGTCGGAAGTGTGGATGGCGGCGAAAGCCTCTTTGACGTCGGCGGGATCGAGGCCGATAAGCGGATACATGCCGTTCTCGGCGCGCTTGAGGGCTTCGGCTTTGATTTCGTCGAGGGTGCGCTCCTGGGGGAAGGCGGAGGTCGCGGAAAGAAAGGCCACGATTATTGTCGATATAGAAATGTATTGCATTTTTCTTTCTCCCAAACGAAAAGGAGATTCCGCGGGCGATGCCTGCGGCAGGCAGGCAAAAGCGGCCCTCGGAATGACACGTCATGTCGTATTGCGCTACGCATTACGGCTTGCCCTGCAATTTAGCGACGGCGGCGGCGTAATACGAGGCGTCGTAATATTTTTCGGGCGGCCGAGGATGGCCGCCCCAAGAGCCTTCGATTTCCGCGCGCAGCTTCAGGACATTCTGAAAGCCGCGCACATCGAAGGCGGCGTCCTTCGCGAAGCCGCCGGGCTTGGTCATGAGCGATTCGTATGACTCCGCAGCTACTTCCGGTGCGAGATGCGCTTCTTTGGTCATCAGCGCAAGGACTTCGTTTTTGTTGGCGGGCGCCAGCAGCCAGCGCTGCGCTTCGATGATTGCGGCAAGAAAGTTGGTGAGTGCTTCGCGATGATCTTGTGCCCACTTGCGCTGGGCGAAAAGGCCTGCAGCTTGGTACGGACCGATGCTTTCTTGTACCGCGGCGAGACTGACGAAGCCTTCGCGCTTGGCGATGATGGAGCTAGGCGGGCCGAGCATTGAGGCCGCGTAGGATTTGTTTTCTCGCATGGCGATGAGGCGTTGCGGCGTGGCGCCGACGGACTTGATTTCGTAATCTTTGCCGGCTTCGAGGCCGCTGAGAAGAAGAATTTTTTTGAGCTGTACAGCGTAAGCGGTGTTGGGCGCGTCAACGATGAGCGTTTTGCTACGCAAATCCTTGATGGATTTGATGTCCGGCTGGGCGATGAGTTCGTTTTGCGAGCCTTCGCCACCCATGACGATGATGACGTCCTGGTTGGCGAGGTCGACCATGGCCACGGCGTTGTCCACGGCAAGATAGGCGATGTCGCCATTCCTGGTGGCGAGTTTGTCGCGCAACTCCTGAGAATTGGCGGAGTTTTCGGTTTGCACTTCGAGGCCAAATTTGGAAAAGAGGCCAAGCTTTTCTGCGGCAACCAATTGGAGCGGGCGGCCGAGAAGCGTAAGGAGTTTGATTTTGACGGGCATCGTTTCTTGGGCGACCGCAGCCGACCCCAGATACCGAAATGTGGATCGGTTGACACCCTTCGCTTCGCCCGGAATGAAACGTTCCTGCGGTTTTGCGCGCAAATCAGCATGTAGCCCAGAGGAAACGCAGACCAGCATCGCGAAGAGGGATGACCGAGAAGGAATACTCATCGGGTTTTCTCCAGTGCGCCGAAGAACGAGTCAGGGCGCGCCTTCGTTGAGTTTGTCGAGTGACCATTCCGCGACGGGCATGGGATCGAGAATGGGCTTGCCGAGGTTCGGGCAACTCAGCGCGTAGAGGCCGGTATCGGCGGCGCACCAAATGATGTTGCGGTCCCATTCGATGAAAACATTGTCGACAGTGCGGTCGTAGCTGCCGAATTTCTTCAAGTCGCCGCCTTGCGGCGGAATGAAGTAAGCGACTTCTTCGGGCTCGGTGAGATCGCCGATGTCGTAGCAGCGGAGCCCGGCTATGAAATAGGAATAGGCGATGAATTCTTGGCGCGGCTTTCCCGGCGCTTTGAGATGCGGAGGATTGTGCGTGCCAAAGCGGCCGCGCTTGAAGCAGAAATCCTTGTATGGCGCCTCGGGCGGCGGGACGGGGCGGGGAAGCTGGGCGACGGGAACGGGATGCTGCTCGTCGCGAATGTCGATGACCCAATTGGGCAGATAGATTTGATTGCAGTCGGAGTTGGTGGTTTCGCCATTCGAGATGACGAAGCCGCGTTCGAGGATGCCGCAATAGATCGTGTGGAAGGCGATACCCATGCCGGAATATTGCGGAGGCGGTTCGAAGCGGCCGATTTCTTTTTGATGCGCGGGATCGGAGAGATCGAGAATGATGAAGCCGTTGCAGCCGAACGCGCCGTAGCCGCGATTGCCGCCGTCTTCCAACTTTTTCGGAACATACACTGGGCCGTGGAGACCGGCGAAAGGAGTCTGGTCGGCAACGACTTTCGGCGGGACGAGTTTCGACCAAATCCACTTGTCGTATTCGGCTTCTTCGCCCTTGCGGGAGCCGGGAACCCACCACATGGAAACTTCTTTGGGGCTGGCAGGATCGGAGCAGTCGACAATCATGTTGCCGTTGACGAGCCGGCGGAAGTAGGAAGGCTGGTGGATGAACGTTTCGTCGGGCGCCGTGTCAAGGCAGGCGTACTTTCCGCCGTCGTAATAATTGCGATGCGTGCCCTGGCCGGTGGCGCCAGTGCTGAATTCGGAGAGCTCGACAATCTTCGCGGGATCGGTGGCGTCGTAGAAGCGAACGCCGCGCAGGCCCTTGTAGTTTTTCCGTTTGTCGTCGAGGTGCGGATCGTCGTACTTACCCATGGGCGCTTCGGGTGTGGAATCGGTGATGGGCGTTTGCGCGCCGGTCATGAGAATCCACTTTTTAAGGCTCTTGTTGTAGGCGACCTGGACCTGGGAGCCCTCGAAGCCGCCTTTGTTGAACATCACAGGCTTGCGAACGTCGCTCACGTCGATGACGTCACCCTGCTGGAAGAGGTAGCGACGGCTGCCGACGGACATGAGCTGCATTTTGCCGCCGCGATGCTGCCCGGGAGCGAAGTGGGCGAGGAGTTCCATGTTGTGGATGTACATGCGGCGGTCGAGGTAGGTGAGGCTGTTGGGAGTGGGGTGGCCGTGGTGGTCGGCCCAAGCCGAGAAGGAAGAACCGGCGAGAGCGAGGCCTGCACCCGCCGCGGTGCAAAGGAATTGGCGGCGGGTGGAGAGAAGAGAGCCGCTCCGGGGTCGCGTCGGTTGGCCGCGGATGGCTTTGGAGGGCCGGTTCTTGAGACTCTGGCGGGTCGGCATCGGTCGAGACTCCTTGGGTTCGGCTGGCCAAAAGTGGGCGGCAGCCGTCAAAAAGGTATGACCGCTGTACCACTTGGCGCCAAATTGTGTCAAGGGATATTCAAGCATTCTAGCGGGATTCTGGTCAGTCGAGCTGTCGTGGAAGGGAAGAATGGGGTATAGTGGTTGGACCAAGCGTAGGGGTTATACCGTTTTGTCGAAGACCGTCTCCCTTCGGATCCA
>QHYJ01000328.1 GCA_003223255.1 Acidobacteriota bacterium | reverse complement strand
CCCAGCAAAGAACTACGCTGCGGGGAAAGCGAGTGCTATTCCCGTTGGGAAACCCGAGATCAGACGTCTCATTGGCAGACTCCAGCGTGACCCTGGTTTGATCGACGAATTGTTGAACGCCGGCCAGGAGAACAAGCGGAAAGGGAGCCTGGTTAAGAGGGGGCTCTTGCAGCAGGGTGACCACCCTACGCGAGACGAGATCGTTCAAGAGATGCAGAGTCTGCTGCTTCCGCCGGGCTCGCCGGCTGGTGGTTCAGGCGGGCGAATGGTGGAATGGGTTGGAGCAATTGCGACTGCTGCCGCCGGAGCAGCTGCGGCCGCCTGCACAGGGGACTGACACCGTCACCGCGGACAGTCGAGGTTTGAGCGCTTCCCTCTCGCAGGATGGCAGGATTCGAGTGACGGGGAGGTGATTTCCTACCCCGTAGGTCGAGGCGGAAATATATCCTTGACAAACGAGCATGCTTGGAAGCGGAGCGGGGAAGCACCCCCCATAAATTATCGCGGGCAGACCTGCCGACGAAACAAGGGATTTTGGCACGGTACTCAAAGGAGCATTCCGCCAGCCGAGACTCTTGAACGCGTCAGGCCCTACTTCTCGACCTTTGGCATAACCAGGCTAGCGAACATCACCAATCTCGACCGCGTAGGAATTCCCGTTACGCTGGCGATTCGACCGAATGCAGCCACACTCAGCCAGGGCTCCGGCAAAGGGTTTTTTTTGGAAGCGGCATTGGCCTCCGCGGCAATGGAGGCCGTGGAGGTCTTCCACGCAGAGGAGCCGGAGCTTGCTACTTTTCAGATCCCATACGAACACATTCCCGGAACCAGAATCGCCATTGAGGATCTGCCATTCACCAAGCATCACCTCTTCTCGGAATGGTGGCCCTACCGATGGACTATGGGTTGGGATCTGATCAACCAGGAGGAAGTGGCCGTTCCGTGGTGGTTGGTACACATGGGAGCGCATCCAATGCGGGAGCGTGACCTCAGCACTTTCCAAGTTACATCCAATGGACTCGCATCCGGCAATACCCTGCTCGAGGCGATCAACGCCGGATTGTTCGAAGTGATCGAGCGAGACGCAGTAGCCTGTAACCGGCTTGCCTGGATTATTGGGGGCCAGCCCCCGCCCGTCGTCGAGCTAAGCACGATCCGATATGACACGGTTCTCGACTTGATGGGTCGACTTCATCGGGCTGCCCTTGGACTGGTGCTCTTTGATTGCACCGTCGACACGGACATCCCCGTATATATGGCTTATATTTACGATCAGAATATACCCTCCATTGGCGTCTATCGAGGTTATGGGGCGCATCTCGATCCCGAGATCGCCATGATCCGCGCCATCACCGAGGCGGCGCAGGGTCGCCTGATCTACATAGCAGGCTCACGTGACGATGTCTTCCGTCATAGTTATGTCCGTCTTAGGCAACCGGATGATTCGGCTCTGATCTCGGGAATGCGAGCGCTGACCCCGACTGTACAATCCGGGAATCGCCCCTCAGAAGCTCAATTCACTTTTGAAGGCGACACACATATTGCGCTTCGCAAACTTCAGCACGCCGGCCTGCGCCAGGCGATCGTCGTGGATCTCAGCAAGGCTGGGCTACATGTTTGACTTCTATGCGCCCGGGCGTCGCGCGAAGGCATTCGCCAAGAGGGGTCACGGTGAAGTCAATCATCTTTCTGGGTCCCTCGCTTCCCGTTGAGGAAGCGCGTCAGATCCTCGACGCAATCTATTTGCCGCCGGCGGGACAGACAGACATGCTGACGGCGACTGTGAATTGTCAACCTGACGTGATCGGTCTGATTGACGGTGTGTTCCTCCAATCGTTGTCGGTCTGGCATAAGGAGATCTTGTATGCACTGGACAGGGGAATCCTTGTTTATGGCTCGAGCAGCATGGGGGCGATCCGAGCCGCCGAGACGGCAGCTTTCGGTATGGTCGGCGTGGGCGAAGTGTATCGACAGTACGCCTCGGGGGAACTAATTGACGATGATGAAGTGGCGCTCTCGCATGGGCCAGCGGAGCAGGGATTTCGAAAGATGTCGGAGCCTATGGTGAATGTCCGCGCCACATTCCAGGCCGCGCACTCCTCGGGCATTATCGACGCGGACCAACTCGCCCATCTCCTCGCGGTTGCCAAGTCGATCTACTTCGCCGAGCGCACGTTCCCTGCAATCTTCGCAGCGGCCAGCACTCAAGGCCTCCCCCCAGCCGTCCTCGACAAGATGGCCAGTTACGTCAACACGAATTACGTTGACGTCAAACGGCAGGATGCCATCGAATTGCTGGTGGCCATTCGGCAGCTGTCCGTGTCCTGCGGTAGCCCGAAACGCAGCACCACCTTCACGTTCAAGCGTTCTACCGCCTTCGAAACTCTTTACAACCGGGACCGTCGCGTGGCGCATGGGGGCATCAGCCTGCACTTGGAGTCCATCAGCAACTACGTTGCCTTGCACGACCCGAGTTTTGACGAGACGAACTTCGATGCGCTGAATCGCGTTGTCGTATTCGCGTTCGCCCAGATGCTCGGGCTGGAAGCCAGTGGGGAAGCGGTGGAGTCCGAATGCGAGCGGTTCCGCAAACGAATGGCGCTGGAGGATGACGCTGCTCTGACATTGTGGCTACGGGCAAATGATTTGAGTCTCGAGGAGTTCCGGGACCTGATGTCGCAGCGCGTACTCTGCCGCCGTTTACATCGTTGGTTCATCATGACGCTGTGGATGGAGCGCACCTCCAAGGTAATCCTTGACGAGCTACGGCTCAGAAATAAATACACCGAGTGGGTGGCTAGAGCCGCGGCCCAAGAGCGGCTATTGGAGCATACGGCTCACCATGGGCACTGCGACGCGAGCAGGATAGCGCTCCAGGAGCTCGCCGCCGAGCACTGCGAATGGACCGAATGCCGCATAGATATCGACCTGACTGAATGGGCCGAGGAGATGGGTTTTCATACCACCGGCAACTTAAAGGCGGAACTGATCAGAGCGAGTATCGCTCGCCGGGCAATGTTGGAACTGCTGGCCCAAGCGACTCCTGAATCCTATGAGTCGAAGCAACATGCCCGCCGCTCGGCGAAATCGCTCGGGCGACCGTTGCGTTCATGATCAGGATTTTGCGTCTTATTGGCCCCAGCGCGATGATCAGCGGGCGCGTGTTCGACAGGCTCTTCGCCCGCAACCTTTGTCCTGAGATGTCACTGGAAGCAGTCGACTTGGCTCAATGGTTGAACTTCATCTTTGAGAACGGGCCGATTCGCCCGCATGACAAAGCCATTCTCAGGACGTTTCGTTCGGCCACGCGGGACTACGATTTCCTTTGTCCCAATTTCGTTGCCATCCCCAGCACCCCGCTTCTGCTTTACCTTCGCAACTGCAGTCGTGCGCCGATCCGTTTGTTGCTGATCGCGCATGCGCCCGGAGCCTACGCACTTGAGTGGGCGCTCTTGCGACCCCTGCTGCTGAAGGGCGATGTTATCATCGCGCCGTCGACAAGCGCTCAAGATGCCATAAACTTCCTGAGTTCGGAGCTGGCGGCGTACACGCGCGTTGTGCCGCATCCGATGCGTCCTCTGCCGTACTTTCATATGCGTCGGCGACGAGATATCACCAGCCTCACCCGAATGCACCCCTCAA
Source organism: Acidobacteriota bacterium (assembly GCA_003223255.1). Lineage (GTDB taxonomy): Bacteria > Acidobacteriota > Terriglobia > Acidiferrales > UBA7541 > Acidiferrum. The sequence goes on along the minus strand of QHYJ01000328.1, from coordinate 12,454 downwards.
AGCTCCTGCACCGCCAAATTGAGGCCATGGCTATTCTACGTGCCCGAGGCATTCGCAACTGCAGGATGCGAATCGCAGGTCCTATTCACGAGCCCGGAGGGCAGCATATCACGCCTTACGTCCGGTCTTTGCTTGCGAAGATCTCGAGACTACGGTTGGAGGATAGCGTCGAACTAGTCGGCGAGCTCCAGGACGCGAGAGAGAAAGGAAGGTTTCTGGCCGGGGCACGTCTGTTAGTCAACCTCTCGGTCACCATCGAGGAATCTTTTGGCAAGGCGATCGTTGAAGCCCTAGGAGCAGGTGCGCCCGTACTGGCCACGCACTGGAACGGTTTTCCCGAGACGGTAGGTGCCGGAGGAACCTGTGTAGCCGTTGAAGTTACTCCATTGGGTATGGACGTGTCTGCCCAACGCATAGCCAACGCCGTGGAGAAGCTTCTGGATTCCCTTCCCACCCATGAAGTCTGCCAACGCGAAGCGCTACGGTTTCACCCGCAGCAGGTGGGTTCGCTGTATCGGCGAGTATTGGAAGCTGCGATCCAAGCCTCAGTCACGGACAGCACTGACCGCGCCAGGATTCCCGACGATGGGCTTTCCGCCGCTCCAACACAGGGGGTGCTCGCCTATACCGCGCCCCTACCGCAATACTCTTGGTGGGAACTGTTCCAAATCCATGTCCGAGATGTAGCAAGCCTGCGGGCCTCGCTCGCGAGCCAAGCTCAGCGGGACACAACCGAAGCAGACGATCTGCGCTCACTGCTCATCGCCGGCATACGAGCTCCTTTGGGCCGTCGGCTTGCTGGCGTGAGCCTTGATGGGATCGACCATCCCGTGGGCACAGGATACTCGTCGAAGTGTGGTGGGGAGTTTTGGGGAAAAATCGGCGAAGGTGCTCTGGGCCCTGCGACGCTGAGCTCGCGTCTAGGCTGCCTTTCGCTGCTCGCGCATGCGCGGCGACTCAGGGCACTGCGGCGCGGTGTCGAAGCAATGCGGGCTGATGGCCTTCGCTCGTGGGGCATAGAGCATTTCGAGATCGAAGCTTTGGGGTTAGAAGGACAGTACGAACGCGCGTTCCAGATGAGCACCGCTCGGAGGGATCGGCTTTACTGGGGGGATCTAGCTGCTGACCGTTTGCACCAGCTGGCGATCCTTTGCCGCGGCTGGGGCCGGCCGGAGTTGGCGCTTCCATATCTCCAAGAATGGGTCAAGCGTTTTCCCGATTCCCCGGAATCGGGAAGCATTTACCTCGATCTCTGCTGCAACCTGATGGCGCTCTGCGGGGATTGGTCAGAGGAATTCTCACGGGCACTTGAATCGGCACGGCGACTGCTTGGGGAGTCAGCGGACCTCACGACGATCGAGCAATCGATGCGTCGCGTTGAAGCGCTGAAGCGGGACTTGCAGCGTACTGCAGTTGCTGAAAAGACGGGCCGCATTGCCAGTCTGAGCCCCGTCGGCCGCTCGACATTCCTAGTGAACGCGGCCCGTGGGAAGTTCGTGCTAAAGCAAATGCAGCTCGACCGTGATCCTGACCGATACTTCGATGTGCTCAGGCGCCTAGCGCAGATACCGGACCGATTCTGTCCGCGCCAAATTGCCGCGCTCCCGGCTGGTGCATGTTGGTACGCGCTGTTTGAATGGGTCGAAGGGCGTTGTCTGTCCTCATTCGACGTCGACGATAGCGACTGGCGATCGGCAGTCAACCTTCTTAGGAGGCTAGTGAAGTGCGATGTCGTGCCGGAATGGTGCCTGGAATCGATCTGGCTTGATCGGCTGCAACATCACATCTCGGACGAACCAGCTGCGGCATTCATGCTCGACAGGCTCCGGCGCGCGATGCCGCGAGGGGAGCGTACTTTGGCCCACGGTGACTTCGCATTGCAGAATTTCGTGTATCGCCCGCGAAGTAGGATGCTCCTCGTTGACTGGGAGGAAATTGGCAGCGCGCCGCCGGGCTTCGACGCGGGATGGATGCTTGCGCATGCACGCATAGGTGTCGGAGTACGAAGCTACGAAGAGATGTTGCCTGTGCTGGTTGGCGCCGGATTCAGCAGACCGAATCTGGGCTGGTTCGAAGCATTGGGTTTGCTTCGATTGCTTTTTCGCGCTCGGAGCTTGGCGTCGGACGACCGACCTTATCACCGGGTCCGGGTCGCGGTCGAACGCGCCGTGTATGAGTGCGCAGAGGCGGTCGCCTGACGTCGCTCTTTTGCCCGGCCGGACTCCGGGAGGGAAGTCACGCACGAGCCCTCGCTGTCAAGTCGCCCAGGAGCGTCCGCATGTTCCTTGCCGTAACCAGCGAATCGAAAGTCATCGCCGGGAAAGACCTGGAACGAGCAGTGAATGCATGTACGACGCAGATCAAACAGCACGTGGCGCCAACCTGGGATAGGATCCCGGCTCATATTATTCTGTGCGAGGACAAGAAGGAGATACCGGCCGTTGCGGACGTCCTGACGGTCCTTGACGATTCCGATCAATCGGGCTATGCCGGATATCATCGTGTGGCGCCCGAGGGGAAGGCATACTCGCGAGTGTTCGTGAAGCCCATCCTGATCCATGGCGGCGAGCTGCTCACGACATCTTTGAGCGTCTCGTCCGTAATGTCCCACGAAATTTGTGAATGGTTCGTCAACCGCTCACTGGACCTTTGGGTTGATGGCCCGCAGGGTGAATACGCGCTTGAGATCTGCGACCCGGTCTCGGAAGACGCATATGAGATCGATGGCGTGTCCGTTTCCAACTTCGTTTACAGGCTGTTTTTTGATGGACGGGCACCCGCAGCCTGCCAATTCGACCATCTGAGGAGAGTGCGGGGACCGTTCACGCCTAGCGCTGGCGGCTACATGCATCTCCGGAAGATCGGGGAAATGCAAATGATCCGCGGCGGACCGGAGGGAATCCTTTGAGGTGCATTTTGCGCGGCCACCCTTCAGCGCCGGCCACAACATGAACAGGAAACGTAAGTCTTTGCGGTCGCCATTGCCGGCGAGCATTCTGCCTGGAGACGCAACTCGCCAAGAGGCTCTACGCTTGTTGCTCCAGGCGGCCGTCTACGATCCGCTAACACGCCGATTTCTGTCCGATGCAGGGCTGCAAAGGGGCATGCGCGTGCTCGAAGTCGGCAGCGGTCCAGGTTCGATGAGCCTGCTGGTTTCGGAGCTTGTTGGACGAAAAGGGATGGTTGTCGGCGTGGAGTATTGTGCTCCCATGGTGGACCTTGCCCGTCGCCGGGCACGCAAGGCGGGCAGAACCAACATAGAATTCGTGCAGGCCGACATCGAAACGGCGAACCTAACTGGCCCATTCAATGCAGTCATAGGCCGGTTCATAGTGCGAGAACTAAAAGATTCCGCAAAATTGCTAGGCCGACTTTCGCACCTGCTTGCCCCATGCGGCATTGTCGCCTTCCAGGAGAAAATCATCGCTGTACCCGTCGCGAGCGTGCCACCGCTGCGAGCTGTCGACAAGGCCTGGGGATGGATGGACGAGGTACGCCGCCGCGCTGGCGTGGATGTATCAACAGGAGCGAAGCTGCCGCAGATTTTTGTCGCGGCGGGCCTACCTTCGCCGGAAGTACGGCTGTATACTCCCGTTGGCCACAGCCCGGACTGGATCGGCTACGATTATCTCGTCGAGACAGTCAGGAGGATGCTGCCGCTTTTGCACCTTTATGGCATCGTCAACGAGCAGGAGATCGCCATTGACACTCTGGCTGCCGAGATGCGTGCCGAAGCACGTAGCAAAGGAAGTGTAGTGATACTGACCCCCTGCATCGGCGTGAGAGCCCGCATTGTCATCGATACCCCCACTCCCCTAGTTGACGAGCCGCTCTCACTGCGCGTGATCGGCGTTCGTCCTGGATGCCGGTTGATGCTTCGCGCATCCTGCAAGGATTCGTCCGGCATCACATACCATTCTTGGGCGGAGTTCGAAGCCGACCCGAACGGGATCGTTGACCCGGCCAATCAGCGACCGCTCCGTGGTACTTACGAGGGAAGGGATCCTTTCGGCCTCTCCTGGTCGATGACGTCCGTTCCCGAGCGGTCGTTCCCGCGGAGTTTGTGCTCGGTTCCCACGATTGTTTCGGCAGAAGTCGGTCGCAAGAGCGTGGCGCAAGTCGAACTGACACGGATGCGGATCGCGCCGGGAGTAAGAGTAGAGTCAGTGCGGAGCGGCGGCTTGATCGCCACCCTGTTTTTGCCCGACAGGTCTACCCAGTCTCCCGGGGTCATGGTTCTCGGCGGCTCCGAAGGTGGGCTCTCACTTGGCGAGGAGCAAGCTGCGCTTCTGGCCTCCCACGGTTTTGCCGCTTTGGCAGTCGCCTACTTCGGCGCGGCTTGTTTGCCGTCCCAGCTCGTGCAGATCCCGCTAGAATATATTGAGAACGCTGCCCGATGGCTGCTTCTTCGACCGGAGGTCTCGGGGCCCGGTATCGGCGTTGTCGGGACATCCCGTGGCGGCGAACTGGCCCTCCTGTTGGCTTCGGTCTTCCGTCGCGTGCGCGCCGTGGTCGGGTTTGCTGCCAGCCCTGTGATGTGGCAGGGCTTCACGATTGGGGTTCCCGACCGAGCGGCGTGGGCGCGGAGGGGCAGGGACCTCCCCTTCGCCGTCCCTCAGCCCCAACCTACGCCGACTGGGCCGCTAGTCTGCAGGGAGTGGTTCGCCGCGGCAATGCCCAACCAGTTCAAGAAGGTGCGCGCAGTAATCCCAATCGAGCGGATTCGAGGAGCCGTATTACTCGTCTCGGGCGGCGACGATAATATCTGGCCTTCGCGGTGGTTCGCGGAATTTGCTATTCGGCGTTTGGCGGATGCGCAGCTTGCTCGCGGACCTGACGACCACCTCCATCTGACGTATCCGCGGGCAGGGCATGGCGTGGGCCACATCCCAGGATTGCCCGCCTCACCCACAGTATTGATTAGGCAGGACGGAATCCTCTACGATCTTGGCGGCTCGAAGTCGGGTAATGCACGGTCTGGGCAACACGCCTGGCCCCGCGTGCTCTCGTTTTTGTGGGCACACCTAGGGTGCGGAGCTGTCGTGCCCGCTGGGAGACGGCACCTATGTCCGCAGTCAAAGCCACGCGCTATCGAAGGTCGCGCTATCTCGTCCTGTACTGGTCAAGAGAGCAAGCAGTTCTATTAAATGCCGATACGCTACGTGGTTACGCCGTTCACCCCAACCTAATTGCGTTCCTGTCGGAGCTAACCGATTGGTCCAGTGCAGAACAGGTGGCCTCCGCAAATGGATCGGTTGAGATCGAGGACCTCCTTGAGCTACACGAGCTTGGTCTCCTCGAGACAGAAGACGAAATAGCGGACAGGAGATCCACGAACTTCGAGTGGGACCCGATTGAACTCGCCGTCCAACGTCGGACTTCTCGCGGCGGATATAGGACGGACTCCGCCAGCGCCGTTTCACCCGTCATGGTGCCGCGATTTGCTGACCGGCCGGCCACCGCGTTGCCCCCGCCTGGAACATTGTGTAACGTGAGTCTGGCAGATGTTCTTGAGCAGCGTCGCAGTGTGCGGAGTTACGCCAAACGCTCGATGTCCCTTGAGGAATTGTCGGCACTGTTATATCACTCGGCGCGAGTGGTCAGGTGCGCCGGCGGCGCACGGTTCGGCACCCGCGTGCTGCGCCCTTTTCCCACCGCTGGCGCGTGTTCCGAGCTCGAAACCTATGTCCTTAGCGTAGATATTAGTGGACTCCAGGCGGGCGCCTTTTACTACGATGCCTTCCGCCATCGGTTGCTCAGAATTCGCGAGTGGGACGACCACATGGAAAGAATCCTGCGCTCGGTTCACACAGCCGCGGGTAATAAACTGAACCGCGACCCAGCCGTGGTTCTGCTCATAACCGCCATCTTCGAACGCTTGATGCGCAAGTATCGTGATCTCAGTCTTAGCTTGATCTATAAGGATGTGGGTTCATTCTTTCAAACGCTTTATCTGGTTGCGACCGCGCTCAATCTGGCTCCTTGCGCGATCGGTTCGGGTGACGAAGCGGAGAACAGCCGCTGGCTGGGCCTGGACCCCTTGTGCGAGTCTCAGGTTGGGTGCTTCGTGTGCGGGCCTCGAGGTCACAAGACAAGTGAACTGCGCCAGTTCAATACGCGGGAACGCGGGCGTGACAAACTTCAATCGTGATCCTGGGCCGCTCCGCCTCGCGGGAATCCGAGCCCCCGATGCGCACTCGATCACTGGATGGCTGAGGGATGTTTCAGCGGCGGGTGGTCTACTGGCTGCGGATCTAAGTCTCGGGGCGTGGCGGCACTTCCAAGTCGCGTGCGACTTCTTTGCGCAACTGGGACTCGAAGACCCGATTTCGCGGCTCCTCGCAAGTCGGCGTTTGGACCCGGCAGTTCGTGAAGGGGCTCCGGCAAGAGGAGTCGGCCACCTTATCGATCGCGAAACACTTGGGGACAGCACCGTCCTTGACGCCTTTCGTCTAGCTCGCGAGGCGTTCCAAGCATTGAGCAAGCGCAAACGAGCAACCTTGTGCGTGGTAACCGGGTCGCACAGTCTAGCTTGGGAGCCAGCAGACGCTCTGTTCGTGCGCTTTCTTGCCCAAGCTCTGGCGTCAACAGCTCATCGACTCCTGATCGTAACCAGTGGACGCCCGGATGCCCAGTTGCCGCCAGATTGGATCGTAAGCTGGTCGAAGGTTCCAACGGCTAAAGAGCTACCCATCACGGGGTATCCCGATTCAATACTGCTTCTGGTTCCGGGAGTGATTACGGCCGAAGTCAGGCGGCTACTCGACCCAAAGCATACAGGTGCGGAGGCACTGATCCGCCTGACTGGCGGCTGCTTTCTCATCCCTCCTGCGCTCCGCCGCGCGACGGCTAAAGTGCCTCCTGAAGGGTTCGAACAGCTAGCAGAGGCGGCGAGCAAAATTTCTTCGTTGGCATCCTACGGCAGTTATTGGAGTGCTGACACCGCAATCAACCCCTCGCTCCTTTGGGAGCATGCACGGACTGTTTTCGACGCGGGCGGTCTCGGCATCGCGATCCGGCTCCTAGAGCGAGCAATCCGCGCAGCAAGAACTCCCACCGAGCGTGCAGTCTTCGAACTCCTCGCACAGGGAGCCCGGATCCGCAGCGGGCGATTCCAAGATGCCACGCATGTCGTCGTGCCTGACAAGCGCATCGCGCAGGAGTTGAAAGGATGGCTTTGGTTCACCAAGGGCTGGGGGCTTACCATGCTCGAAAAGCCAGCGGAGGCAGAACTGTGCCTGCAACGAGCGCGAAAACTGCTCGCCAGCATCGGCAAGGCGGATGAGTATCTCTATGTTCTGAACATCTCTGCCTTAAATCGGTTGAAACTCGAGGACTGGGATGGGGCTTTCGCTTTGGAGCAACGTATACGGTCCCAACTGGACCGGGTTAACTCCGGGCGCTGGCAGATTGCGTATATCAATTCTCTCAACCTGGCGCGTCTGTCCCGCCGCCGGGACGATTTCGAAGGTGCCGAGCGATACTATCGTGATGCATTCTCTACATCTTACGGCGCTTGGTCGGATAGCGACGCAATGTACTTTAGCGTCTGTCTTGCAAGGTTGTACGAAGCGCAACAGCGTCACTCCGACGCCTTATGCGCATGGGCTCGGGCTGCTTTGTATTGGGTGTCGAGTCCCGTGCCTGAGTCGATTGGGGGCAGGGTGACGGGGGCAGTCACGGGATCGGGCGCACCGCAGCTGGCCGGTAACTTGATGGACGAAGTGGCCCTGGCGCTTATATCGCATCTTCTCGCAAATGCCAGAGGAGCGGGCCTGCGCAGTGTGCTATACGCTATAGAAACTGCTAGCCCTAGCGAGGCGGTGTCTTTCGTGAGATCCAGTGATTTCGCACCGCCCGAGGAGGGTTGTTTTTGCGTGTGGCATGCCCTGCGTGTCGCTGGCAACTTCGTATTCGGCATTGCCGCGGAGACTGGGTCCATCCTAGAATCAGAGCCTAATCGACATCTGCGAACCTTGCTGGCGTCGTTGGGGTGCCCTGCAGTCACTCATAGGGACCAAGCGATCCGAACTATCGTTGTGGATGACGGCCAAGGCTGTGGTTTGCCAGAGAGCGAAGCGAGTTTCCTTGCGGTATGTCTTCGACTCGGGTTGCGGACAGTGGCAATTGAAGGTAGACGGATCGAGCTGGACAGGATGACGTGCGCGTGGCTAGAGCGGCGGCTGTACGTGCGCCTGGCCAGTATTGTTTCGCGAGTGTCGCAGCAGAAGGGCCAGGTGGTCATAGTATTCAAGAGATACCTGCCGCCGCGAACTTTATCCGGCCCGGCTGCGAACTTGGTGCGCCTCATCGCTGACCTCTCCCCTGCCGAAATTCGCGTAGCTCGGTTGGTGACTAGAGGGAAGTTCAATCTGTCGCTACTCAGGGCGTTAGAGCGGGACCGCATTGTCGAGTTATTTCTACCGAAAGACGTCTCGATTGCTGCGCTTACAGGCGAAGAGGGCGTATGACCGCCGAACTACGCGACACCTTAGCTCGCGTACTGCTACCTGGGGTGGCGATTGCCGTCATATTGTTCGTCGCCCGCTTGCGGGGAATGTCCTTCCGTGACGATCTTGGTCTGCAGCTTCCTTCCTGGAAACAGGGCCTCTTCTGGCTAATACTGTTTGTGGTACTAGCCGCGATTGAGGAAGTGCTTCAGAAGATTATGGGGCTGCCCGCGCCGGAGCGATGGGGCGCTAAGTACACAGCCGAGATCAAAGCCGTTCGCGTGTTCGCGATTGCTGTCCTCGCGCCTCTATCCGAGGAACTACTGTTCCGCGGAATGCTTTATCGCATGATCGAAAAAACAGTGCTCGGGCGAGTGGGTGCGATCGCGATCACTTCAGCCGCCTTCGCCGCGCTACATTACCAATACGGTGTCCGGGGTCTCCCTTTCACTTCAATGGACGGTGTGTTCTTTGGAATGGTGCGTTGCTCGACGAGATCAACGATTCTCACAATTTTTCTGCACGCTCTTGGCAACTCCTATGCCGCTTACCAACGGCTGTGATTCGTCCAAAGCGAGGCGTGTGAAGTGCCAAGGGTGGTTTCTTTCGACGCTAGCTTCAGCTGGCTGCGAACCCAAGGCTGGTGTGTATGTGGATGCCTGATATTAGGAGAGGAGAGTCGACAATGGTACGAGGTGAAATTTCAATTCGCCGTGGGCACCTCCTAGGCGTGCTGCTGGCTAACGCCGTTCTGTGGGTTGCCGCCATGCTGATGATTGGTCCTGTCAAGCTGGGCGGCCCGGCTGCTATCGCCTTAATTTCAATTGCCTCCCTTTTTCCGCGCAGCTCTAGAGGCTCGTAACTTCGGCTTTACACTTTGCTCTCATATACATCGAGCACTTTGAAATTCTATGTCGGAATTCGACGTGACCTTGGCATACGACGGCATTGCCGTCGATCCCGGCTCGCCCAAGATGCGCAAATCGCTTCAGCGGCACCTTCGTCGGATCAAACCACGAATTACAAAGGTTGTCGCGACCCACGCCCACGAAGAGCACGTCGGCAACCTGAATTGGCTGTCCGAACTGACTGGTGCTCCGATCTATGTTTCCGAGATGACCGCCCGTTTCCTGACGTCCTTCAAGAAGCTCCCGTGGGTTCGGGCAACGATCATCGGGCAGCCTCCGAATTTGAAGCAGCCGTACCAAGTACCAAGTGCTCGGCGACGTAATGGACACTGAGTTCGGGCAGTTGAAGGCTATCGCTACGCCCGGACATTGTGATGACCATGTCGTTCTGTACGATCCCGACGAGAAACTGCTGCTCGCGGGCGATGCCTTTATGGGCAGCTACTTTGCAACGCCCAACCCGGACGTGGATAGCCGAAAATGGCTCACCAGCCTTGAGCGCTTGATGGAACTAGACATCGAGATTCTGATCGAAGGACATGGGCATATCCACACACTGCGTGCTGACATCCCCGACTTCCCCGGCGTCGTCATCCGAGAAGACCCGAAGATCGCAATTTCTCAGAAACTCGACTACATGCGATGGCTTCGGGAACAGATCGATGCTGGGTTCCTAGAGCGCCTTCCAATGCGTGTCATCGAAGCGAGTTGCTTTCCGTGGGGCAGGCGCACTTCATGGGAGACCTGCGCAACGGACGAGTGCATCCGGCTCTTGAGTCTCGGTCATTTCTCACGCACCGAGCTTGTGCGCAGCTTTGTCCGCAACGACTCGAATCCGCTTCCCACCGTCTATGAGGTGCGGATGTCAGCAAGGGAGTAGGTCTGTCGTGTTCTGCGTATCTGCGCCATCAGAAGACCAGATTCGGCGCTTCATTTTAGAGCAGCATGAGGCGCAATTCTCGTACCCGGAGGTCGGCGCTTCGGCTGGGCAGATACCCAGCGGGTACAACGTGGATCACAATCGCATCGAGCTTGGCAGTGGTGAGGTCACATGGCACCGAGCGGTTGAGGCGGTTCGAGGACGGCAAATGTTCAACATTCCGTGGTTACGGCTCTGCTGGCCGACTGCACCGATATGTGCAGGAACGGAGGTTGCGGCGTTGGTGCATCACGTAGGATTCTTTTCCTTGAATGCCTGTCGCATCGTCTATCGGGTCGATAATGACGCCGGAAACAAATGTTTTGGCTTCGCCTATGGCACATTAGTGGAACACGCAGAGAGCGAAGAAGAGCGATTCACCCTGGAATGGAACCGAGCCAACGATAAGGTCTGCTATGACATCCTTGCTTTCTCTCGACCTCGTCAGACATTGGCGAGAGTCGGTTATCCGCTCTCGCGCTTCCTGCAAAAACAATTCGCTGAGAATTCGAAAGCGGCAATGTTGCAGTTCGTAGTTGGTTCGTCCAAAAAGCTGCGCGATGACTGATGAAGGACCGCCTTCGCATCGTTATTCCCGGTGGTAGCGGACAGGTCGGTACCATCCTGTCGCGGCACTTTCACGCTCAGGGACATGACGTCGTAGTCTTTGCTCGCAGCGCCAACTTAGCCCAATGGCGCGTGGTCAAATGTACAGAGAATCTGGGCGACTGCGCATTACAGTTGGCCGGGCCTTGCGGCGCTGTCGCCGCCGCTGGGTCGTCGAGCGCACCATCGGCTGGTTGGGAAATTACCGGCGTCTGGTCGTGCGCTACGACCGCTCGCTCCAAATCTACCGGGCGTTCTTTCATATCGCCTGCTTCATGATCGTCTTACGGAGGGTTGTGCAATAGCTTCTAGTGTAAGTTGTTGGCGTAATACAAGATTCTCGGGAGAAGACTTCTTCGCACGCGAAAGTAGCGAACTGGCGGCCGAGGCACAGGTCGATGAATCGAAACATGGCCAGGATTTATTACAGAAAGCTGGTAGAACGGCGCCAGCTATGTTATTGATTTCACAGTCGGCCAGAGTTTTGGCGAATGACAGGGTATCCGCATGGAAGAAAAGGCAGTCAACGACTGGCTGGACATTGCGCCGGAATATTTGAACTTCCTGCTGACGTTCATGTGGAATCCGCCACGCGCTTTCGCAGAAGTGGCTGGTTCGGGAAAAATTTCCCGAGCCATAACTTCCATTCTCTTGGGGGGAGTCGGGTTCTCTTACCTCATTGTCCTCACAGCGGCCTCGCCGGATCTTCGAAAAGACACGGGGAAACTAGCGCACCTGTTGCGCGGGCTAGACTATCGTTTGCTTCCCGTGGCAGCGGTACTGCTATTTACCGCACTAGGAGTCGTCAGTCACCTTGCCGGTAAGGGCTATGCGAGTCTGTCGAAGCTCGGGACGAAAAGGGTCGGGAAATGGGATCCGAAGCTGGGTGGGGCAGTCGAAGACTCGGTCAACGCGGCCGCTGGGTTTGCCGCTGTCTTCGTCCCGTTTGCTGCCGCATTGTTATGTGCTGCGTCATGGTGGCCGATGCACCCGCGGCTAGGCATGATGGTGGCGGCGGGATTTCCCGCCGTCATGGCAATCGTCTATTTCCCGTGGTCACTCAAGTCGACCCATCCTCACACGGGTTTCTTTCAAGCTTATTTCGCCTTCAGTGGTGGCCTAGTCCTGTTTGTTCTAGTGCTGACCGGCTTGATGCGGCTGGTGAAAGCCATTTGAACTACGAATGAGCTGCTAGGCGAGATGCTCAGGAAGCCGGCATGGGCTTAGGAGGAGACTGCCATTCGACGGAAATTTTCGGGGTACCGCCACCCTCGACTGTTCGCCATTTGTGAGCTTTCGGTAGGCGTGCGTAAGTCAAAAACAGTAGCCCTGCGCCACCCAGTAATGCCAGTCAGCAATGGCTTCCGCGGTCGAGTCGTCGGGATCAACAGCCGCAAGTTGCGACAAGGGGACTGCCATGGTGCGGCCTTGCCAGCGGATGAGCACTAGCATCTCGGCGGAGCAGGCATCTTCGGGTGCCATACTCTGGACTTGGACACTTTCCCCCTTTCGGAGAGGCGAAACGACCTTGGCCATGATGCACTTGGCCTGGAAAGGGAATCGGATTTTGT
>QHYJ01000075.1 GCA_003223255.1 Acidobacteriota bacterium | reverse complement strand
GTGGGTGGGGAGTCCGAGGGGGTTAGTTTGCGGTTTTGGGAACGAGGGCGTGGTTCTCAACGAAGGCGCGGGAGATTACAGCTTCCGGCCTGTCGATTCCGAGCTTGATGAATGCAAGCGAGATCCACTCATTGCATTGTTATTCCGTGTCCCAAACTATTACGGAGTGATTGCTTACATGCCGTGTTTTCCGGCTCGTATCGACGCTGCGTCGACATAGTTGGCCCCTTCAATCCCTTGGGATTGAAAGAGCATGCCGACTCCTCGATTATTCCGACTTGAGCAAAGCAACCTTCTTCTTGGTCCCGTTTTGCCTTGAGCTGCGCGCTCTGCCCACCATTTGCTTTCGGCATAATCCGGCAGTGTTCATCTTAGCTGGTAATTACCGGAAGAGGGGAGAACATATGCGGGAAAATTCGTTGCCAGCAGATAAACACCAGCACGAAGAGCCGCTGGGATGCCACTTGGGGACGTTTTGGACTGCTCGCCGATTTAGGACGGTGGCCGCGAGGCATCAACCTTACAGTCACGAGCCGTGCGCGGCAAGGAAAGAAAGGGGGCAACTATGAAGTGCATTATCGACAATGATGTGGTTCTTGCACGGCAACTGGAAGGTCCGCTGTCGGCCCACATTGCTGGGTTCGCGAGATGGGCGCGCGAGGAGGGATATGCAGTCCTTCCTCGACATCGAAAAGTAAGGCTGGCAGCATGTTTCAGCAGATGGCTTGGACAGAAGGCCATCAGCCTGCGCCGTGTTTGCTCAGAGCATCCGGCTCGATTTCTGCGGTCTCGAGCGCGCCAGGTGAAAATCCAGCAAGCCGATGCCGCCACGCTGCGACAGCTCCTCGGCTTTCTGCGCCATCAGGGCGTGGTTCCCGCCGAAAAGATCCCACCACCACGATTGACTCCAGCGGAGCAAGCCGTACACGAGTTCGAGCGCTACTTGCGCAAGGAGCGGATGCTGGCGGAGAGGAGTGTCGACTCTTATGTCCCGTTCGTCCGCAAGTTCCTTGCTGATCGGTTCGGTGACGGATCGGTGAGGTTGTCACGCTTGTGTGCAGGCGATGTGGTGCGATTTGTCCGGCGCCAAGCTCCGCGCTTGCATTTGAAGCGCGCCAAACTCCTGACCACGGCGCTGCGATCGTTCCTGCACTACGCTCACTTTCGTGGAGAGATTACATCTGATTTGGCCGCCGCCGTTCCCATCGTCGCCAACTGGTCGAGGCCGTCAATCCCCCGCGCGATTTCGGCGGATGCCGTGCGCCGGCTGTTGGCCTCCGTCAATCGGCGTACAGCGACGGGCCGTCGCGACTACGCGATTCTGCTTTTGCTTGCTCGACTGGGATTGCGGGCGGGCGAAGTGGTCCGACTCAAACTCGAGGACATTGACTGGAATGCCGGATCGATAACCGTTCATGGAAAAGGCGGCCGACGCAGCGTCCTTCCATTACCCCCAGACGTGGGCTCCGCGATTGCTGCCTACCTGCGGCACGGACGGCCGCGGAGCAGCAGTCGTTGCGTCTTTCTAAGGACCCTGGCACCCTTCCGCGGCTTTCTCGGTTCTTGGTCTATCGCAATGCTAGTTCGGCGTAACCTCGCACGCGCTGGCATCCAGGCACCCACTCAAGGCGCGCATCAGTTTCGCCATGCGCTCGCCACCGAGATGCTGCAGCACGGTGCCTCGCTGGCTGAAATTGGCGACGTCTTGAGGCATCACGGCCTCGAAACTACGAAAATCTATACCGCGGTCGATCTTGATTCGTTACGCGCTCTCGCCTTGCCGTGGTCGGGAGGTGTGCGATGAACACTCTCCGTCAGGCCGTGCAGGAATACCTGACCCTGCGTCGCAGCTTGGGATTCAAGCTGTCCAAGACCGGCAAGTTGTTGCCCGCCTTCGTCAAATTCATGGAGCAGCACCGCGCCTCCCACATCACAAACAAATTGGCGCTCGCCTGGGCGCAGCAACCTTCAACCGTGCAACCGACGGAGTGGGCCTACCGCTTGAGTGTTGTGCGCAGCTTTGCGCGCCATCGGAGTGCAACCGACCCACGAACGCAAATTCCTCCGGACGGTTTGTTGCCGTATCGCCCCAAGCGAGCCCGACCATACCTGTATAGCACCAAGGAAATACAGGGCTTATTGCGTGCGGCGCTTTCGCTACCCGCCCGCGGGAGCCTGCGACCCTGGACTTACCACTGCCTGTTCGGGTTGCTGAGTGTCACGGGCTTGCGCCTCGGCGAAGCCCTCAATCTCGAGCTCCGGGATGTGGATCTTAAGACGGGTGTGCTGACCATCCGGAATGCTAAGTTCGGCAAGACTCGGTTGATCCCCATTCACCCGTCGACCTGTCGCGCGCTAGCCGACTACCTCGCGCGACGGAATCGACAGTGGGCCCGACGATCGGTTTCCCCTTATCTGTTCGTTTCCAACTGGGGCAATCGGTTGGATCGCGGCGAAATCCACCGAACATTCTACGCCTTATCCCGCCGGATCGGCCTGCGAGGTCCATCGGACAGTCACGGGCCGCGTCTGCATGACATGAGGCACTGCTTCGCTGCAATGACCCTGTTGCGGTGGTACCGCTCCGGCAAAGACGTCGAGCAAAAGTTGCCTTACTTGTCCGCCTACCTCGGCCATGTCCGCGTCCGAGATACTTATTGGTACCTCAGCGCCTGGCCGGCGTTAATGCGCGAGGCGATGTCTCGCTTGGAACGCTGTTGGGAGGGTCAGTCATGAAAACGACCACGACCAGCCTCGCTCCACTGTTGGAGCGGTTCTTCACCCAACGGCTCATGCAGCAACGGCAGGCCAGCCCGCATACGATCAGTTCGTATCGCGATACCTTCCGCCTCTTGCTGAAGTTCGCGCAACAGCGGTTGCACATGCCGCCGGCGCAACTAACGTTCGAGGCCATCGATGCCCCGTTGATCGTGGCGTTTCTCGATCACTTGGAGAAGCATCGAAGCCTAAGCGCGCGCAGCCGGAATCTGCGGCTGACTGCCATCCACTCTTTCTTTCGGTATGCCGCGTTCGAAGCACCGGACCATGCCGCGCAGATCCAACGCGTGCTCGCCATCCCCAGCAAACGATTCACACGCACGCAGGTGCATTTTCTCACCCGTCCAGAGGTTAAGGCGTTGCTTGCCGCGCCCGATCAACGCAGCTGGTTCGGCCGGCGCGATCACGTCTTCCTTCGAGTAGCGGCGCAGACGGGGCTTCGTCTGTCGGAAATGACCGGGCTGACACGCCGGGATGTCACGCTCGGCATCGGTGCTCACGTTCGCGTGATCGGAAAGGGTCGCAAAGAACGCTGTGTGCCGCTCGCCAAGCCCACGGTCGCTACGCTGAAAGCCTGGCTTCGCGAACCCCCACGCGGCGATGGCCAGGTCCTGTTTCCCAATGCCCGAGGCACGCGTCTCACCGCCGACGGCGTACATTATCTGTTGGCCCGTCATGTCAAGACCGCTGTCAAGGTCTGTCCGTCGTTAAAAGGCAAACGCGTCACCGTCCATGTCCTTCGACACAGCATGGCCATGGACCTACTGCAGGGAGGCGTGGACCGCTCGGTCATCGCCCTGTGGCTCGGGCATGAATCTACCGAAACAACCCAAATCTATCTCGAGGCCACACTGGCGATGAAGGAGAAGGCGCTCGGGAAAACGAAACCCCTGAAGGGCAAATTCAAACGGTATCGACCAGGAGACCAACTCCTTGGCTTCCTAAACAACCTGTAGAGGGGCCAAAACTATGCCGAGTGATTGGGAAAGTCCAATTGCATTTAAGCAGTGACTTCGGCCCGAGTTCAACGGCTTCTTCGATCACTTGGTAATAGTT
>QHYJ01000327.1 GCA_003223255.1 Acidobacteriota bacterium | reverse complement strand
GTGGAGGATGTCAATCGAGCTTCCACAAGCACAGCGTCGAGATCCACGGCCTGAAGGAAGACGATCTGGTGGATTCGCGAATGTTTCTCGATTTGAACAAATGGACACTGACGCTGCTGAAGTGAGCGATCGTTCGAGAGCACATGGCTGTATACCGCTTTCCTTGCATCTGACTCGCATCTTCGACGGGGTTCAATTCGACGAGTAGCGCGTCTTTCGTCTGAGTGCGGGCGCTGAAGTTCGTTCCGGGAACCGTTAATCGTGTGTTTAGGTTGCCTCCACAAGAATTGGGGCTGCGAGGGTCTAGTCCTGCAAGCGTCGAAGAAACAAGGAGGAATAATCCATGAGCATTCTACGTAAGACGAGGATTGCAATCCTGATCGGTCTGTTCGTCACCGGAATAGGCGCTGCTCAAGAGAAGAAGATCAAAAGGTCAGACTTGCCGCCCTCGGTTGAGAAAACAGTGGCAGGGATCAGCAAGGGTGCGACCATCAGGGGATTCTCGGAAGAAACGGAAAAGGGGAAGACGACTTACGAGGTAGAAATGGTCGTCAACGGACACACCAAGGACGTGGAAGTGGACGCGAGTGGAGCAGTCCTGGAGATCGAGGAAGAAGTAGCGATGGACTCACTCCCTGCAAACGTGAAAGCAGGACTCACCGCAAAAGCGGCGGGGGGCAAGATTCTGAAGGTAGAATCGCTGACCAAAAACGGTAAGCTGGTTGCCTACGAAGCCAAGGTGGAGACTGCTGGCAAGAGATCCGAGGTTCAAGTCGGTCCGGACGGTAAACCACTCGACATTGAAGAATAAGAACTGTATGAGTGGCCAGGCGGACTGGCTTTGGCCAGCCGGTGGTGTAAGCTGGGATGGCCAACTCCGAAAACGTTTTCCAGGCTCGCCGACGCTGGGCTCTCCGCAGACTCCGATCCGAACCACCGAACGAGTTCACATGCGGGGAGCAGTGCTAATGCCGCGATAGCCCATCGTACTGGATACGCGCTGCCCGGTCGACGTACCTGGTTCCCCAGTCCTGCAAGCGCGCAACGAGTTGGTCCGGGACGCCGGAATCACGGAACTGTCGTGCCGCCTCCCATACCTTCCCGCCACTGATATTTCCGTACGAGCGCGTTGGAGTATAAGCCCGTGCAGCGGCCCCAACCACCGGCAGGTACTTGGCGATCGCGTATTGTTGGTTCTTGTCCATCCATGCCGCCAGTAGCGACGTGGTTATGGCGCGATGCAGCTCGATCGGCAGTGGTTTGAAGATTGGCGCCCAAAAAGGACTGATCATGATGCGGGGATCAATGTTCTGGTCCGGCTGCCAACCCTCCCCGAGGTCGTCGGGACCCAAACGGGGATCGGTCGATTGCAGCGCTTTGGTTACGGCCACGAGGAGCCTGACAGGTTCCGGTTGGTTGGTCTGGGCAAAGAAGTCGTGGAACTGGCCGATGAAATACACCCAATCCACCGGTCTCCGACCCCGGTGCTGATGATTGCCGCTATTCAGAACAATCTGCAACTCATACCAAGCCGCGGTGAAATATTCGTTGGTCAAGGCACTACCGCCAACTCCGGCCAGCCCATCCGGGATCAAGGCGGCTGACGGAGCAGTCTCCGCCGGAATGGTGTTGCACCAGCTACGTTTCACAAGCTGCCAGAGCTGTGCGGAGTAAACCTTGTTAGTCAACGCGGGCGACCACTCCGTTTTTCGTTTGACCCGATGTTTGAGGAAGGCCCGCCGGGCGTGAGACCACTCGGCGAAGGCGGCCACCACGGGGCCAATGCCATGGTCCGTAGTGTGGGCTGAGGCCAGCGGCGAACGCAGCGACGGCTTCTCGCCGCCCTGACCTTTGCTCTCAGGAGTTTCTGGTCCACCGTAGAATGTTGCAAATTCGCTTTGGGTAAAGTCAGCTCCCCAGGAATCCTTGGGATGCACACGGGGCAGCCAGCTGCTCCAATCCGGAAGCTGCAAGGCGATGGGAATCTGACGAGGGTTGAGATTGCCGTCGGGGCGAAAGATGTCTGGGGTAACCTGCCTTACGAGTTCACGCACGTCGGGAACGCTTCTTGGCGCATTAGAGGCTGATGTGCTCACCCGCGCGTCTTGTCGGCCAAGGAGATACGGCAAAGCGTCGGTATCCTGGTCGAGGACCCCTGCGAGTCCTGCACCTGCCGCCCAGTTCGAGACCGGTTGCTCGTCTAATCAGGGTCCAGGTTGGTAAGGTGGGTTCCACGGGCGGCCCGGATTGGGAAGCGTCAGGCTGCGGATGTAGCTTGCGATCTGTTTGCCCTCCAGGGCCAAGAGGCCATGGAAGCGTGAACGGGCCACAATGCTGCCGTTCGAGAAGTTGAAGTACTTCAGATCGCGGCCATCCTCGGCATGACAGTCCGCACAGTGCGCCTCGATCCTCGGACTATTCGGGAGGCTGCTTGCTACCAGTGAGGCGCCACGCCAGAGTGCCCGACCAGCACGGATAGAAGCCTCGTCGGGCAAGGGTGGTGTCCAGGTTTCGGGCGCGTCCTCCACAAAAGCGCCTGGCGGGAGGAGCTTCTGTCCCTCGAAAGTGAGGAAGTTCAGCGCAAGGACGCGGTACGCGCTGACGACGCCGTCGGTTCGGTTGAATCGGAAGCGGATGATGTTGGTGTCGGCGACGACCGCGCCGCTTGGGAGGGGGAGAGTCATTACCAGGGTTGCGAAGCCTCCGCCGATTCCACCGAAGCTTCTGCCGGGCTCGGCGATTGTGACAGTGTTGTTGTTCAGGGGTATCCAGGCGCTGGCGTTGAACTGGACGCTGGCTTGATCTGCATACCGCAAGCCGTGAATCTGCAGCCAGAGAAATCGCACTGACTCAGCCTGTTCAGCAGGAAGGGCCACGGTCCTGCTAACGGTCTGGCTCTCTGAACCCAAGACCTCGATCGGTAACAACATTCGGTCTATCGTGGTGTCGGCCAAACCGCTGGGAATCGTTACTGCAGCCAGGACAACCAAGGAAAGACGCGCTGGCAGGTCAAGGCTTTTTGCCATCACGACCTCTCCGGTCAGGTCTCGGACACTAACGCTGTTTCGGACCGCCAAAGCAGATTCCATGTCAAAGTTGCTTCTGATTCGCGACCCGCAACCATGCCAAATTCACGGCGCAAATCAGACCTATGGCCACCCCTGCACAACTAACCAAATTCTGGCCGCAGGTGAGCGTGGACGACATTGTTACAAATCAAGTAGGATTCAGCCGCAAGCCGACGAGCCAAGGTGTCACCACGTACGCCCCCCCAAAATGCCCGTCGAGCCTGCACGGGAAGATTGTTTTTGTAGACGAGACGATAACGACTGAGCTAGCCTTGAATTAGTTGCAACTTAATTGCAAGGAGGTCCGTGCTTCTTCGCAAGAGTCTGATTGCTGGTTCGTTGATCTTCTTCTCCGCCGGTAGCTTTCCATTAATCGCCCAGGCTCAGGAGAGCCCCTACTTCGTTGCGTACGACCACTATCTGGAAGAGCCGGGAAACCTCGAAATCGAGTATTTCTCGACGTATGGTACCCAGCGCGGCGGGAACGACTTTCACTCCTTCTGGACGGAGTTCGAATACGGGGCTACGGCTTGGTGGACCACCGAGTTGTATCTCGACGGACAGACTACTTTTGGCGACAGCACGATTTTCACAGGCCTTCGCTGGGAGAATCGCGTGCGTCCGCTCAAACAAGAGCACTTCATCAATCCCATCCTTTATGTCGAATACGAACATAAGAACGGCGCCGACAAGATTTTGAAAGAAGGGGAGGGGCATGACGTTGAGGCTGACTTTCTCACGCCCAACGCAGTGGCGCGCCAGGAACGCATCAACGAATTAGAACTGAGGTTGATTCTCTCCAGCACCTTCAAGGGCTGGAACTTTACGCAAAACACGCTGGCAGCCAAAGATCTGTCCAATTCGCCGTGGGAATTTGGCTATGCGCTGGGGGCGAGTCGCCCTTTGGCGCTAAAGGCTTCCGCGAAACGCTGCACGTTCTGTCGGCAGAACTTCATAGGTGGCGTCGAAATGTACGGCGGGCTCGGCTACCGTCATCATTTCGGCCTGCACGATACTTCGCATTACGCGGCGCCCGTACTTGGCTGGAATTTGCCTTCGGGCTGGACGCTGCGCATCTCGCCTGGCTTCGGGCTGAACGACAATAGCCACCAATTTCTGTTGCGCTGGGGCGTGTCTCGCGAAATCAGCGGCTTCGGTACTATGGTTGGCCGGCTCTTGCGAGGCCGGCGATGAAAATCCGTGCTGCTAGTCTCCACCTGGGGACCCTTCTCTTTGCCTCTTCCTTTTTCTCTACGGTAGAAGGACAACAGAGAGGCAAATCTGCGCCGCCGCAAAGCTCGAAACCGGAGCCCGTGTACGCGGAGATTGGCAAGGCACCGGAACGAGCTCGTGCTAGGCGCAATCCGCTGGAAAAAGATCCTGAGGCTGTCGCTGCAGGAAGGATTCTATTTGGGCAACGCTGCGCGGAGTGTCATGGCGATTCAGCCGAAGGCGGCAAGAAAGGACCGAGCTTGCGCGCCGTGGAAATTCGAAACGCGGAACCGGGCGCGATTTTCTGGATTCTGACGAACGGAGTCGTTCGGAAGGGAATGCCCGTCTGGTCGAAGCTGCCAGAGCCACAGCGCTGGCAGCTTGTCAGCTTCATCAAGTCGCTGGGAACTGCTTCCACAAACGACGACAAAGGCGTCCTGAGGCCGTAGCTGCCCTTAGCGTAGGCTAGTTTGCGGCCAACGGACGGCCTTCGCAATCCTGTGGACACCGGATTTCTCCTCGGGATGAATCCCTCCGAGGGCCGGGGTTATCCTGCTGGTCGCCGGTTCAAATGGCGGAAATCCTCTTGAGCTGGCAACACACGTGCCCAGCAAACGGAAGACCACTACGTTAAATTAGCCGCGCTTGTGGAGCAGGAACTCTCTCTCGGCGGGGTCTTCGGCCAGGCCAACCGCGCGGTCATAAGCCTCTGAAGCCTGAGCAGTATTCCCCAGCTTTTGCAAGAGGTGAGCGCGAACCGCCCAGTACGGCTGATAATGGGACACGGCCTCTGCGTCAATCGATTCGAGAACGGCGAGTCCCGCTGCCGGTCCGTTTGCTTCCGCAAGCGCGGCGGCGTATCCGGCTCGTGTGCCGAGCGTCGGCGATATCCTGAGCAGTTGTTCGTAGAACGGCACGATGGCCGCCCAGTCGGTCCGGCCGGTGTGCGCGCGCTCGGCATGCACGGACTGAATGGCTGCTTCGAGTTGAAATCGTCCTACGCGGCCATGCTTGAAAGCCTCCGCCAAATGGTGTTCCGCCTCCTCTATTAAAGGAAGCGACCATTGGTTCGGATTTTGCTCGGACAGGGGAACGTAGCGTCCCCTCGCGTCCCTTCGTGCAGCGCGGCGCGCTTCACAATACAGCATGCCTGGCAGGGGCCCTACTTCAGAGTGGACGATCCAACAATAATGCCTTGTGTTGAAGAGATTCTTCAAATCGTGATTATGATTTTCGTTCCGCCCGCGAATCGATACTGGCTTCTTTGCTTGTGCAGTATTGGAGGGCGGATTGAGTCGGCGTGAGTCGGCACACTGGTTGACTTTTGCGAGGCAAGGGGGATAATTTTCAATTTCTGTGTCCCAGCTTTCCGACAACGGTTCCCAAAGGTTTCACATAGGGCCAAGGTTTCTGTGCGGCCATTCCGGGGCAGTTCATTTCAGCGGGAGGATA
>QHYJ01000326.1 GCA_003223255.1 Acidobacteriota bacterium | reverse complement strand
CTTGTCACCGTTCATCACAAGTTGCTGATTTTCCCTCGCTTTACGCCCGCTCCGGCAAGTTCTGACTAAAGTGGACAACGGCCTTCTAAGCAGGGGGTCGGGAGTTCGAGTCTCCCCGGGCGCGCCATTTCATTTCTTTTCAACGACTTGCGCGAGAAGCGATTATCTGCTTTTTTGACAGATGGCCGGGCCGCCAAACCGATGGCTTGTTTTCAATTTCTCGTTGAGATTCAAAGAATTCCACAATTCGCCCCGAACGTCCAGCACCAGAGCCTGGACTGCCTGGACTTCGTTCATCGGCCAGACCACCGCCTCGACCGTGTCCCGGCCCAGTTGTTGCAGAGCCGCGATGCGCTTGTAACCGTCAATGACCAGATAGCGACCCGGTCGATCGGAAACCGTGACCACGACGATCGGGGTCTGTTGTCCCGAGGCCGCCAACGACGCCAACAACTGCCGCTGCCGTTGTGGATTCCGCATCCGCAGATGTTCATGACGGCGGTCCAGTTGGTGAAACTCCAGTTGCATCGTAGCCAGACCCTCCAGAGGTCACGGGTATAAAGTCCATGGTGCACGCCATTCAATAGGGGTGTTCTTTTCAAGAAGGGCTCGGCTCCATCGGAAGAGGGACAACTGGCGGCAAGATCAGGACTTGCGCGGAAGCTAAGTTGTTCTTGTCAAGATCGTGCAGCTTAGGCCCCAAGAGCCAAATCTCTGAGGCTGAATGCTTTAGATCCAAAGCTAAGTTGTTCCTTACAAGATGCCGGATGCGTCGGCGTGCTGTTGCTGGCGGTTCCGCTCTACTGCTTGGGGGTGATCCTTCCGGTACTGTTTCTGATAGCCGGGATGCTCCTCCCGCCACTGCTTCTGACTTTCCCCCGCCCCCTGGCGATACTCGGGGTCCGTCGCCAGCTTCTTGCGGTGATAATCCGCGCGACGTCGACGTTGACAATCCGGCTGACCGCAAACCCGTTGCTGGGGACGGTAAGCGGAAAGCAGAAACGAACTTTGGCAGTATGGACAACGGCGCGTCTCGCTCAAGTCGACTCCTCAGGATTTGAAGGTGAAATCTCTGAGGAGAATCAAAACCACGGCGAAGACGCAAGAGAAATGA
Organism: Acidobacteriota bacterium; assembly: GCA_003223255.1. Taxonomy (GTDB): domain Bacteria; phylum Acidobacteriota; class Terriglobia; order Acidiferrales; family UBA7541; genus Acidiferrum. The sequence goes on along the minus strand of QHYJ01000326.1, from coordinate 2,905 downwards.
AAACTGACTCTACACAGGCGCGGTCGGACCTCATGTCATGGCGAATTTAGTTGGTGGATCTTTATGGCGAGCAAGGTGTGGTTACTTCTCGAAAGCGCCAAAGCGGTAGATCGGTAAATGGCGCCAAAACGGCTGGTGAAAGGTGAAGAAAAAGGAGTAAGTAGCTTGTCACCGTTAATCACAAGTTGCTGATTTCCCCTCGCTTTACGCTCGCTCCGGCAAGTTCTGATTATTAACTGGCCAACGGACTTCTAACAAGGCGATGCAAACTACCTAAGTGCCCCTGCTGGTGTCGCTTACACGGAAGCGCACGGCGCAATCACTCCGTCGAATTGCACCGAGGCTGCACCGAGATAGCCGCGTAGCTTCCCGGACCCCAAACTGAAGAAAACGACAATACGGAACCCTCGAATGACAGCCACACCTCAATACGCTTCCCGGCGATGACGAAATGAGTGCAAGACCACCTCTTCGCCAAAGATGTCGTACCTCAAGCGGTAATCCCGCCAGCGGAGCCGCCATTGTCCTTCGCCGGCCTTGACCCCAGCGAGCTTCTTAATTTGGTGCTGTGCGCTGCGGTTATGTGGGTCTTTCTGAAGGATGGCCAACGACTCTTCCAGCGCTGTCAGAAGCTCTGGGTTTCGTTTTGAACTTTTTCGGAAATCTCTTTCGAATGCCGTGGTGGTGAGAACACGAAACGGGCTGCTCATCCCGGTCCTTCACCTCTTGGCCCTCTTGGCCCTCTTGGCCGAACGACGCAACTCAGTCAAGAACTTGCTGGCGCTTCGCGCTCTCCCGCGACGATACTCCTGATAGCTCCTTTTGATCTGATCCTTCAGCGCAGGATCCTGCAGCTCCAGAAAGTCTTCCATGTCGTCCACGTTCAAGACACCCGCAACGGGAATACCATCCTTTTCCAAGATGAAATACTCCCGGTTCGTATGCGCCCGGCGAACCACCTGTCCCAGGTTGATCCGCGCCTTCGTGATCGGAATGCGATGGACGATGGTTTTCATGGGTAACGCCACCTCCTGCGAAGACGGGCGATTTGATTAACGTTAATCAGTTTAACCGATATTGGGGATTTGTCAAGTCGTACTCGCGTCTGACAACGCGCCAAATAGAGTCGGGCTTTCGCTTGACGTGCGTTACGTTACGCGTTACGGTTGCAAATGATCCGTTCGATCCGCCACAAGGGACTGAAACGTCTTTACGAAGACGACGACCCCCGCGGCGTGATCAGCGAGCATGCGGAAAAGCTGCATGACATTCTTGCGCGTCTAGATGCTGCCGCCACGGTTGCCGATATGGATTTGCCGGGTTTCCGGTTACATCCGCTCAAAGGCGAGTTGACAGGCTTTTGGGCGGTGACCGTTCGGGCGAACTGGCGAGTGATCTTCCACTTTGCCGACGGAGATGCATCGAACGTTGATTCATGTCGATTACCACTGAGGGAGATTGAACATGCCGATGAAGAATCCACCGCACCCCGGCGGCTTGGTGCTGCGACAGTGCATTGAGCCTTTGGGCCTGACGATCACGGATGCCGCCGCCGCCCTGGGAGTCACGCGCACCACACTGTCGGAACTGGTGAACGGGAAGCGTGGGATTTCTCCTGAAATGGCCGTGCGATTGTCCGATTTTCCCTCGCTTTACGCTCGCTCCGGCAAGTTCTAAAGTGGTCAACGGCCTTCTAAGCAGGGGGTCGGGAGTTCGAATCTCCCGGGCGCGCCACTTCATTTCTTTTCAACGACTTGCGCGAGAAGCGATCATCTGCTTTTTTGACAGATGATCGGGGATGGCGTGACGGTGGCGTTTCTCCTCTTTCTTCTATCGATCCAATTGCTTATGCGAACCGAACTCAAGTCTGCATCTACTGAGAATCAGGTCCTGTCATAGAAATGTAGTACGTGGCGAGCGCGGCAGTAGGACGCTCAGGAAGTCCTTTTGATGAAAGTGTAGTGGGCCTCCGCGAATGTTCGCGCCATCTCCGAGTGGCCCGGCCCATACTACCTACAACGCCGCTAGTGGACCGCGAGGGCCATATGTTCGAGATGTCCCATTCAGGACATCCATGCGCCACGCACCAGCCGACTCGCACGAATCTCGAAATCATCGAAAACAATGGAACGGTGACAGAGATCGAAGAGCGAAGCCGTGTCGGTGATTTTCTCAGGTAGTTTACCCGCCGGTGCTCCTGTGGATCGCTATGCTGGCCTCATCCAACTCGCTCACGAATTCCGATGTCGGACTTACCTTGACACTAGCGGAGAGTCACTGCGCCGCGCGCTGGCCGCTCGCCCCCATTTCGTCAAACCCAATCGTGACGAAGCCGCCGGAGTGCTTGGCTTGCCGATTGATTCACTCGCCTTGCCGCAGGCGCAGTCCGGAGCCTCATCCGACTTGGTGCGCACAGCGCGGTTCTAAGCCTTCGTGTCGAGGGACTACTATTCTGTCCTGCCGAGGATGCACAGGTATTGTTCAATGCTCCGCCACGATTGACCCGCGCTCAACGGTCGGCTCCGGTGATTCTGAGCTTGCAGGAATTGCTCAGGCCATTAGCTCTGGTGCCAGTCCGGACGAAGCTTTGCGCCTCGGAGCAGCCTGCGCTGCTGCCAATTGTCTTGCCGACTCTCCGGGCGGTGCCCGCCTCGAGGATATCCGTGGCTTTCAAAAGGAGATTCCCGTGCAGACCCTCGAAGCTGGTCTTTGAAGCTTCGCTATTGGGCCAAGTTCTGTTAAACAGGGGAGCCGTGAAGGAGGTGCCGTGAAAAAATCTATCGGCGACAACATGATTCCGAAGGGTTGGAGCTTCGAGCAGGGACTCGAACTCGTAAAGAAGGCAGGATACGATGGCATCGAGCTCTGGCTCGGTCACGTTCCGTGGTTTCAGATGAGCACTACA
>QHYJ01000325.1 GCA_003223255.1 Acidobacteriota bacterium | reverse complement strand
TCGAATACTACCATCGACCGAGAACGCATCTTTCGTTGGGAAAGGACACACGGGAGCCACGAGCGATTCAGCCGCCGGAAATGGGACTGGTCGTTGCGGTGCCGCAGGTCGGCGGGCTGCACTACCGCTACGAACGACGGGCTGTTTGAAAAAGTCCCGATCCAGCACACTGCGCGCTTCGTCTCCTCGGCCTTTGAAATGGGCGGTCCCCACTGTCTATCTTGGTCTCTTGCATGCATACATCGGCGAATTTCGTTCACCAGACTCCAGCCGGATCGCTTTGCGTCTTCGATTCGTTGGAGGAGTGCCGCAGAGGCCCGACGGAATTTTCGGTAGCGAGTTGCTTGACGTCGGGCCGAGCGCTGCGAAATGTGCGAACCAGCCAAAGTGGTTGGCTGCTTTCTCGCCGGCCTTGCTGACGACTGGCACGTTGAACGTCGACCGATCACCTCAGCGATGCCTCTGAGCAACAGGCCTTCTTCGGCAATCCCGTGCTATCGGGCTCCGACGGAACCCTTCTCCAGCGCCAGCCTGTAAAGATGAGCAGCGTCGAGTCGCTGCACCGCGGGCCAGCGGCTGAGCCCTTCGCCGACATAGGCCGAAACGCCCTTCTCGCTTACTGACCAGGAGAGGAACGAAGCCGTGATCGCCGTCGCCATGGACCGTGGGCGCAAGGCGGACCACTGACGCGCGCACACCACGAGCCACCAGCTCAGCAGCCGCCATTTCGGAAGCGCGGGGATACGATGCGGCGTTCGGTGCCGGCGGAGGTATCTTCCTTCTGTTGCCGTGCGACGCGCCGCTAGCAGCGCAACCCCGAGCTGACCATCAGGGGGCGCAGGCTATATTTGCTCGACAGGCTCTTCTGGTTGCTGGTTGCTCGTTCCTGGATCGAGGTCATGTGAACAATCACACGTCTCTAAGACTGGACGCCCCCAGAGTTGATGCTCTGCCCGGCTCGTAGGATACAACAGTTCCGCAGAGTCCCCGACAGCGCTCAAACTGCAGACGGCTTCCGCTGGGAACCAGCTTGGCCTACCCCCAACAAATCTTCGCCCTCAATCCCGCGCGAATTCGGAACGGTTCCCTGTCTTCTGGCAGACCGAGTAAACTTGAGATGCCTACAGGTTCGTGTATCTCATGGCGAAGCATTTTGCGGTTCAACAAGTGGGCAGGACAGAACAAAAATGACCCTTAAAAAGATCTCCTCTGAAACCCTCGCTTGCACGACATCGCCGGCCCGGCCATTCGGTTGCATGGAACTTTGGGCCGGAAACGAGAGAGCGCATCGCTCCCTCGAGTTGGCTGGCCTGGAAGCGGACGTTATCGCCGTCCCGTCGGGCGCGGACACCGGGGGAGACCTGTCTGCAGTGTTCTCCTGCAGCGATAACATTGCCCGCGTGGTCCTTGCGGATTGCGTCGGACACGGGTATGTGGCAAGCGGAATGGCGCGGCACGTTCATCATTTGCTCCACAAGTTTCAGGATATCCGCGATTCCGCAGGGCTGCTCGCCGCCCTGAATGACAAATTCATCCTCGATTCCGAAAAATCGACGGAAGCGCTGCGCCTCACGACGGTGGTAACGGGCACATTTGATGGCACGACGGGAGAGTTTAATTTTGCCTATGCGGCTCATCCGCGGATGCTTCTCTGGCGCGCACGCGAGGGTAAGTTTCTCGAGATTGGACAAGGTCTGGAAAACCTGCCGCTCGGCTTCATCACAGGAGAGATGTACAACGAGCAGAGCATTCGGCTGCACGCAAATGACATGATTCTGGCGTTTTCCGATGGAGCCACCGAGGTGCAGTCTCCTGGCGGAAAGCAACTGACGCCAAAGGGCTTCCTGCAATTGGCCGAAGCGACTATGGCGAGAATTCCCGGCCCAGTTCGCCTGCCGGAGTTTTCCACGGCCCTGCTCGAGGGCGTGCAACTTCACAGAGGAAGCGCGGAGCTCGAAGACGACGTCACGCTGATGACCCTGCGGCGCTTCAGCTGAGAGTGCCTAAGCAAAGTCTCGAAGTTATCGCAAAAAACCTAGCGTGCGTTCGGTGCGGTTGGTGCTGGCGGATGTGACGCAAAGTATTCATCCAGGCTGGCACGGCATTCCGCAACGCCCTGTTGGACGTTTTTGTCGAGGGCTGCGACGAGTGCGCCGACATCTTTTCCCTCCGCTGGCTGATCATGTGAATAAAAGTGTGTCCACACGGTGTTGCCCGCCTTGATGTTACGAAGCTCCAACTCCATGGTGACGCGGCCCACGATGGAGCTTCCTGAAATCTCCTTGAAGTCGTAGAGACGCCCGTGCAAGAGAAAATCTCCCTGCATATCGCTTCGCAAAGTATAGACTCCACGATAGTGGCCCGACGCGCGTAACTGACGCAGCATGATTTCCGCGATCATCTCCGTGGGCGGCTCAGCCCAGCGATGATACTCGTAGGTCCCCATGCTCTCTCCGCCAGAGCTATAGACGATCTGGTCTTCGTGATAGAGAGCGGGACCGGTCAGGCGCCCAATCAAGAGCGTGATGGGAATAGGATTCTGGTCGACCGAGGGCGCTACGTCACCAGGAACTGTTAGCTGGTAGTATTTGCTCGGCCGGGCAGCGCCGCAGCCCACACCTAGGCCCAAGACCGGAACCAGAATCCAGCGGGTCACTCTAGAAGTCATTCGAGAACCCCGGCACTTTCTTATGGCGCGCGGCAACTCCGGGCGTCTTGTCACCCGTTCGCGACTCCCTCGCATCATTGCTGCTCACCAGGCCTGTGCTCGCGCGGATTGCTGGCGCGAATGAGAGTGTAAGGACGCTTCCTGATGGTGTTCGTAAATTCCTTTAGATTCTGGGACACGCGCCGGAGATTATCGAGAAGCTCGTCAATATTTTGTGTGTTCACGTCGAGGGTCTGGTCCACTCGGCCGGTAATATCCGTCAGGGTCGCCAAAGATTTGCGAAGATCAATCACTGCCTGGCGCACATCGGCGCGGTTTTCCCCGAGCAGGTCGTCTATGCGAGCGAGGGCCTGGTTGGCTTCCCCGGAAGTCTTGCGCAGGTCCTGGATAAGCGGTTCAAGCTTCTGGCTTACCCCGTCCAAGTGCTGAATCGTGGATTTTATCTGCGGGCGGTTTTCTTCGATCAAACCGCGCGTGTTCGCAAGGGCGGCGGAAAGATTCGCCCGGTTCTGCGCGTTCAACAGGTCATTGACGCGGTCGACAGTGACTTTCAGGTCGGTCGCTCGGTCATTCAAGGACTGCATGAGTTGCTTGGCTTGCGGCGCGATGTCATTGATCTCCGCGGTGAGCGCGTTGAAATCAACATAGGTGTCCGATGGCAATAAAGAACCAGAAGGAGCCAGCGCAGTTTGCGGGCCGCCCGGCAGAATCTCCAGATGATTGTCGCCCAAGGGGCTCATGCTCATGATTTTGGCGCGGCTGTCTTTTTTGACGGGCAGATCGGTTTCCACGCTGAAAACCACTTCGATACGCGCGGGATTCTGCGGATCGATGCTTAGCTTCTCCACGCGCCCGACCTTGGGG
>QHYJ01000321.1 GCA_003223255.1 Acidobacteriota bacterium | reverse complement strand
AGCTAACGTCTCTTGGGGACACTGTGAAACTTACGAAAGTTTTCAAATTGTGACCAAGGTTCCTTCCTTGAGTTATGCTGTACATGAAACAAATTGCTTTCGCGGTTTGGTACAAAGTTCGTTGCAAAAGGTCTATGGCGGGTATAAGGGCAAGTCCCGGCGAACAGAAAAGTGCATCCGGCTTTGCGCCCATAAGGCCTGCCGGAAACTTCTTTCTGTTCTCCAACGCCAATGATCACACGAAAAGAATTCTTGAATTCACTTCTCGCTATTCCCGCCCTCCAGGGCTTGCGACATTTCAACTCCGGAGTTTCTGCTTTGGCAGGCTCGCTTTTGACTTCCGCTGAAGATTCCAGCGCCGCGCGCTCGAGCCATCGCGCATTGCAGTCCCTTGCCCCTGGGGCGGTCAAGCCGGATGGCTGGCTTGGTTTGTACCTCGCAAAACAAGCCAGGCAATTGAGTCTGCATCTTCCCGAAGTCTCGTGGCCCTTCACGGACGCTTACTGGGCCGGCGAAGAGAAAGCCGAATCCTGGTGGCCGTGGGAGCAACGCGGCTACTGGATTGACGGTGCGCTGCGTTGCGCTCTTGTCACCGGGAATCAAGAATTGCTTCGAGTCGCGCAAGCTCCGGTGGATTACACCTTGAGTCATGCTTTCCCTGACGGCTACCTCGGCCCCGCGCTCTGCAAAAACGGCAAGGAAGACGATCCGCGAGTTGACAATTTTCGCTGGCCGAACGCTGTTTTCTTTCGAGCGCTAGCGGCCAAAGGCGAAGCTACGAACGATCCCGCAATCGCCGCCGCCATGCAAAAGCATTACCTCTCTGACCGCGCCCCTTACGGCGGCTCCTCCCGCGACGTAACCAACGTCGAAGGCATGCTGTGGACCTACGAGCGCACCGGCGACGAACGCCTCCTCGCCATGGCAAAAAGGGCCTGGGCGGATTTCCTTCTAAGCGCCGAACCTGGCGACTATGAATCTGGCGATCTGCATCCCGATCGCGTCTTTGCGAACACTCCCATTAACGCCCATGGCGTGACCTACATTGAAAAAGCCAAGTTGCCCGCCATTCTCTACATGCATACCGGGGACAAGGAATATTTGCGCTTTGCCCTTGCCGCGCAGAAACGGATTTTCGACCATCACATGCTCATCGATGGCATTCCCTCCACCAGCGAAGACTACCGCAGTGTCACCGCGCTCGACTCCCACGAAACGTGCTGCATTTCCGACCATACTTGGACTTGGGGCTATCTCTTGATGGCCACCGGCAATGGCGTGTGGGGTGATCGCATCGAACGCGCGTTCTTCAACGCCGGTTTTGGCTCCATCAAGAAAGATTGGAAGGCACATCAATATTTTTCCTGCCCGAATCAAATGCTGGCCACGCAGAATTCGAATCATGCCGTACTGCGGCACGGCAACGGTTGGATGGCCTATCGGCCGAACTCGGGGCAGGAAGTCGCCTGCTGCGGGGGAAACGTCCATCGCATTTTCCCGAATTACGTCATTCGCATGTGGATGAAGGACGCCTCCGGAGGCTTGGCCGCCACACTTTATGGTCCATCCCAGCTGAAAACGGAAGTCGGACCGGCAAAACACCCCATTGAGATTCATGAGCAGACCAACTACCCCTTCGAAGAGCAAATTCATTTCGTTTTCGATTCGGACAAGCCCGTTTCCTTTTCGTGGTCGTTCCGAATTCCGGGATGGTGTTCGACCCCGAGCTTCTTCTTGAACGAAAGGCCTATCTCGCTTCCTCCGATGCACAACGGTTTTGCTCGCCTGCAGCGCGAGTTTCGTCCCGGCGATAAAATCACGGTGCATTTCCCCATGAAGACAACTCTAAGCCGCTGGCCGGACAACGGCGCAGGAATCGAGCATGGGCCGCTCGTCTATTCCTTGCCCATCAAAGAAGAATGGTCTTCGCTTGTGGAAGCCAAGTGGTCGACAGCGCAGTTTCCTGAATGGAATGCTACCCCGGCTAGCCCCTGGAATTACGGCCTGCTGGGCGACGAAGCCAGAATTCTTTCGGAAGCGCAATTGCCTCGCAAGCGAATGACGGAAGACCCGTGGGCGGACTCGCCGGTAAGCCTCATCCTTCCGATGAAGAAGATCAAAGAGTGGGGGTTGGCAATTGCTCCGAAAGATCCGAATCAAAAATTTACCCCGCCTCTTCCGAAGATAATGGCAGAGTCTGCATTTGCTGATGCGCAACAAATCGCTCTTGTTCCTTACGGAGCAACGCACTTGAGGGTCACCGTGTTTCCCCGAATCGCAACAAACCTATCCTCACGCGGATAAGCCCATGACAGTGACACGGGAACCCGCTTCCAACGACGACCTAACGCAGTTCGTCAAGATTGCCATCGGTACCGGCGGCCACGAACACACCTATCCCGGCGCGACCGTGCCTTTTGGCATGGTGCAGCTCTCGCCCGACACGTACAACGACGGTTGGGATTGGTGTTCGGGCTACCATCATTCCGACAGCTCGATCATGGGCTTCAGTCACACGCACCTGAGCGGCACCGGTGTCGGAGACATGCTCGATGTGCTGCTGATGCCGCGCACGGGCAAAACGAGAATCGTTCCCGGAACGCGCGAGAAGCCCGAAGAGGGCTATCGCTCCCGCTTCGATCATGCCGACGAGGTGGCCGAGCCGGGATATTATTCCGTTCTTCTTCGGGACTACGACATCCGCGCCGAACTCAGCGCTACCGAACGCGCCGGCATTCACCGCTACACGTTTCCCATCAACGAGAGAAGTCACTTTATCCTCGACCTTGGTCACTGCTATGGCAATTCTCCGGACACCGTCCTGTGGGCCGAGTTGCGTGCCAAGAACAACGATACGATCTTCGGCGGGCGAAGCACCGCAGGATGGGCTCAGGGCCGCGAAATCTACTTTGCGATGAAGTTCTCCAAGCCTTTCCGGGAATTTGATATTTATTCCGACGACACAAAACTTTCCCCCGGAACGAAGGAAGCCAAGGGCAAGCGCTTGAAATGTGTCATTCGCTACCAAACTTCTCCGGGAGAGGTGATTCTTGTCAAAAGCGGCCTTTCCGGAGTGAGCGCGGAAGCAGCGCTGAAAAACCTGGAAACAGAAATTCCTGATTGGGATTTTGACCACGTCCGCCAAGCGGCGCACAAATCCTGGCAGCGCGAGCTTTCGCGCGTTCGCATCGAAACTTCCAACCAAAAACAACAGGAGATTTTCTACACCGCGCTCTATCACATGATGCTGGCCCCAACACTGTTTGACGATGTGGACGGCCAGTATCGCGGCATGGACGGCAAAGTGCATTCTCTGCCTGCCGGTATGCATAACTACAGCACGTTCTCACTCTGGGACACTTATCGCGCTACCCATCCTCTGTACACACTCACGCAAGCGCACCGCGTGCCCGATTTCGTGAATTGCCTCATCCGCATGGCGGAAGAAAGCCCTGCCGGTATGCCCGTCTGGCCGCTGCAAGCGAAAGAAACCGGCTGCATGACCGGCTATCACTCGGCCGCCGTCATCGCCGAGGCTTGCGCGAAAAAGTTTCCGCACCTCGATTTGCAGAAGGCTTACCCGCTGATGAGGAAGCGCGCCCTGGAGGATGACTACCGCGGATTAGGATGGTATCGAAAGCTCGGCTACATTCCTGCCGACAAAGAGGAAGAATCCGCCAGCAAAACCCTCGAGTATGCCTACGACGATTGGGCCGTCGCGCACGTTGCACAGGCAGTGGGCGCGACAGAAGACGCCAAGCTATTGCGCGAGCGCTCTAAAAACTATCGCAACCTTTTCGACTCCAAGCAGCTCTTCCTGCGCGCGCGCCTCGAGCATGGAGATTGGGCCGAGCCTTTTGATCCGCGGGGCATGGGCCACTTCAAGAAATGGCGCGACTACACCGAAGCCAACTCTTGGGAGACGACTTTCGGCATCCAGCATGACGTCAAGGGATGCATCGATTTGTTCGGCAGCCGGGAAAACTTCGTGAAGCGGCTCGACACGCTTTTCAATCAGAGCTCCGAACTTCCGCCGGACGCTCCGCCGGATATCGCCGGCATGGTCGGCCAATACGCGCATGGCAACGAACCCTGCCACCACATCGCTTATCTCTACGCTTACGCGGGAACTCCTTACAAAACACAAGAGCGCGTTCACTATCTTCTGGAAAAATTGTACGACAACCAACCCGACGGACTCGCCGGAAATGAAGATTGCGGCCAAATGTCCGCCTGGTATGTCATCAGCGCGTTGGGTTTTTATCCCGTAGATCCCGTGAGCGGAAACTATGTCTTCGGTACGCCCCTGTTCGACCGCGCGGAGCTGACGCTAAACAACGGCAAGAAACTAGTCGTCGAAGCAAAGCGCAGCTCTCCGGAGGACAAGTACATTCAAGCCATCCATTTCAATGGCCAACCACATTCCAAAATCTGGTTCCACCACGCCGATCTGGCCAACGGAGCGAAAATTGTCTTCCACATGGGAAGCCAGCCGAACAAAACGTTCTGCTCTGAAGAAAGTGCTGCGCCGCCTTCCTTAAGCTCTTAGGCGACGCAAATATCCAACTTAGTTTAGCCGGCATTTTCAGCGAACATCTGCCGCCTCGCAAGTTCAGAGAAAAACCAGAAAGTGCTTCAGAAGGGAATCGCCCAAGGCTCCTTCCGTAGTTCTCCAGGTACTAGGAAGCGAAAAATCTGCGCAATTTCTGACTATTTTTCAAACGCATGGCCGTATCCTTCAGATTTTGGCCGCACAGGAGAACTCTCTTGTGTTGACCCAGGCGGGCGACTTCGCGGATTATCGCAGCGTACTTAACGCAGTTCCCATAAGTTTCGCCAGCCTGTTTTGCCAGCCCCAAAAACACGGACGATAGTGGCGCGCCGGAAATGAACTCTGCCAACTCTGAACACCGGCCCTGCGAATCTACGTGCTCAAACGAGATGGAGATCAAGCAATGTCGTTTCTTGTGCTGCAGGCATATCTCAAACTGATTCACTTCGACATTCTAATGGCACGCAAGAATTTTGCGGCTCTCTACACCAAGGTCCGCGAATCCCCTCGCGGCAAGCATGCCTCAGCCCCTGATGCCGTCGAAAGGATTTGCGCCGCCGTCGACATGGCCTGCATTTGGTACTGGAAAGAAGTGCTCTGCTTGCAGCGCTCTGCCGCCGCCACTTGCCTTCTGAAAAAGTACGGCGTCCCGGCACAAATGGTCATCGGCGCGCAGCAAATGCCCTTCAAAGCTCACGCTTGGGTCGAAGTAAACGGTCGCGTCGTCAATGACAAGCCCTATGTGCCGGAAATGTACGCGGTTCTCGACCGGTGTTAGGCGGCAACAGGATAAACCACGGAGCGGAACATGAGCGTGCAGTTTGGACGATGGAATTTTGACGGTAAGCCGGTGGCCCCCGAATACATCGAGCGAGTCAATGCCTCTCTTGCTCCCTATGGCCCGGACGGCAAGCAAATGTATTGGAAAGAAGGTGTGGCCATTCTCTTCCACTCCTTCCATACAACAAAGGAATCGCGCCGCGAAACCCAACCTCACGTTCTGCCCTCCGGTTCGGTTATCTCCTGGGATGGCCGCTTAGACAATCGCAAGGGTCTCCTCAGTCAACTGCGCGACTCCTTGACCGCCGACTCCACAGATGTCGCCATCGCCGCCGCAGCCTACGATCGCTGG
>QHYJ01000324.1 GCA_003223255.1 Acidobacteriota bacterium | reverse complement strand
ACGTTTCGATGTCTTCGAATGTTTGGCCGTCTACTCCTGCTGCTCCGCCATTGGCTTTGCAGCACTCGTAAGCGAAAGCCAGTACATCCTTGCGATACACCTTGTCGTACAGCGCATAGAATCGAAAGTTGGGCGATTCCTTCGCTTTTGCGTGCAACGCCGTCTGCAACTTCTGAACGCTTACTGGGGTTGTTAGGTTCATCACCAATCCCTCCGTCTTCGTCGCTTCTTGCGTTTGCTTTCAACTGGGGCCACTTCCCTCCACCGGCATTACCCGGTTTCGTCGGTACTACTGGCCTCCCGTCACCTCATACGGCCCGGTCTGGCCCTCGCGGGTTACCGGTTGATCGTGAGCTACGATCACCGCTGAGGCTTCCCGTGTTGTCGTCTGGTCTCCTTTGCATGCATGCTGTCACCACTACCCCGGCAGCGACCGATGGAACCTGTTTCGCTCGTGCTTTCCACCGGCATCGGCCTTCCCCGACTGTCGGGCGGGTCGGCTCCTGCATCGGCTGTTTCGGGGCCTGCTCAGTGTTTACACTACATTACGGCCTGCATGACTCGCCGAGTCGCCTGAAAGCGACCCTCTACATCAGAGGCTCCGGCAGCTTCGTTGCCTCCGCTGCCGCTCCGACTGCTACCGGGTGGAGCGAAACAGTTCCCGGGCGGGACTTTCAACCCGCGGTAGACCACCTCCTTTACACGGCGCACCGACAGCTCATCGAGCTATGTGTACTTGGCAAGAGTATTGTTTGTTGAAACGTGGTGTGGAGCGCGGTTTACGTATAAACAACGTGCGGCGTCTGCATCTTCCGGTAACGCCGTACAACGACCGGAATTCAACTTCCGTGTAGGGGACAAGACGGCTAGAGTTTTTGTTGGCTTCCTACAACCCCGTTTGAACCAAACTGTCTTGTGGCGGACGCTACCCTTTTCGCATAAAGAGATCTTCTGGTGAATAGGTGATTACCGTGCGCCCAGGTACACCCGTTGGGAGGCGCCGCAACAGATACAGCACAGACCTTGCTCCGGACTGTTCCGAAATTGCCTCCAGGCGATAGTAGGTGTCCTTACAGCGGATGACGCGTGGAGGCTCCCATCCAGATTTGGGACGCGATGAACTGATCGACATGACCTCGCCCATTGCGTCCGCTGAATAGCGTACTTCGTCCGGGAGAATTGGATGGCTAAGGGATCCTACTCGCTGCCGAACCCAGGGGAGAAAAGACGACCAGGTACTTCCCATCTCTGTAGGGCATTCAGCGCGCACTCTTGACGTGTATCGTGCCCAAATTTTGTCCAGAAGAAAGAGAGGAAGAATTCCAAGCGCGTTCCCAGTGAATGCTGCTCCTAGAAACCGGACCATCCCCTCGACTGCACACCAGCTGATCATCCACGTAACAGGATGAAGAAACATCAGCGCAAAGGCGGCGAAACCTTCAGTATTCGGTGGGATTCTGGCGCCGGCGTTAATTGCCGAGTACACAGCATCTTTGGCCCAATGTGTTACGGAGTATGAATACCAGTATACCAAAGCGAGTAACGAAAAAAACGACTCGATCATCCCGCTGAGCGTTGCAGCGATGGGCCAGTGAATCGATGAAAACATGGAATGCGATTTCCGCCACCGTCGAGGAAGCAGGGAAAGAATGGGCCCGAGAAGTAATGTCTTCACGGAAGCTAGTTTCTCACGGGAAAGTGAGACCCGAAAGCGTTCTAGCGGTATTCTCGAAGGGGGCTTCGGTTTCCTAGGCCCTTTTTTCTCTTGGCGACACGGCCCTGCAGCCACACGATCCCTATTTCAGTCTCACGAACGATGGCTGATATTCTGCAGCGAGAAATGAACCTGCCAAAAAATATCCCAAAGGATCTGTCCGACCTTCTTGAGGTGATGGTTACTGATTTCCGCCATCCTCCGAGAGAACTTCGTTGGGATCTATCTCTGGGGGTCGTTGACCTACGAGGCCTTCGATGAAGCTTGCAGCAACGTGGATTGCATTGGGGTCACGAGGCGAGACCTCGACGAGCGCGAAGGGACATTGAGGGGCGCCATCAACAGTCCGGGTGAACATGTCACTCTTGATTGGAACGATTCAGAATGCGTGACCTTGATGGTTCGCGGCAAGCGACTCCTTTTCGCGGAGACGGAATCAGCAGAATGAAAAACGCTGCCTCCAGGCTCTTGTAAACACACCGTCCTGTGGCGTAGGCTGTTGCCCTATTTCAGGCGAAGCCGGAAATTGCGTCGCCTTGGCTGCGCAGCAGCAAGACGGATTCAGGTTTTGACAGTGTAGCACTCGATGGAGCGAATCGACCTTATGGATCGACGCGGCTTCGTAAAGCGCACTTGTTTGGGCAGCGCGGGACTTTTCCTCGGCGGATTTGGCCCTAACATCCAAGAAGGAATTATGTTGCCAGTGCCACCGCCAATCCAGGTGCGCGGCCTGAAAGACTTCAAACCTTCTCCTCTGGGAATGCCGGGCTTGTTCCCTGGCCGCGTCGTGCAAGTTTCAGATCCTCGATCCATCGCGGGAAATCGCGTCTCGCAAGGGATCATTCGCCGCATGCTCGAACTGGGTATGAAGGAACTCACTGGCGAAAGCACAGTGAGGACAGCTTGGTTAAAATTCATCGAGCCGACCGACGTCGTGGGAATCAAGATCAACCCTTCCGGCGCTCCGGCTTGCTGCTCTTCTCCCGAGCTTGTGCGCGAGATCATTATGGCATTGCAGGATGTGAGAGTTCCCGCACACAACATTGTTGTCTACGATCGCTATGAATACGAGATGGACATCGGCAGCTACCAACCTCTGCTTCCACCCGGAGTGCGCATTGAAGGTATCCAGGAGGGCTTTCACGATGACTCCGGATACGATCCCAAAGTTTATTGCGAGGCACGCTTCTTTGTGGAATGG
>QHYJ01000323.1 GCA_003223255.1 Acidobacteriota bacterium | reverse complement strand
CGTTCTCGCGTCCCACGAGCGGATCCAGTGAACCTTCGCCAGCCGCCTGCGTAAGGTCGCGGCTGAATTCCGCGAGCAAAGAGGTTTCTTTGGGCCGCGCTGCCGCCGTTTTTTAACCCGAAGTGCGCGCTAGCTCTTCCCGCAATGTCGAGAGGCGCAACCCGCGCTCCATCAAGATCTCCGAGCCAAAGCACTTTTCTTCGCGCAGGATGCCCAGCAACAAATGTTCTGTACCGACGTGCTTGTGGCCCAGGCGCTCCGCCTCTTCCGCGGCCATATTCAGGATGCGCTTGCACTCCGCGCTCAGGGGCACTTCGACCGAAGTGGAAATACGCTCGCGAATGGTGATGCGAGCTTCAATCTCTTTGCGAATGGATTCGATGGAGCCTTGCTGGCGGAGGAAGCGGTTGGCCAGAGCCTTGTCTTCGCGCATCAGGCCCAGGAGCAAATGTTCCGTTTCAATGTAAGGACTGCCATACTGGCTGGCTTCGTATCTGGCAAAAAATATGACGCGACGCGCTTTCTCAGTATACCGTTCAAACACGTTAGCTCGCTTCTCCCCCAGGGCCCTCGCCCGCGATAGCCGCAGCCTCGCGGGACCGCAAAACGCCATGCTCCAACCCCAGAATACGGTCGCAGCGCGCAGCGAGCGCCAAATTGTGCGTGGCAATCAGCGACGTCAACTTGTGCGCACGATGCAGCCGTTCCAGCAACTCGAACATGGCCCAAGCATTCTGCTCGTCCAAATCTCCCGTAGGTTCATCTGCCAGCAGCACGGTCGGCCCGGTGACGAGCGCCCGGGCAATCGCCACGCGCTGCTGTTCCCCTCCCGAGAGCTCCCCCGCGCGGTGGTCGGCCCGATCTTCCAGCCCGACCTCCGCGAGCCACTTCCGCGCCTGCTCCAGCGCCGAAGTGAATTTCTCGCCGCGCAGTAGCAGCGGCATGGCTACATTTTCCGCAGCCGTAAAATCCGGCAACAACTGGTGACGCTGCCACAAAAAACCCACCGCACGATTGCGAAATTCTCCGAGCGCCGCGTCATCATTTGTTTCAATGGCTTTCGCTTCGAAGTATACTGTACCGCTCGTTGGCGTGTCTAGCGCAGCCAACAGGTGCAACAGAGTGCTTTTGCCCGCTCCTGAAGGTGCCACGACTGCCACCATCTCACCTTTGCGCAAAATCAAGTTGGCGTCGGTTAAAACCGGAATGATTTTCTGGCTGCTCCGGTAGTTTTTCTTCAGGCCGCGCGATTCCAGGACCGCGCGGGCTTCCCGCGATTCGCAGTTCAGCGTCCTTGCGGGTTGTGCGTCAGAGTTCATGGCTGGTTTTCTGTCCAACTGGCGTCCTAGCGTTTTCCTTTTCCCGAACCTTACTGCTGATGATTAGATGCTCTTCGCGCATTCTCCGTGCCGTTCAAGGCTGGCACAAGACCGTGTGAAATTACCCAACCACTTTCCCTTTTTCGCCAGTCGGTTTGCCTGCCGAAAAAGTGGCATTTCCCCCACAAAGCAAAACACTTCTAATCTTTCCATTTTCAATAGCTTGCGGCGAGCATTTTTGCCCCTCCGAGGTGAGGGAAAACCCCAAGGTCAGCCCGTCGACCTACCCACCTGCTCTAGGAGCAAGCGGTGCGCCAAACCGGGCTCCTCGACAAGGTCTCTCCCTTGCCCTTTTGGTCCTCATTCAAAGCGAAGAATCTCCACCGGGAGCAACCGCACGGCCGAGCGCGCGGGCAGGATCGTGGCCCCGATGGAAATGCCCATGGCCACCGCGGTAATCCAGATGCCATCGAACAGGCTCGGATGAAAAGGCACGTAAGGGACGGCGTAAACCTGCGGGTCAAGAGGAATCAAATGATAGCTGCCGGAGATAAACGAAAATGCGTAACCCAGAATGAGCCCCGCGAGCGTGCCCACGGCTCCAATGGTAATTCCTTGGCAAAGAAAAATCTTGCGAATCTGCTCACGGCGCGCTCCCAACGAGCGCAGCACGGCGATATCTCGAGCCTTGTCCGTGACCGTCATCGAAAGAACCACGAGGATGTTGAGCCCCGCCACGAAGGTGATCAGTCCAATAAAAATGGCGGTGACCAATTTTTCCAAATGCAAGGCGCGGAACAGCGCCCGGTTCTCTTCCATCCACGTTGTGACCGAAAATCCCTGGCCTACGGCATGCTGGATTTCTTCGGCGATTTCTCGGGAGCGTTCCGTCTGAACCAAACGGAATTCCAGCACATTGACCAGATCGCCCGCACCGGCAAGGCCCTGCGCGGCAGCCAGCGTCATGAAACACCAGTTCTCATCGTAATCGTAAAAGCCAGAGTCGAAGATGCCGGTGACGCGAAATCGTCGTGTGCGGGGAATCAGCCCGAAGGGAGTCAGCCTCCCTTGCGGGCTGGTGATGGTCACATAGTCGCCCGGCGAGATCTTCCATTCCTCGGCGAGCTGTTTGCCAATCAGCAGCCCGTCGATGCCGTCCGCATCGGGAGAAAAGTCCGGCTTGCCGGCGACAACGCGCTGCAGTGCTTCATCACTTTTGCGCTCACGCTCCGGGTCGACGCCCTTGGTCACCACCCCGCGCGCCTCTCCACCAAACGAGAGCAAGACGGTCTGATACACAGCCGGTGTAACCGAGCGCACGCCGGGCGTGCTCGCGAGCTTCGCGGCCATCTCCTCATAGTTCTTGATCCCGCCAGAGCCGGGACGCGTGAGAGAAATATGCGCCGTTACCCCAAGCAGGCGCTCCTGGAGCGTTTCGCGGAATCCCGTGTTCATGGACAAGGCAATCACCAGGGTCGCAACGCCTGCAGTCACACCCAGCACCGACAAGAGGGTCCCCAGGCGCAACACCGCCGGGCGGTAGGGCGACCGCAGGTAGCGCTGGGCTACAAACCATTCGAATCGCATTGTTGCTGGAAGAATACGTTACCGGCCGTGGGCTTCGGAAGTGCTACTTGATTCGCCGCCGCCCTCCGGCCGCAACACAGGAAACAGGATGACGTCTCGAATCGAAGGTGAATCGGTGAGCAGCATGGTTAGCCGGTCGATGCCAATGCCTTCTCCTGCGGTCGGCGGCATACCATGGCAGAGGGCGCGGATGTAGTCCAGGTCCAATTGCTTGGGCATTTCCTCGCCGCCCTGCGCGATTTGCGCAAGAAACCGGCGCTCTTGCTCGGCAGGATCGTTGAGTTCCGAGAAACCGTTGGCCACTTCCATTCCCGCCACGATGATCTCAAACCGCTCCGTCAGTGACGGATCTTCCGGTTTTTGTTTGGAAAGAGGCGAAATATCCGTCGGAAAATCGTACACGATGGTGGGTTGAACCAGTTTGTCTTCGGCGATGGTTTCGAACAACAATCCTGTCCATTCGCCATCCGTCAGTTGGCCCTTGGACGCGGCATAAGGTGCTCCGCTCTTTTTTGCCCAGGCGTTATATCGGCTGGTGGCCTCGCGCGCGCCTCCCGGTAAGGCCAATTTTTCAACTTGGGGCGCTTCGCCGGCCTCCTTCGGCCAGTACTTAACGATCGCTTCGCGCATGGTCAGCCGCTGCATTTTGGAAAAATCCAACTCCGTGTCGCCATACTTTATGCTTGTCGAACCGGTGATGCTCCCGGCCAGCAAGGCAAACAGTTGTTCATTCACGTCCATCAAGTCGCGATAGTTGCTGTAAGCCTCGTAAAACTCCAGCATCGTGAATTCGGGGTTGTGCTGCGTGGAAATACCTTCATTGCGGAAATTGCGATTGATTTCGTAGACGCGGTCGAAACCTCCGACCGTCAACCTCTTCAGGTAAAGTTCCGGCGCAATGCGCAAATACAGGTTGATGTCCAGCGTATTGTGGTGCGTGACAAAAGGGCGCGCGGCGGCCCCACCCGGAATCGGGTGCATCATCGGCGTCTCGACTTCGATATAGCCCCGCGCGTCGAAGAACCGCCGCAATTCCTGGATAATCCGCGCGCGGGTCATAAAGATCTGCCGCGACTTCTCGTTGGCAATAAGATCCAGATAACGCTGGCGGTACCGCAACTCCACATCCGTAAGTCCGTGCCACTTCTCCGGCAAAGGGAGCAGCGCCTTCGCCAAAAAGAAGATTTCGTCCACCCAAATGCTCAATTCGTTGGTCTTGGTTCGGAACAAATGGCCGCGTACGCCGATCGAATCGCCCAAATCCAGTAAGTGAAACAGTCGGAATCCCTTTTCTCCGACCACATCTTTTTTCACATAGATCTGCACGCGCTTCCCTGCTCCCTGCAGATGAGCAAATCCCGCTTTGCCCATCAGCCGGATGGAAACAATGCGGCCCGCCACTCGCACCTCGCGCTTGTAGGCTTCCAGTTCGGGCCCGGTGGCGCCGCCGAACTTTTCCACAAGTGCCGCGGGAGTGTCCGTCCAGCGGAATTCGCGCGGATAGGGATCGTGGCCCAGCGCCCGAATCTCCTCGATCTTCTTTAGGCGCTGCTCAAACTGGTCGCGAGGCTCAAATTCCAAGGGGAATATCCTTTCCGCGAAGGCGGAAACCGAGTATAGCGGCGCGAACCTTCCTGGGGCAAGAAAACGGGCAAGGTCAATGGGGGGAATGAGATGGAAGGCAACTGGCGGATGCGGCACCGGCTTGCACGACCCAGGGTAGAATCTTTACAGTAGGGAGAGGTGCCGGATCGTTGACTCAAGCTCACCAACCCGCAGTTGCTCGTCATTCTCGTCATTTCTCGTCACAAAGTAGTAGTAGTAATGGAAATTCTTTTGGTATACTTGTGCACCTCTGCCCTGGGAGGCCCTTCTTGAAAGCCCACAGCCGCGCCCCCTTATCCCGCGGCAGGTCTGTCCAGCAGGACTGGAGGGCGTGTCTGCCTGAAGAAAAAGCCCTCGTTTTCCAGGAACATGAGCGTCATCTCGAATCGCTGTATATCATGTTCAGTGTTTCCCTGAACGAAGCGATTGAGCTCAGACTCGCGGGATTGCTGGCCAAGGCTTTGAGCACTATCAGCATGAGTTCCGAGCTTTGCGGGCGGCTGAGCCGACCGCTCGCGGGCACGCTCCGGGCGCTGCACGAGCATGCCAAGCACTACGGGACGGTACCCAATGCCGCCCCGCTCGATCCGGAGAATTATCAGGGATCAAAGGGCCAGCGTTCAGCGCGCATGAGCGGGCTGCTCGACCGCGTGCTCTTTTCCCATCGGCTGCAATTCCTGCATAAAGTCAGCACCATGGAAGAGATGGTGGAAGATTTGGACCGCGACTTTCGCAGCGTCGCTGACGATCTCGCCATGGGTCTCTACGCAGATCCGGAGCGCGGCTGGCATGAAGTCGACGCCGGCCACTACGACCTTAATACCTGTCTCCGCGAAACCATCGTGTTGTTTAAGTCTTTCCTGGTCGTCCTGCCGGCGGCGCAGCTGGGCGATTTTGAGAAAACCATCCACGATCAGTCCGAATCCCGCAGCGATCTCGTTACGCCCCGGCATGGACGAATGGACGCTTTCGCGGGACAATAAGCTCACCCGCTCGCCCGCAGGAGCCTGAACACCGTGTACGAACGAAGGCTATCTCGGGGGTGTCTGTTTGACTCCAGCGGGCGAACGCCAGGACAACTCCAGGAGGTATTCGGCGCATCCGAACCGGTGGATGCGCCGCAATTGGACCGTTGGCCCGAAACCGACCAAGCGCTCCGAATGCGTCGACTTCCCGGCAGGCCACCAAACCGGTGACTGAGGCGGAAGCTATACGGCTGGCTCAGGCGGGCGACGCCGCTGCATTTGAGTTTCTCTATCAATTGCATAGCCGCCGCGTTTACGCCTTGTGTCTGCGGATGGTGAATAACCCGGCCGATGCGGAAGACCTCATGCAGGAAGCCTTTCTGCAGCTCTTCCGCAAGATCGGGACTTTTCGGGGAGAGTCGGCGTTCTCAACCTGGCTGCATCGCATGACCGTTAACGTCGTGCTGATGCGGCTAAGGAAGAAGTCGCTCCCCGTGGCCTCACTCGAAGAAACGACGGAGCCCGACGAAGAAACAGGCGGCCCCAGAAAAGACATTGGCGCGCCAGATCTGCGCTTGAATGGCGCAGTGGATCGCGTCAATTTGGAACGCTCGGTGGAAAAATTGCCGCCCGGTTACCGGACGGTGTTTGTGCTGCACGACGTGCAGGGTTATGAGCATAACGAGATAGCGGAAATCATGGGTTGCTCGGTCGGAAATTCGAAGTCGCAGTTGCACAAGGCACGGACTCGTCTGAGGGATTTCTTGCAGGAAGAATTGCGCGCTCAGGCGCGGCAGGAACGCCACGCCGCAAGAACGCAGACGGCGCACGACGATTGAGCTACAATAAACGCATTTTAGGGGTGTGTACGATCCCGTGACGCCAAGAGTCGGGGCCTAGGAAGAAGTTGAGAGAAAGTGGAGCAAGCTGCCCAACCGGCTGCTATCCGCTTGGAGTGAAGCACCATGCAGTGCAGGGACGTCGAAGAGGTTGTCGGACAGGAAGGCTTGGCGCCATTGCCGCAAGCAGTGCGCGGGCATGTCGCCGGTTGTCGGCATTGTCAGGGATACATTTCCGACCTTGAAACAATTGTTTCAGCCGCCCAGGAATTGCCGGCAGAAGTCGAGCCGCCTTCCCGCGTCTGGGTTGCACTCCGGACGCAGATGGAACTGGAAGGCATCATTAAAGAGCCTGCGGCGGCTCCACAGGAAGCGCCCGCTTCCTGGTGGGATGGTTTCGGCCAACTTTTCCGCCGCCGCGCCTTGGCCACCGTGACTGTGGGCGCGCTGATTGCCGTCGCCGCGGTTGTGCAAGTGCGCTATGCCGGCGAAAGCCAGACTGCTCCCGGTGATGAATGGCAACCCTCCATCGAGCAAGTCCGCAGGGTCGTGAATGACACGGAAACCGACTTCCGGAACATGCACCTGACAGGCACTTCTCCGGTGGACACCGCCCTCGGGCAAAACCTGCAGCAAATCAACGATTTTATTGCTGACTGCGAACGCCATCTGAAAGCAGCGCCGCAGGACGAACTGGCCCGCGAATACCTCGCCGATGCCTACCAGCAAAAAGCGGAATTGCTTGCCGCGATCATGGATCGCGGAAGGAGTGTTAACTAACATGGGGACCAGGTCGCTCGAACGGAACATTACGCTGCTTTTTGGCGGCGCCGTTGTGCTTTGCCTATGCGCGACGGCTAACGCCGCAAGCCAGCGCACCGAAAAACATTTCGCCGTCACCGGGCGGCCGGTGGTGGTAATTCAAAATGTGGCCAACGGCCGCATCGAGGTGAAATCTTCCAAGAGCCAGGAAGTCGCCGTAATCGCCAATCAGAACTCCAACAAGATTAATTTTGAAATGGAGCAGGCGGGTGATCGTATTGACGTCACGGCGAACATCGTGGACGCCTCCGCGCAGCCTCTCGATCTTGAAACCAGCTTGCAATTGACCGTGCCGGAAGAAACTGAGCTTCAGCTCAAAACCGAAAACGGCCTGATTTATGTGGAACAGGTCATGGGCGATATGACCCTGGAAAGTGTGGCCGGCGAAATCCACCTAAAGGAGGTGTCTGGCTACATCATTGTGAAAACCACCGGTGGCTCGCTCGTCTGCACACAATGCGCTGGGAAACTCGATTTTAATTCGGTTGGCGGCAGTGCCCAGATCCTGCAGCCTGCTCTTACCAACGTGAATCTCCACACGATGACGGGCAATATCCTTTTCGACGGCGATTTCATCCGCACCGGGCTTTATTCCATGAAAAGCGGAAGAGGCCTCGTGGAAGTACGGTTCTCGGGCAATGATTCTTTTGATCTCAAGGCGCAGACCGCCACGGGCACCGTCGACAATCAAGCCGCTGCCTTTCTCAAGCCGGATTCCCACGGGACGGGCCACCGTTTTGGTTCGAAGTTTCGTGGACTTTTCGGCACTTTCGGCGCGGGCTTGGCTAAGGTCGAACTCTCTACCTACAGTGGTACAATTCGTATCTTGAAGCGCGACTAAGCCCTTCGCGCTCCTTTTGCGTGACCACCACACCTCCTTCGCGCGGTCCTGGGCCGCGTGTGTCGGTTCTTTGCCTCGCCGGATTCATGGGTTCCGGTAAGACCACCATTGGTACGCTCCTCGCCCGGCAACTCGCCTGGCGTTTTGTTGATCTGGACGACCGCATCGAGGAATCTGCCGGCCTTCCCATCCCGCAAATCTTCGAACGGTTAGGCGAAGCCTATTTCCGCCAGCTTGAAGCCGACCAGCTCCGCGCCACGCTCGGCCGCGCTTCCGAACTCAAGCAGGGGACCGTCCTCGCCCTCGGTGGCGGAACCTACGCGCAGCCCGGTTGCCCCGAATTTCTGCGTGCTTCCGGCGTTCCCGTTCTTTGGCTCGATTCCCCCATCGAGGTCCTGCTTTCCCGCTGCATGACCATGACCGGCCGCCCGCTTTTCCGCGACGAAGCCAGCTTCCGCACCCTCCACGCGCAGCGCCTGCCCTCCTACCAGCTCGCCGACTATCGCGTGGACAGTTCCGGCGAACCTGCCGAAATCGTTGCTCAAATTCTACGCCTCGGCATTGTTGCTTCTGGAGGCAATCAGGCGCATCTCCTCGTTGAGAAACCCCTCTCCTGAGAGACAATAGCCAGCGGGGGTAAGACACACGTGAACCGCAAAACCACCTGCATGGGATTAACCTTGGGAGTTCTTGCTTTCGCCGCCTTTTCTTTCGCCGCCGCTCAGAAGAAAGCTACGCCGGTCACCGGGGTTCTCGTACAAGACAAAGGAAAGTTCACCATTAAACTCGCGGGCCAGACCGTCGGCCGCGAAGAGTTCGAGATTGCGCCAGCCGAAGGCGGCTGGCTTGCCAAAGGCACTTCGGACATCAAGCCGCCACAAGGCGCGCCCAGCAAAGTTACGGGATCGCTCACGCTACAATCCGATGGCGCCCCGATCAGCTACGAGTGGAGTGCCCAATCCGAAAAAACCAACGGCGCGCACATCGTCTTTGCCAACGGCGTCGCCCGCATTACTCTCGAGATGCAAGGCGCTCACCCGTTCCAGCAGGATCTTTCTTTCAACAGCCCGCTCATCGCCGTGCTCGACAACAATCTTTACTACCAATACGCCGTTCTTGCCCGCATCTACGACTGGTCCAAGGGCGGCGAGCAAACCTTCCCCGTGCTCATCCCGCAAGACTTGACGCCGGGCAGCGTGAAAGTGGTTTCCACCGGCTCCACCACCGCGGACGGGAAAACCTACGAAGGTCTCAAGGTCAACTCTGCCGATCTGGAAATCCTGCTCGTTCTCGACAATAGCCATCGCCTCGTTCGCCTGGAAGTTCCGGAAGCCAAGGTCTCCGTCATCCGCGAATAGCGCGCAAATCCAACCTGCTTGACAGCCAGGCTTCGCCAAGGTTGCATGGTGTCCTTTGCTCAAGCCACGCCCACCGCGTCATCCCGAGCGGAGCGGCCCGGCTCTTTCTCGGGTTCACCACGCGCGAAGTTTGCGCCCCTGCCTTACGCCAGGGCGAACGCCGGGCCGCGCCGTCGAGGGATCTCTCTCTTCAGCTTTGGAATTCCGGTGTCGCAAAAAAAAACGCGGCGCAACCTGGGGTTGACGGGGTTACGCCGCGTCAAATTGTTTTCAACTGGGAAGCGATATTATCGCGCCAACGGCCTCAGAAACGCTGGCTTGCCCTGCGCGCCGAAGGGCGCTCCGGGCCGCCGCAGCCCATAGCCCTGCGCCTGCCCGTGAAGGTGGGCATGCCCAACGCTATTCGAATGGCCCGTTCCGATGTGTTCCGTCAGGGTGCCATTCGCCGGCGCGGATTGCGGAAGCCGCGCCGGATTACCGATAGGGCGGAGATTCACGGGGGCCGTGTGAACGTGATCGCTGATCGCCTGCAGCCTCTTCAAGATCGACTGCCACTGTTCCCAATCCAATTGCCGCAGGAACGGCCGCAATCCCTGGATGAACGGATCCTCCAGCAGTGCTTCGCCATCCGATTCCGGGATGAAGAACCGGTTCAGCCCGACGTTCAGCGCTTCCGAGATCTTCTCCAGCGTGCCGAGGCTGGGCGTCATTTGCCCGCTTTCGATCCTCGAGAGATAAGAGCGCGAGACTTTCGAGCGCGATTGCAGTTGGCTCTGGGTCATCGAGCGAGATTCGCGCAGCTGGCGGATTCGCTGCCCGATGTTCTCCACCGTTTGCTGGTTGACGAGCTTCTCCGAAACGGGCTCATCTGCCGCTTCCTCTGCCGGCGGAGGCGGAGGAATCATGAATTCCAGGCGCTGAGGCAGCGCGCGCACGCACCGCCGGCAGTTTCCTGTGCGCGTCCTGTACTGTACCAGTCCACACGTCTTGCAGCGGATCACTTCCCGGTCCATCTCGAGCGTGGTCATCTCGTCTTTGTTCAGTTGTGCCGACACCGGTGCTCCTTGCTGACGTTTTTTTCCGGCGTGCGGATAGGAGAGGAACGTCGGAACGTTCTCAGGGGGAAGGCAGCTTACTGGCGCGATGCGAGTATCGTGCGAATGGCATTTTCCTGTCAAGAGTATTTTTGTACTTTTTTTCG
>QHYJ01000322.1 GCA_003223255.1 Acidobacteriota bacterium | reverse complement strand
GCGGAAGAAGGCGGCATATCGACCTCCGGAGTTCAAAATGCCTTGTTAGGAAGCGGGAGGTAACATCCCGAGTTGAGGATGGCGCCGCGTAAAATCATTGCGAATTCGTCGGGTGATCGGGTTCGATCCCCACCGCCCCTACCAACCATCCCATTTGTCGTCTTCACGTTTTTTCCTTTGG
Source organism: Acidobacteriota bacterium (assembly GCA_003223255.1). GTDB lineage: Bacteria > Acidobacteriota > Terriglobia > Acidiferrales > UBA7541 > Acidiferrum. The sequence goes on along the minus strand of QHYJ01000322.1, from coordinate 13,667 downwards.
CTTGCCGCGAGGCGGTTTGTGGATCCATAGTCCTGTGTGCCAACTCTGCCGCGATCTCGCCGTGGCCTGCCCTGGTGGCAAATTCGTTGTGCCTAGGGCAGGAGAAGCGTAAGATGCACTAACCGGAAGTCCATATCGGAAATTCCTCCTTTTTACGCTGTTCGAGATTTGGAAAAGCCGAAGGATGATTCCAGGGTGCCGGCCCTAAAAAACACGACACCAGGATACAAACGATGTTGCGCATAAACGACGATGCCCCCAATTTCACCGCGGAAACTTCGCAGGGAACCATCAACTTCCATGAATGGATCGGCAACGGCTGGGCGATCTTGTTCTCGCATCCCAAAGACTTTACCCCGGTGTGCACCACGGAACTCGGCTACATGGCCGCGCTGCAGCCGGAATTTGAGAAACGTAACTGCAGAATCATCGGATTGAGCGTGGACCCGGTCAGCAGCCACAGCAAGTGGGCTATGGACATCGAAGAGACCCAGGGCCACAAGGTGAAATACCCGATGATCGGGGACCCGGAACTCAAGGTGGCCAAACTTTATGACATGCTACCGGCCGATGCTGGCGATACGTCCGAAGGCCGCACCGCGGGCACGAATGCCACCGTGCGAACCGTGTTCGTGATCGGTCCCGACAAGAAGATCAAGCTGATGCTCAGCTACCCGATGAGCACCGGCCGTAACTTCGACGAAGTACTGCGCGTACTCGATTCGATCCAACTCACGGCCAAGCACAAGGTGGCCACGCCGGTGAACTGGAAACAGGGCGACGATGTAATTATCCTGCCGTCGGTGGGGGAGGAAGAAGCCAAGCAGAAGTATCCTGGTGGCTGGAAGGCACCCCGGCCCTATCTGCGAATCGTTCCCCAGCCGAAGTAGGTATCATGCAGGTGAAGGAGCCCACCAGTGGTAGAACGATTGAAAGAGGAAGTCTGGACTGCGGGAGATCTGCTCGCACGGCTGGAACGCCGCGAAAGATTCTTCGTCCTCGATGTGCGCAATCGCGATGAGTTCGAGAAGTTCCGACTCGAAGGCCGCCGCCCCGTGCAAGCAGTCAACATTCCCTATTTCGAGATGCTCGAACTTGGCGGCAAAGACGAGATGTTGGGCTCCGTCGTTGCTTACGTCGAGCGGGACCTGGCGGACCAACTTCACGCTGATCTGCCGATCCTTTCAGTATGCGCCAAAGGGACACTTCGGAGTTCGTCGCGCAGGGGCTGCGCCGCCTGGGCTACACCAGTTCCAACCTCAAGGGTGGGATGAAAGCGTGGGGCGAGCACTATGCTGTCCGTGCCTTGGTCGAGGATCCCGATTTGGCGATCTATCAGGTGAGCCGGCCGGCGCGCGGATGCTTAAGCTACATTGTCGCGAGCGCGGGGAAGGCCATCGTGATCGATCCTCTCCGCCACCTCCATCCTTGCCTGGACTTGGCTCGCGGCGCGAGTCTCACGATCGAAGCGGTGATTGACACCCACGGCCACGCGGACCACATTAGCGGCGGAGTTGCTCTCGCCGCCAACACCGGTGCTTCCTACTACCTGCATCCGTGCGACGCCATCCATCCCATCGATGTCCTAGGCGCGACGTTTCCTTACGAGTTCATTTGCGAAGGCCAACTGTTCCCGGTAGGACAGCACGAACTGTCGTCTGGTCGGCAATGGGCGCACGCGAAACACGCTCTGGAACACGCGAGCTTCTTTTCTCTTCGGCTCGGATTCTTCGGCGACACCTACCGGCATGCTGGTTTGCCGGCGTCGCAGTTGCGATGCTCACCGGTATCGGTGCTGCGACGCGTCTCTTCCTCGCCGGTCAGAATGCCAGTCTCTTGGCTTGGCTCGCTGGCGCGGTTTTTCTTCCTTCGCTCGCGCTCGCTCTGGGAATTTGGAGTGGTTCCGGCAAGCCCTACGGAGGTCTGCTGACAGCGCTGTGGTGCATCGGCCCGATGAATCGCACGCCTGGGCTCGATTTCACGGGCGCCGCCAACTGCGTTTTAACGCTGCATTACGCCGCCCTCTATCTCGCGCTCACCGCTGCGCTGCTGACCCTCGCGTTTTTCTGCCGGGCACGGCAACTACTCTATTCAGACTAAAGCAAAGCCGCTTTTCGCATTTGCCTCCTCGGACGCCAGTTGAGAGAGGGCGAGAAGGGCATCAGATTCTCGTCGCGTTCGAAGCGACCACGACGCTTGCTGCGAGCGACATGGACCAACCAACCTTTCGGAAAAGTTTCGCAAAGAAAGTCGCGGTCTTCAGGAGGCTACAAGCCTGCCAAGCTTTGGCCGGTCTAGGTTTGCTATGAGAACGTTGGCAATTAGGTGCGCATTTTCGTCCTGCTCAACCCTTGGGTCCCGAAGAATCTCAACCAAGAGAAGCAACGAAGGGGACGACAACGGACCCTTAGGGTGAGGGTCCTCCTGGGAAAAAGATTCCATATTGCCATTGTACGGGCTCTCGGCGGGCCTGCTTAGGACTTGACCTAGTCATAAATATTTGCGACGAGGCGACAATCGCGGAGCTCAGATGAGTGGCGAGCGAGCGGAAAATACTCTCGGCGTCGCGCCTCGTGATTTGAAGCAAAGCGATCTTCGCAGAATTTCTGACGAAATAACCGCAAATAAGATAGACCTACTGCTCATTCATGTCGCGGAAGGATCCCCAGCCGACACAGAATCTACCGTCGAGTTTCGGGCGCTGAAAGGCTTGGGATTTTTGGGCCCGCACACAGCCATCATCCACGGCGCTGCCCTAGGAAGCGACGATTTCCGCGAAATGAGGACGAGTGGCACAGCACTGATCTGGTTGCCGCGGAGCAACATGGAGCTATACGGGTCGACAGCAAACGTGGCCGAGGCCTGGCTTCAAGGCGTGACGATAGCCATCGCTCCGGATTGGTCGCCGACGGGGAGCATAAACACGTTCGCGGAACTACGATACGCGAGCCACCTGAGTCATAACCAATTTTTCTCTTTGTTTTCCGATCGCGACCTGTTTGAAATGGCAACGGCCATTCCGGCCCGAGTTGCGGGAATCGATGACAAAGTGGGGAGCCTAAGGCAGGAGCTTTACGCCGATCTTTTCGTACTGATGGGTGAGGGAGCGCAACCTTACACGACTTTAGCGCATGCGAAGCCAGAGGACGTGCACCTAGTTCTCGTCGGGGGTGTGCCCATTTACGGGAGCGAAAAATTAATGGGTGCTTTCCAGGTTAAGACTGAACCGTTGGAAATCTGCGGCAAGAAAATGTCTCTCAATTCGGACGCGCTGACCGCTGGGAGTTTTGCGGATGTTTCGGCCCGGCTTAAGGCTGACTTGAGCGGCTATCAGCTGGAGTTGGGCCCCCTCGAAGAATGTGCGAAGTCGGTTCCATAGCACTCCTGTTCACACGGCAGAAGAAAAAAGAGAGACGGGGCTGACCACCGGTAGCACATGGTCACGAGTTAGACGCGCCAGCGGTAGATCGCCCTTTCGAGAAGGCTCAACCCAAGCTACCTCCTCTTACCTCCTCTATTTGGGCTCCTCTGTCTCCCGTGATCTCGGCATAAAAGAACGACCGTGTGCAGTGGTTCGTTGGCCGCAGGAGCGGAGAAGGTGCCCAAAAACTCGGCTTGAGCAAGGTGCACAAATCAATGCCATTGACATCGAAACTCCCGCGGCGTATAAACCCTTCTACTCTTGGTGAACGGGAAGCGCGGTGAAAATCCGCCACTGCCCCGCAACTGTAAACGCCAGGATGAGAGCAACGATGTGCCACCGGGATCATTTCCTGGGAAGGCAGCTCAAGTCCGATGAAGCGTAAGTCAGGAGACCGACCAGGAGCACGTCAACTGCTTTAATCGACTTCGATGGGAGAGTCGAGGAGCGTCTTTCTCGGGCCATTTCGGTCCTTGGAATCGCCCCAATTAGTTCCCGATAGATTGAAGGCAACAGCATGCAAGAAGCCCACCCGAATAAGGTGACCTTCGTGCTTGGCGGCGTACGCAGTGGCAAGAGTCGTTTCGCGCAGCGAATCGCCTCTGCATCTGGGAGCGTGGTCTTTATCGCTACCGCGAGGCCGAGCGATCCGGAGATGGAACTGCGGATCGAACGCCATCGCAAGAGCCGCCGCGCTACATGGCAGACGCTTGAAGTGCCGGTCGATCTCGACGTGGCGATCGGAAGTCTTCAGGATCCGAGACAGTTAGGGGTAATCGACTGCTTGACCGTTTACCTGGCAAATGTCATGAGCAAAGCGCAGGGCGAAGAATCAGCGATCAAGGAGCATACAAATCGACTGTGTTCTGCGCTGAAAGAAACGAAGGCTTCGATCATCCTGGTTTCGAATGAAGTAGGGAGCGGAGTTCACCCACCGACTGCGACCGGGAGATTTTATTGTGATCTCTTGGGGGAACTGAACCAGCGCGTGGCAGCGCTAGCGGACAACGTAATTCTGATGGTTGCAGGTATACCGGTTCCTGTTAAGGGAGCGTTGCCTGTCGCCGCGCAATCAGACTTTGCGATCGATGATGAGGTGTTGGGAGCAGCCCGATTGTAGAGCTGCTCGGAACAGTCAACGACTGAGAACAATTGAATCGGCAGGATGCTCGGGAAAGCGGTGAGAATCCGCTACTGCCCCGCAACTGTAAGCGACCCGGAAGAATGTGATGGCCACTGCCAAAGGGCGGGAAGGCCTTCACACGAGATGTAGGTCGCGAGTCAGGAGACCGGTCTTGCCGATGTACCAAGGTCCATTCTTCCGAGGGGGAGATGACTATGCAGATCGGCAATTCCAAGTGGTCCAGTGCCATTCCGGCAGTTCTCGTTTCACTTCTTCTATCTTCACTTTTTTCGTTTGCAGCGCATGGCGCCGAGTTGCGCGGCACAGTCTCGGATCCGCTTGGCGCGGTCGTTCCCCACGCAGAAGTAACACTCCTTCGCGATAACACTGCGCTCGCACAAACCACTTCAAATGACCTGGGTGAGTTTGCCTTTCTGTCACTGAGCACTGGGCGCTACAGAGTGCGCGCGATGGCGCCTGGTTTCGCCGAGCAAGAGAGCCCCGACGTATACGTCGGCGGCGAGAAAGCTCCCCACATCGTTCTTCCGCTGAAGATAGGAACCGTAACCCAGCAGGTGGGCGTATCTGCGACCGGAACTCCCGCACTCGACTCGCAAGTCGGCGCATCGATTGCAGTCATTCGCGACGTGACCCTGTCGGAAAAGCTGGACGTACACGAAGCGCTTCGCGTCGTTCCTGGTATTCAAGTGCTCCAAACCGGCCCGCGCGGTGGAACCACAGATCTGTTTGTGCGCGGAGGGAATCCTGACGCCAACAAAGTATCGCTGGACGGGATTTCGGTCAACGACATCGGCGGGCGTGTCGAATTCGGGAATCTCTCTTCCACCGGAATTGATCAGGTTGAAGTCCTGCGCGGACCAAACAGCGTTCTGTACGGCGCTGACGCACTGGCGAGCGTCGTAAGTCTGACCACGAGGCAAGGTACGACTCGCTTGCCGGAACTCACCTATTCCATTGATGGAGGGAATTTCAGGACCAAGCGCCAGGAGGTCTCCATCGGCGGAGCGCACGGCCAACTGGACTACTTTTCCGACTTTTCCCGCTTGGATACAGGAAACGGTGAACCCAACAGCGCCTTCCACAATGGAACCTACGCCGGCAACTTCGGCTGGTCGCCAAGCAGCTCGACTCAGGCTCGGTTTACTTTGCGGCGCTCGGCTACCGCGCTGGGACTGCCGAACGCTCTCGACCTCTACGGCATAGCGGACGACTCCTTCCAGAAGGAGCAAGACACCTATTACGGAATAACCGCACAGAACCAGACAACCGAGCGCTGGCACAACCTGCTTCGTTACGGCGCTACTCGGCTCCGCTTCCAGTTCGACAATCCGAGCCCGACAGGAGAAGCGTTCGATCCATTCGGCTCAGGTGCGAATTTCTTGGGAAACCAAATCACCCTGCGCGGCGCAAACGGCTTCGTGACGAGTGGGCGCGCCATCCTGGATTTCGCCGGCGTGTACCCGTCCCTGTTCGATAGCCAATCAAACCGGAACTTTATCTACACGCAATCCGACTACAGGTTCAACTGCCATCTTTCCGGGCTTTTCGCATTCCGCTATGGGAAGGAAAGCGGCTTCACCCGCTTTGCGGGAACCAAGACTCCGACGGACCGAGACAATTTCAGTTACATCGCTCAGCTCGCAGGCAATCTTTGGGACCGTCTGTATGCCACCGGGGGAGTTGGAATTGAAGACAATGCCATTTTTGGAGTCGAGCCCACCCCGCGGGTTTCGCTTGCGTACTACCTGGCCCGCTTGCGATCGACAGGGTTTTTGAACGGCACCAAGCTGAGATTCAACTATGGAACGGGTATCAAAGAACCGGCCATTTTCGATGAGAGCACGTCCCTTTTTGTTTTACTCTCTCAACTTCCCAACGGCCCTCAACTCACGTCCCAGTTCCATGTAAAACCGATCGGCGCTGAGCGCTCGCGAAGCTTTGACTTCGGCGCCGATGAAATCGCCTGGAACGGACGCGCCAGACTCGGGCTCACTCTCTTTCACAACGAATTTGGAGACCAGATCGAGTTTGTGGACGCCAGCGTCTTGCCGCAGCTCGGGGTTCCCCCTGCCGTCGCGGCCGCCACCCCATTCGGAGCAAGCGTCAACTCAGGCGCTTATCGCGCCATGGGGGCGGAGGCGGAACTTGAATGGGATTTGGGCCACGGCATTACGGCAAGAGGAAGCTACACATACCTGGACGCGGTGGTGCAACGTTCGTTTGCAAGCAGTGCGCTGTCGCCCGCCTTCAATCCGAATTTCCCTACGATTCCCATTGGCACCTCCACACCCCTCGTCGGCGGCCGTCCATTTCGCCGGGCGCCCCATTCTGGAGATTTCCTGATCGGCTTCATCCGGCCAAGCTTCACGCTATCGCTCAACGGAACTCTTGTCGGAAGGCGCGATGACAGCACACATCTTACTGACCCGTTCTTTGGCAATACTATGCTGCTTCCCAACAGAAATCTGGATGCGGCCTACCAGAAGATCGATCTGAACGGCAGCTTGCGAATCAATTCGGGAGTCGAGTTGTACACGAGCCTGGAAAATATATTGAACCAGCATTACGACGCAGCTTTTGGCTTTCCCTCTTTGCCGTTCACGTTTCGAGCCGGCATGAAACTTACGCTGGGAGGCGAGTCGTGGAAAATCCACTAACCGATCTCACGGGGCAACCTCTCGTCACTGGAACGTCATCGGAGCCGGCTCTTTCGAAAGAGTCTGCTGTCCATGCGCCGCGCGATTGGCAAGCCTTCGCAAAAGGAAAGCTGGATAGCCTGACCAAACCTCTAGGCAGTCTCGGGCGGCTCGAAGAAATCGCGGCCAGGATTGTCTCGATTCGGGAACTGGAATCTCCAGGCTGCGCGAACAAGGCGGTCTATGTCTTTGCCGCGGATCACGGCGTCACCGAGGAGGGCGTAAGCGCCTATCCCAAGGCCGTGACCCAGCAGATGGTCCGAAACTTTCTTGCGAATGGGGCAGCCATCAACGTTTTTGCGCGCTGCGCCGGAGCTGAAGTCATTGTGGTTGATGTCGGCGTCGATGCGGATATCGACTCTCACCCTAACCTTGTCAACAAGAAGATAAGGCGCGGCACGCGCAACATGGCGATGGGACCGGCAATGACCGAGTCCGAAGCGAGTGCGGCAGTCGCAGTCGGGCGAACATTGGCTCAACAAGCCCGCCTTCTGAACCGCGACCTCATCGCCGTTGGAGAAATGGGCATTGGAAACACAACCGCAGCTGCCGCAACTGCCGCGGCCTTATCAGGAAAGCCGGTTGTGGACGTGACGGGATCGGGAACAGGAGTTTCGCCTGAAGCACTCATTCATAAGCGCCAGGTTATCGAGAGGGCTTTAAGCGTAAACGGCCTGGACAAGAATCCCAGTCCACACGATGTCCTGCAAAAAGTGGGCGGCCTGGAAATCGCAGCAATGACCGGCACGCTGCTTGAAGCACAGGAGCAGCGCGTTCCCGTTGTCATCGATGGTTTTATCTCAACCTCTGCTGCTGCCCTCGCATACGCCATAGAACCGAAGGTAAAGAACATTTTGTTTGCTGGGCACCTTTCCGAGGAGCCTGGCCACAGGGTCTTGCTGGACTACATCGGACTGGAGCCGATTTTGAACCTCGGAATGCGCCTGGGTGAAGGCACCGGCGCTGTGCTGTCCATGATGGTGATCGAAGCAGCGATTCGCATGTTGAACGAAATGGCAACGTTCTCGTCGGCTGGAGTAAGCGGGGGGCCCCTGTGATGAAAACACTAAATGAGCTTCTGTTGGCTTTGCAATTCATGACGCGAATCCCTGTCTCGGGACTGTCCCGCGAGCCATGCGCTCTGGCTCGTGCGGCCAAGTTCTTTCCCGTTGTGGGACTTGGAATTGGGCTGGTTGCGGTTGCCATTCAGCGTACTCTCGCCGCACGTGTGCACCCTCAGGTGCTCACGCTGGTGCTCATCCTCTATCTCGTGTTGATCACAGGAGCGCTTCATGAAGATGGGTTGGCCGATGCCGCGGATGGTTTTGGCGGCGGGTGGACGAAGGAAAAGATCCTGATGATCATGCGAGATAGCAGGATTGGCAGTTTCGGAGCTGTGGCTGTCACGCTTTCGCTTCTCGCACGTTTCATCCTTATTAGTGAGACCTCACCGGCGCGGCTTCCGGGATTCCTGGTCGCGTCCAGCGTGCTCTGTCGATGGACGGCCCTGCCGCTCGGTTTCTGGCTGCCCTATGCCCGCGAAGACCAGGGATTGGGCGGGGCGGTCGCAGGCCGCATGCCTCTCTCATCGCTGCTGTGGGGTACAGGTTTTGCCGCACTCAGCGTGGTAGCTGCGCTTGGTCTCGGCAGTCTTTTGCCGTGGCTGATCACTCTGTTAGTAACTGCAGCAAGTGGTCTTTACTTTAAGCGTCACATTCAGGGCGTGACCGGTGACTGTTTTGGCGCCACCAACCAAATCACTGAGATCGCTATTTATTTCTATGGAGCGCTCCTACGATGACTCTGACGGCAGTGAAAAACCGGCAATCGTGTGACGCGACGATCCAGATTGCTCTTTTGCGTCATGCACAGACAGACCTTCATGGATGCTTCTGCGGTCACTCGGATCCCAGCTTGAGCGTACAAGGACACGACCAAATTCCGTCTGTCATCCGGAGTGTATCTCAAGTAGTCCCAAGAGCGATCTGGTCTAGTGATCTCCGGCGAGCGACAGAAACTGCCGAGCCGATCGCAAAACATTTCGGCCTCCGCTACGCGACTTCACCCGCCTTACGGGAGATGAACTTCGGCCTATGGGAGGGATTGGCGTGGAAAGAAGTCGAGCTTCAATACCCGGATGACGCGCGGGCCTGGGCCAAGTTTTTCCCTCACCACCGGCCGCCTGGAGGTGAGTCGTTCCTGGAGTTGCAAGCAAGAGTAGTCGAGCAACTGGAGCAGTTGGGAAAGCATGCGGAGGCCGGTTGCACGCTGGTTGTCACGCACGCTGGCTTCATCCGGACAGCCGTAGCCTGGGTCCTCGGAGTTCCGGACGAACGCATTTCGCGCATCGGCCAAAATCATGGTGCTCTAACCACTTTGGAAAAACTGGAAAATCACTGGAGCGTCATAGCGCTAAACGTGAATGCGGCTCGCTTTGCAGATGCAAGACGCAGAGAGACCAAGGATCAACTATGAGAATTGTTTCGATGGTGCCGAGTGCGACCGAGATTTTGTGCGCCCTGGGTCTGGCGAAGGACATAGTCGGGATCTCGCACGATTGCGACTATCCCGCCGAGATCTTGAATCGGCCCCGGCTTACCGGCACGACGCTCGGCTCGGACCTGACTAGCTACGAGATCGATCAGAAAGTGCGCGCCAGTGCGGTGTCAGGACACAGTCTCTATGTGATTCAAGCCGAATTATTCGAGCGCTTGCATCCCGATTTGGTCATCACCCAAGAACAGTGCAGCGTATGTGCCGTAGATCGTGATCGCACCGTCTACGCCCTGGAGAGCATGAAGCTAAATACAAACTGGCTTTCGCTCGCGGCGACAGGGTTTTCCGGGCTTTACAAGGACATTCTCAATGTCGGATCGGCTACGGGGTGCATGTCTCAGGCGGAACGGGTGGTCGCTGAGCTTGCGGCGCGTCTGGAACGTATAGCTAAAAAGACGGCTTCGGAATACCGCCCGCGCGTCTTTTGTTTGAGTTGGTTTGATCCGCTCATGTCCGCCGGTGCCTGGATCACGCAGATGGTGCGGTTGGCTGGTGGAGATGCGCGCGTGGGAAGCGAACGAGAGGCGTCTTCCCGCATCGCAGTCGATCAACTGCGAGGAGAGACTGCGGATGAGTGGACGGGCCTTCGCGATCTTTCCCCCTGGAGGGACTTTCCGGCCGTCCGCGAAGGTCGCGTCTTTGCTCTCGAGAGCAGCCTGTTTCATCGTCCCGGACCACTCTTGGTTGACGGAGTCGAGTTGATGGCCAAACTCCTTCATCCTCAGTGCTGCGCATTCGGAGCGGAGCTGGATCTCTGGCGGAAGGTGGCATAGATGCCGGCGCGGAACAAACTGAAAGCAGTCCTAGTGGGAGTCGGGCCGGGCGCGTCCACACTTGTGACGCCCGAGGCACGCGAAATCATTTCAAGAGCCGAAATCATCTTGGGTTGGGACATGGACCTATTGCCGGTGCGCGATTGTGTTGCCGGCAAGAAAGTCTTTCTCCAAGACGTCCGCAATTACGTTCAGGCCACGCGCGCTGCGGTCCGCGAGGCGAAGCGGACTCGCAAGCTGCTGGCTGTCCCGCGCGTGGGCGATCCGTGCTTGTCTTCCGGGCTCAAGGGATTGATGCGTGCTCTCGTCGGCTTTGAGGTGCAAATCCATCCGGGAATCAGTTCCGTGCAGCTGGCGGCCGCGTACGCGTGTATCAATCTCGATGAAAGCGCGATCATCAGCTTTCACGATCTGGGTGACCCTGAAGAAAAGAAGCGGTACATGCTGGATTGTTTCCGCAAGGGTCGGCACGTCATTACGCTCGCCAGTCCGGATTTGAGACCGGGACCGATGGCGAAGTGGTTGATTCAGCAAGGAGCGCCTGCAGATACCGATGCGCTGGTCGGGTCTGCGCTGAGTCTTCCCGAACAGACGATCGTCCGAACTCAACTCTTCCGTCTGGTTGGGCGAGAGTTTCCCTGGTTGAGCGTCACCGTTGTCATCAACCCAGGTGCTCCAAGTCTTGACCAGGACCATCGGCTTTGGTGCCAGTGGCACAACCGCAATAATCCAAAACAAGCAAGGAGACGAAGATGATCTACTTAGTTTTTGTCGTCGCAGCGCTCACCCGATTCTTAATGAACTCGCACCTGCCTGGCTTCTCGCCTGTTTTTGGTGCGCTGCTCTTTAGCGGTGCTCGCCTAAGAAAACGCGATGCGATCTGGTTCCCTGTCGTCGTGTTGGCAATAGGCGATTGGATCCTGACGACGCAGGTTTTCCATATGGAAGTCAGATGGGGACATGCAATCACTCTGGTGGCTTTTGCTGCGATGGCGTGGATCGGAGGCTTACTTCGTCAGAACCTCTCGGTTGTCCGTTTCGCAGCGTGTGCGGTTGCCGCTTCGACAGTCTATTTTATGATCAGCAACTTCGGTGTCTGGCTCGCGTGGGGAGTCTACCCGCACACACGCGACGGACTAGTCGCCTGTTATGTCGCGGCGCTGCCTTATTACCGGACTTCTTCTTTGAGCACGCTGCTTGGCGGAGCAGTCCTTTTTGGGGGATACGAATTCCTTCGCAGGAGACATCATGACAAACAGCTTGAGCCCGCAACTTCTCACGCCAGCTGATCGCCAGGAGCGAGTCAAACAGCTGCGCAACCTGGTAATCGATCGAGTCCTGGCTAGTTCTGCCGACGGCATCCTTTTTTCTGGCGGACTGGACACGAGCGTATTGGCAGCGATTGCGGCTTCCCATGGACGCCGCCTGCAGGCGGTAATGGTTTCGGTCGAGGAGGGCACCGGGCTCGACGAGCCATTTGCCCGACTCATGGTGGAACGGCTGGGACTCGACCTCGAAATATTGCGGCCCAGCTTGAAGGAGTTGCTAGATCGAATGCCGGAGCTGGTCCTTCTCCTGCAAACTTTCGATCCCATGGAACTCCGCAATAGCATCGTGACGCATGTCGCCATGGAAGCGGCATCGAAGCGCGGATTGTCGGCCGTTCTAACCGGCGATGCTGCCGACGAGCTCTTTGCTGGCTACAGCTTCATGTTCAACATGTCCGCGGAGCGGCTACCTTCTTATATTCGCCATTTGAACGACATCATGCATTTCACGAGCCAAGTGATCGGCCAGGCCCTAGGTGTGGGCGTCGACGTACCCTACTTGTCGCCTGCCATCCGAGACTTTGCCTTGTCGCTCGGCTACGACGATCTCGTTGGCGATGATCAAGGTCAGCGTTTTGGAAAGAAAATCCTGAGAGAAGCATTTTCCAGTCTGCTGCCGAGAGAAATCGCCGGGCGCTTGAAGACGCCGATTGAATATGGATCCGGCAGCACGGCGTTGAAACAGCTTGCGGAGGAGTCAGTAAACGACACCGTGTTTGAGCGGGAACGCGAGCGTGCCGCTACGTACGATTCCGTGAAGTTGCGCGACAAGGAACAATGTTTCTACTACCTGATGTATCGTAGCCTGCTCCCTCCGCCGAAGGAGTTGGCTCGCGGCGTCAAAACCTGCTCTGAATGCCAAGGACCTGTATCGCGCACCGACATGCGGTACTGCCGAATTTGCGGCGCTTATCCAATTTGAGATGCCTGGTTGTTTCCCAGCTCTCGATAGCGAAGCAGGACCTCGTGAATTGTCGTTGCGATCAGAGACTTCAACTCTGCATCGGACAATTGGAATGTTAAGAGATCTACGTTTCATGAGCACAAAGGATCACCAAGATGACCTCCACGAACCGGAATTTGACGAGAGTTTTCGGCAACAGTTTGAAGAACTCCTCAAGTGGAGACGCGATGTTCGGAGCTTTCGCTCCGACCCCGTCGATGCTCGATTGGTCGAACATCTCATCTGCCTGGCCTCGCTGGCTCCATCGGTCGGCCACAGCCAGCCCTGGCGATTTGTGATCGTTGAGTCAGACAAATGCCGCGAATCCGTGCGTGCAAACTTCGAAGACTGCAATCGTGAAGCTCTGAAGCTATACTCGGGCGAAAAAGCGCATCTTTATGCCAGCTTAAAATTGGCAGGTCTTCGCGATGCTCCGGTCCAGTTGGCGGTATTCTTGAGCGAGAAGACTCATCATGGGAGCGGACTCGGCAGAATCACAATGCCAGAGACCCTGGAATATTCGGCCGTTCTTGCCGTCCACTCCTTGTGGCTGGCTGCGCGCACCCATGGACTAGGCCTTGGCTGGGTATCGATTCTTGATCCAGTGAAAGTCAATCGTGGGTTGAACGTCTGCCCTAGCTGGAAATTGATTGCGTATCTCTGTATCGGATATCCAAAAGAAGATAATTCCTCCCCTGAGCTCCTTCGGCGTGGTTGGGAAACGACCTTGCCAGTAGGACAGGTGCTCGTAAAGCGCTGAAGAGTGCTCTCAATGGCTTAGGGTGATCGAGCGACCGAGCGTCAGG
>QHYJ01000320.1:1393-3128 GCA_003223255.1 Acidobacteriota bacterium | reverse complement strand
GTCTGCGGCCGGACAGGACATGTAGCTGTAGTGGCCCTTCAGGTTCGGCGATTTGTGGGCGGTCCATTGAAAAACGACGAGGCGCTGTGGATCGCCGACGGGCAATGAGCGAAGGAGGGCCGCGTCAATCAGGCTGAAGATGGAGGTGTTCGCGCCAATGCCCAGCGCCAGCGTGACGGTGGCAATTGCGGTGAAGCCGGGAGACTTGCGCAGCATGCGCAGGCTAAAGCGCAAATCCTGAACGAAGTCCTGAATCCAGTTTACACGGCGCGCGTCGCGACACTCTTCCTTGCATTTCCCGATCCCACCTATATCGAGCACCGCTTTTCGTCGCGCTTTCTCCGGTGCCATCCCTTTTGCGACATATTCCTCGGTTTTTCGTTCGAGGTGGTCGCGCAGTTCGTCGTCCAATTCCTGGTCCGCCTGCGCCCAGCGAAACAACGACCGCAGCCGCAGCGGAATTGTGTACAGCCAATGCTCCGGTCGCATACTCCAGCCCTCCTTCACTCGTATCTCAGAGCGACCATCGGATCGACCTTCGTCGCCCGTCGCGCTGGCAAATAGCACGCCGCCAGCGAAACCAGCAGCAGGAGAATCGCGACACCCGCGAACGTGGCTGGGTCGGTCGGGCGAACTCCGTAGAGCAGGCTCTGAAGGTAGCGTGTCAATCCGAAAGCTCCGGCGATACCGACCATGGCGCCAACGACGGCTAGCGCGATGCCTTGCCCTAGCACCATGCGGAGCACGCCGCGCTGCTGCGCTCCCAGCGCCGCGCGAATACCGATTTCGCGCGTGCGCCGCGTCACTTCGTAAGAAAGCAGGCCATACAGTCCGATGCATGCAAGCGCCAGCGCCAGCAAACCGAAGAAGCTCGAGAGGTGCGCTACCAGTCTTTCCCTGAACAGGGAACGGTCAATCTGCTCGGTTTGCGTCTTGAAGTCGGGTGCAGGAAGGTGGCTGTCAAGTTGGCTGACGATGCTCCGCGCGGCCGGGATAAGCGTCTCGGGTGCGGCCGTCGTGCGAAGCTCAAAATTTGCACCGCCGCTTTTGAGCGGAACGTATGTCGTTGGCTCGATTCCTTTTTTCAGATCGTCGTATTTCGCGTCGCCCACCACGCCAATAATTTCCTCGCAGATGCAGCCCAAGCGGGGTCCTGCCTTCCAAATATCGGCGGACAAACACTCGATTGACAATTGTCACGTTGTGCGTGGACTCGAAATCGGCCGGCGTGAAAGTGCGCCCTTCGAGCAGCGGGATGCGCATCGTATCAAAAAATTGTGGCCCTACCGAAAGCATATTCCTCATAACTCTTTCTTTTTGACCCTCAAGGTTGGTGTCGCCACTCGACAGACTGTGAGCAAGAAGAACGCTCGACGAATAACTGACAGAAGTCACTCCGGGGAGCGACCTGAACCGGTTTTGGAGTTCGCGGTATAAATTCTGGGCTTGCTGCTCGCTGTACTCGTTCCTTTTGAGATCGATTCCAACCAACAAAAGATTGCGAGTGTCAAAGCCCGGGTCAATGCTCTTCAGGTTTGCGAGCGTTCGCACCAGCAAGCCTGCTCCCGCCAGCACGAGCATCGAGAGCGTCACCTGCGCAACGACAAGCGCGCTACCGAGACTGAATCGCTGGCCATGCTGCGAAATATTCGGAAGCGTCGGAGCATTTTCTTTAAGCGTGGGCGTCAAGTCCACGCTCGTGCCGCGAAATGCAGGCGCCAGGCCCGGGAGAATT
>QHYJ01000320.1:0-1309 GCA_003223255.1 Acidobacteriota bacterium | reverse complement strand
CGCCGATCGCTCCGCCCGCCGCAGAGAGCAAAAAGCTCTCTGTCAAAAGCTGGCGTATGACTCGGACGCGGCCCGCGCCCAAGGCAAGCCTCACGGCGATCTCCTTCTGCCGCGATGCCGCGCGCGCCAGCAGCAATCCGCCCACATTCGAGCAAGCGATGAGCAGCACGATCCCTACGGCGATCATCAGGATGTAGAAAGGCTTCTGATACAGCCAGCGAATCCCGACGAGGCCCTCTTGCACGGGCAAGAGGGAGATGCGAGGATCGTCGGCTTCTTTAGACAGGGGCTGCGCTCCATGCAGCATTTCGTTCCTGAAAAAGAGGCTTACGGCCGTCTGGGCCTGTGCGGGAGAAATTCCCGGCTTGAGCCTGCCCACAATGGTGAGCCACCACGAGGTTTCGTCATCGTTGCGGGCGGACCAATGCGTGTTCATGCGCGGGAACAGAGTCAGTGGCAGCCACATGTCCCACGTGGTCCCGGGAACCACCTCGCTGAAATTTGGTTCTGCCACGCCCAGAACGGTCAGAGGGATGTCGTCCACATAGATTGTCTTGCCCACGATGGAGCGGTCGCCGCCAAACTCGCTCTGCCAATAGCCATAATCCAGAACAGTGGCGGGCGCAGCGCTGGGGACATCGTCCGAAGGTTGAAGCGTTCGTCCCAGAGCGGCCTGGACGCCCAGCGTGTGGAAAAATTCACCGGAAACAAGCGGAGTGTTGACCCGGATTCGATTGCCGCCTCGGTCGAGGTGCGGCGACGGAGGGCTACCTATGAAAGCGGTCAGACTGGAGAACACGTCCACATGCGAATGAAGGTGGTCCAAAAATGGACGCGAGAAAGAACAGCCCTCTGGTTCTGCGCTTTTTAGGTCCGTGATGCAAAAGCCGTAGCTGCTGTATCCATTGGCAAGGGGATGTTTGTGTGCTTTCCATTTCAGGAGGACAACACGATCGGAATCGCGAACGGGCAAGGGCCGCAGCAAGATCACATCAATGAGGCTGAAAATCGCCGTGTTCGCTCCGATGCCCAGCGCCAGAGTCAGGATAGCGACCGCCGTGAAGCTGGGAGATTTGCGCCACATGCGCAGACCAAAGCGCAAGTCCTGTATGAGGTCCTGAATCCAATTTACGCGTCGCGCATCGCGGCATTTCTCCTTGGTCTGCTCGATGCCCTCCAGGTCGAGCCGCGCTCGGCGGCGCGCCTCTGCTTGCGCCATCCCTTGCGCAACGTATTCTTCGGTTTTTCGTTCGAGGTGATCGTGCAGCTCGTCGTCCAATTCCTGGTCCGCCTGCACCCAGCGAAACAA
>QHYJ01000319.1 GCA_003223255.1 Acidobacteriota bacterium | reverse complement strand
TGCACATACCGACGCCGCCAGTCTGGGTTGCACGGTGCGGCTGCTTGCGATGCTTCCACCAGCAAGTAGCGCAGCAACGCGTTCCCTTGTTTGCGGATATGTCCCAGCCGTTGCCGGCCGGCACTGGGGTCCTCACTGGGAATCCGCCCGGTGTAGCTGCCGATCTGCTTGCCGCAAGGAAACCGCTCTGGCGTCCCAATGACCAGAACGTAGACCAGCCCCGTGATGGGCCCCACCCCAGGATGCGTCATCAACAGCAGCACCTCGGGCTGTTTATGGGCTTCTTGCTCGACCGCTGCCGTTAACTCCAATCTTGGGATCCAGCTGGTCCAGCAGTTCCAATAATTCTTTCCGGCACCGACTGGCCCAGGAAGCCAACGAGAGTTTCTCTAGCTGGGCTCGCCCCTTTCCGCTGAACAGTTTCTTCTTCCAGCGATAGCCTTCGTTCATCGCCACCGCTTGTAGCTGATTCATGATCCGCGTCCGCATCTGCACCAGCCGATGGCGGTGCCAAAGCAGTTGTCGCAGATCACGATTCTCCGGACTCGGTACCCAGATTCGCGGAAAGCGATCTTCCAGCAGTAACTTCAACAGAAGTCGGGCATCCTCGCGGTCGGCAAACGCTGTTCATCGATCTGGGATGCTTCCAGCAAGAAAAGGTTCAGCGCTTCCCAACTGGCAACCTGAGGAACCGGCACCATGTGGTTCCGGGCGAAAGTATCCCCCTTCTCCTTCCACCCCACCCTTCTCGTGGCCTTCCGCCGGGGTGCAGAACTCCGACTGGAAACCCCAATGCGATCGGAAAGCCATGAATCGCATGGTCTCCCCTCGCTGGTGCCCTCGCAAAATCTTCTTCACCGCACTCTTCTCTTAAGGTTGTCATACCTCAAGACAGCAAATACTCCACCGAAATAGAGAAACGCTCGTTCATGCGCTTCCAGAAACGCTTGCTGGCTCGCGTGCGGGAAGGCGCAATGGAACGCTCCTCCACTGGCCATGCTGCGCATGCAAAATACGTAGGCCAGCTCCCGCTCTCCGCAGATATCTGCGTAAGCTTCATACCAGTCCACCTGCGCTTCTTCGCCCCAATCGTAGGACTGCGGAATGAACGTCCCCGCCGATGAATCCCCAACTTCTTGGTGATCCCTCGAATCGTTCCACCACCATGCTCATACTCGCGTCGGATCTGCTCGAATAGCTCCACCTTGGCTCTCCTATCCCCGCGGTCCTCCCTTGGGGCGGTTAAGCGCGTAACAGAGTCCACGGTATATGGTTTTCAGTAGGGTGGGGCCAAATCAAAGTATCGAATCGGGCCAAATGAGAGTATCGAAATCAATATCCACACCGATGCTTTCCGTAGTCCGTTCGACAGCCTTGGTAGAGATTTCCAGTCCGGCCAACAGCTTCATCTTGCTCGCGGCCGCGCGCGAAAGAGGAGCACTCACTACCCACCAGGGTCAACATGCGGCGCCCCCCGGGTGAGAGTTCGGTGTTCTTCACATCCAGCGCCACGTCGGTGGGGCATCCCCCTTGCTGACAGCGGGGAGCACGAGTAACAAGCGCGCCGCATTTCTGCGCGTCCCAGCACGCCAAGCAGAGGCTTGGTGCGCATCCCCTTATAGCCGGCCAGCCCTCCGCAGGAGCAAGGTCCTTGCGATTCCGCCGGGGACTCCTGTCCGGAGCAGTTGACTCAGACCCGCGGCACCGGCCTGCTGCAGGGCTGCTCGTAAGGCCATCTCCACCGCTTCCAGGTCTATTACGCCAGTCTTGTGACGTGCGGTGAATATCACTCGCAGCAGCGCGTCTATTTCCCGCGCGACTTCCCGATGGATCGCAGCAGCCGTTTTTTTCCTCCGCTGTCCAGCCCCCGGGCTCCTGCTCCAGGGGTCGCAGGCGGCAGATCTTTTCGTTGATGGTGACGAGCTCGGCACTGAGCTCCTGAAAGCGGTGGAATTCGGAAACCTCTCCCTGCGCTTTGCGGAATGCCGTCGGGCTGGAAAGGGTCTCCGCTACGGACTTGCCATGCACCTTGCGCAGAACACGAATCTGCGGTTCGTGCCCAGGATCTTTGGGCTTCGCACAATGGCAGTAGGACTTACCGCAACGATGAACAACGGCAGAGATGGAACCGGGGCGCAAATCACCCAAACTTAGGAATTGCTGGCAGAGTCTTGGATCGTTGGACTTCCAAAGAATTCAAGGTCTCTGGCATAAAACAGCTCAAATACTGAGTTAGTATCAGTAGTGTCCCAACGTTTTGCCTCTTGCCTTCCGTAAATTATTGATGAGAAGCGCATAAGCAGCGAATTCTCTTGGTCTCGATTTGAACGGCGAATGCCGATTCTGCCACCCTGCGAAGCATAACTCCGTGGGGGCCATCGATGAACCGAGGCAAGCTGGTGTTTGCACAGCTGATGCAACATCTTCCGTTGACTACCTTCCGCCGTTGCGTCACCCG
>QHYJ01000318.1 GCA_003223255.1 Acidobacteriota bacterium | reverse complement strand
TCGAAACGGTGCTGATCAGTCCGGTCGGCAAGCTGGCCTACAAGTCCACGGCCGGCGACCCCGCTAACTACAACAATACCTACGATCACGCCAGCATCCTGCGCACCATCGGTGAGGCGCTTGGACTGACGAACTTCTCCGGCCTGGGCGGAGCCGCTTCACGCGTGCCCATGGCGGACTTCTTCTAAAGCCCACTCCGTAGAGGCACGGGAAGCACGTCAGACGGGCGCTGGCATCAGCTGGCGCCCGTCTAGTGTTGTTGAAAGCTCACGCAAAGCTCCTCTAGTTTTGTACACGGGCCATTGTGTCGCGTTGCACAGCCGCGACAAAGTACGGCGGCATGAGCAACCGGATGCGTCAAGCGAATGCCGAGAAAAACGTGAGGGCTGTTAAGTTCGTCTTTTGTTCGCCTGCAAAGGGTTTCAGTAATCTCCTTGCTCTTGCTTGAAGCGTTTCTACGCGACCCTGCCAGTTAACACCGGATTGCTATTCCCTCGCCTTTCACAAACATTTGACACAGCTCTCATTAAGGACATTTCGAGGTTATCGAAGGGTTCGGGTGGGAGTTGCGGCGGGGAAGCATTGTGTGCTCAGGTTGTTCCTACCTGTGACTGTTGCCCTGCCGATGACTGCGCTGGGAAGTGCTTCACCGTTATGGGCTCAGCGTAATGCCCTTCGATGAGCGATACGGCGCGGCTAAAAAATGCGCCTTCCTGCGAAGGATCATTGCCGACGCCCATCGAGAGATTGCTACCGAGCTAAGTCGGCGCGCTGCTGGGGCCGGATACGGAGAGAGGAACAACCGGGGCCGCGTTTTGCCCAGTCCAGACAGGGGACGCGAATGAATTATTTCGAGACGGACGGCAACTCAACATGCGTGATGACCTATTCTCATGACGGATTTGGACTCGGGCATCTCCGCAGAAACACCACCATCGCTTCAGTCCTTGCTCGTCAGGTTCCCGATTCCAGCGTGTTGATGCTGATCGGGTGCCCTTCGGGAGCGGTATTCAAGCTGCCGACGGGTGTGGACTTCATCAAGCTCCCCTCCGTGATCAAACGCAACACGGGAGTCTGGCTTCCGTTACGCCTGCGCATCGGATTGGAAAAAACCAAGGCCCTGCGAGTCGCGACAATTCAAGAGGCCGTGCGCGTGTTTCACCCGCAGGTCTTGCTCGTGGACCACGTTCCCGTCGGCATCTGGGGGGAGTTGCTTCCTTCTTTGCAAATGCTGAAAAGAAGAAGCGATGCTCCCAGGATCGTCCTGGGCCTCAGAGACATCTTGGACGCCCCGGAAGTTACGCGGACCCTCTGGGAACGGGAAGGAACTTACGAAGCGATTCGCAGGTACTACGACGAAATCTTCATCTACGGCCGCAAGGAGATCTTCGACACCGGCGCCCACTATGGACTGGATGGCGAGTTCGCGCCGAAGCTGCGTTACGTCGGGTACGTCTGCGAACAGGAACCCTACAAAAGCCAAGACGAGATGCGCAACGAGCTCCAGGTAGAAAACAAATTGCTGGTCGTAACCGGAGGCGGGGGAGCAGACGCTTTTCCGATGATGCTGGAGTGCATGAAGGCTTTCAAACTGCTGGGAGCGAACTCCGAGTTGGAAGCCATCTTCATCACGGGCCCCTTGATGGAGAGCGGTCAGCGCGAACACCTCCGCGAATTGGCCAGAGGGCTAAAGGCTCGCGTGTTAGTCCACGTGGACGACCATTTGAACTACATGAATGCGGCGGATTTAGTGGTCACGATGGGGGGCTACAACTCTCTGTATCAACTCGTGCGGCTGCGCAAGAAGGGGCTGGTGATTCCGCGACCGGGTCCCAGCGCCGAGCAACAAACGCGCGCGCGGCTATTCTCTCAACGAGGTCTCGTCGATGCCATATTTCCAGGAGAACTCTCTCCCACGAGGTTGGCCGACAAACTCATGGGCGACTTGGAGCGGACCGACTATCCAATTTATGATCCAGAGATGGACACCGACGGAAGCCGGAAAGCTTCCGACCGGCTGGCCGAGCACCTCACCGCAGCCCGCATCTCGTCCCCAGCTTGCTACATCTTGAAACAATCCGACACGTGGCACGGAACAGCCGATGCTTCGCTTGATAGAACGCTTCGAAGCGGAGAATGACGTGAAGTTCCTAACGGAGATCGTTACGTGCGCCATCTCCACCGACGGAAGTCTGCTCCTGATTCCTTTCTAAATGCAAAAAGAGCTCCAAATGGGGCTCGATAGAGCATATCCAAACGCAAATCTTCAACGTGCCCCCCTGGAAAGCAAGGCACAGTGCAGGTCGCCCCAAAACCGATCGGGCGTGGCGTGAACTGAGGTGATTGATTTTATGGAGCGGCCTATCGGAACGACATCTGAACCTTGACAAGGTTGACAGAACAATTCCGCTGTGCCCTTTGCGGCCGCCTGGGACGTTTTGTGGAACCGTTCCCCCGCTCTTTCCGGAGGTAAACATGCTTAGCGACGAGCTGCGGGTACAGATCCGTCACTGGTTCTACGCCGAACACTGGAGAGTCGGCACCATCGCGCAGCAACTCGGTGTGTGTCATCGATCATCTGAATCCGTATTTTCTTGAACGCTCGCCGGAAATATAAAACATATCAGCATCTGCGCCGCAGGCGCATATCCGTCCTCCTCACTCATTTGGTAGTTTGATCACCGCCGGTGGGAAATGGGAACCCGACCGTTAGAGCAGTCGAGTTCCCTGTGTGGCAGACCTTCATCAGGTAGCCAGACATCAACCGTGTCTCAAGCTGCCATGATCGGTCGCCATTGTCCAGTCCCACCTTGGGGCGAGGATGGCGGCCCACATCGAAGTTGTTCTCCGTCAACGAGTTTGCCGGGCAAGCGGCTGCAATCAGGTTTTCTGGATCTGTCGCCAGTGTGACCGAGGACAGCACTATTGCAGTCACCTTTGTCGGCTGCAAACGCGCCGACAACAACACCGCTTGGCTAACCGCCGCTACCAGCAGAGTCCGGAAGGGCGTCAGGACCATCGCGATCGCCAGCGCGAGTATCGGCGGCGCCACCTGCGAGCTCGCGTGACGGATGTATCTTCCCAGGGACTTTCCTCCAAGAGCAGAATCCCACCGCGGCTTGCGATTGCGGTCCGGAATCCGCACGCCAAAGGGAATGGCGCCCTGCCGCGGCACAACGGATGGCTTCGCTGTGCCCTTTGCGGCCGCCTGGGACGTTTTGTGGAACCGTTCCCCCGCTCTTTCCGGAGGTAAACATGCTTAGCGACGAGCTGCGGGTACAGATCCGTCACTGGTTCTACGCCGAACACTGGAGAGTCGGCACCATCGCGCAGCAACTCGGTGTGCACCCGGACGCCGTCCGCCATGCGCTGGAGACCGAACAGTTCAACCGTGCCAAGGCTCTCCGCCCCTTGCTGACGGACCCCTACGTAGAGTTCATTCGCCAGACTTTACAGCAGTATCCTCGGCTGTGCGCCACGCGCATCTACCAGATGATCCGGGAGCGCGGTTACACCGGAAGCGTGGTGCAGTTGCGGCGTGTGGTAGCTCGTCTGCGGCCCGTTCGCGCGGAGTCTTTCTTGCGACTCCGCTGCTTTCCGGGAGAGCAGGGGCAAGTCGATTGGGCACACTTTGGTGAAGTCCCCGTTGGACGGGCCCGTCGGCGTCTGTCTTGCTTTCTGATCACCCTTTCCTACTCGCGGGCTCTGTATCTGGAATTCTTCTTCGATCAAAGTATGGAAAACTTTCTGCGTGGCCATGTCCACGCGTTTCAAGCCTGGTCGGGCCAACCACGAATCCTTCTCTACGACAACCTCCGCAGTGCTGTGCTGGAACGGCGCGGCGACCAGATTCACTTTCATCCTCGACTGTTGGACTTGTGCGCGCATTATCACTTCGCCCCTCGTCCCTGCCAGGTACGGGCAGGAAATCAAAAAGGACGCGTGGAACGAGCGGTTCTCTATGTACGCGAGTCGTTCTGGGCCGGCAGAACGTTCACCACTCTGGAAGAGTTGAACCGCCAAGCCCTTCTCTGGCGTGACCAAGTCGCTCATCAACGTCCTTGGCCGGACGATGATTCTCGCACCGTGCAGCAAGCTTTCCTCGAAGAACAGCCACGCCTGCTTCCTTTACCCGTACATCCGTTCGAGACCGACCTGGTTCTCCCCACCCACGTGGGCAAGACCATCTACTTACGCTTTGACCTGAACGACTACTCTATCCCCCCGAGGCCCCCCGGATACCCGCTGACCCTGGTTGCTTCGGAATCGAGGGTGCGCATCCTGGACGGCGATAAGGAGATTGCGCAACATCTCCGTTCTTATGACCGACACCAGTTGGTGCTCGATCCCGCTCACCAGCAAGCGCTGCTGGAGGAAAAACGCAAGGCTTTCGGATCGACCCCTGGTGGTCGCCTGGCCCAAGCGGCGCCGGAAAGCGAGGCCCTGCTCGACGCCGCCTTCGCCCGGGGAGAATCGGCGGGTAGTCAGACCGCGCAGCTCCTCAAACTCCTGGATACCTACGGGGCTGCAGAGTTGCGCAGCGCCATCCACGAAGCCCTCGAGCGCAGCACGCCACGCGCTTCTTCGGTGGCGTTCATCTTGAGCCGACGACAGCGTTCCCGGCAAAACACCGCTCCTATCCCGGTGGATCTCAGCCGGCACCCGGAACTCGAATCTCTCGATGTCATCCCTCACGATCTGGAGTCCTACGATGAACTCACTGACCAAGACGATGAACCCGACGAATGATCTGCCCGCACAGCTCCAACAGGTCGGCCTAAAAACCATTTCCGCCAACCTGGACGACTTTCTCGCCCGGGCCATCAAAGCCCGCTGGTCTCCGCGCATGCTGCTGGAGCAAATCGCTCAGGAAGAAACTCAGGAACACTCCCGCCGTAGTCTGGAGCGACGACTACGGGTGTCGGGCATCAAGAAATTCAAGCCCATGGCCGATTTCGAATGGGATTGGCCCACCAAGATCGAACGCGAGGTCATCGAACGTGCCCTCACTCTCGACTTCATCCGCGAAGCGCGCAACTTCGTGTTGGTCGGCCAGAACGGCTTGGGCAAAACCATGATCGCGAAAAATATCTGTCACCTCGCCGTGTTAGCCGGCTGCTCGGTTTTGTTTCGCTCCGCTGCCGCTATCGTGGAAGATCTGCGCCATGAAATGTTCGAAGGTCGCCGGCGCAAGCTGCGGGGCTACGGCCGAGTCGATCTCTTGTGTATCGATGAGATGGCCTACCTGTCGTTCGACGATAAGGCTGCGGACATCCTCTATGAAGTGATCAATCGCCGTTACGAATGTAGGTCTGTGATTGTGACCACCAACCGGGCATTTAAAGAATGGAACCAAGTCTTTCCCAATGCCACCTGCATCGCCACGCTGCTGGACCGCCTGTTGCATCACGCCGAGGTGACGCGCCTGGAGGGCGAAAGTTATCGAATGCGAGAAAGCCAACAGGAGGCCACCGCACGGAGGAAGAAAACATGAAACTCCTGGATAATGACGCCGAACAGTATGTGCGCACCGTCCTGGGTCTCTATCAGCAGCTCCCGGAAACGCCCACGCTGCCAAGCTCGCGGGACCGCCTCTACGCCTACCAGCTGCAACAACGCAGACTTCCTCTGACGCTGATCGAAACCGCCTTCTTATTGGGTTCTTTGCGTAGACTCCTGCGACCACCAGACGCCGCGGCCTTGTCCCCGATTCATTCCCTGGCTTACTTCGGACCAGTCATCGAAGAACTCCTTCACAATCCTGTTCCCGACAATTACATCGAATACCTTCGGCACAAAATGCAACGCTTCGCAGGGAAGAAGCTCACCGGGCAGGAACCGCATTCGGCGAGCGTTCAAGAAAATACGGATTCAGATGATCGATGACAGAACGTATCGCGGCAATTCCGCACGATAAATTGCCGCGACACATTCGCTGTTGAAT
>QHYJ01000074.1 GCA_003223255.1 Acidobacteriota bacterium | reverse complement strand
GTGCAGCGGAAATGCTGGGCTGGCAGGACCGCATCGGCTCGGTCGAGCCCGGGAAATTTGCTGATCTCGTTGCCGTTGCCGGAGATCCGATCGCCGATATTACCGAGCTCGAGCGAGTTCGAGTCGTGATGAAGGACGGCCAAGTCCGGAATGACCTTGGGTCGCATTGAAGCGCACGCTCTACTCGGGAAAGAACCTACCACTCGATCCAAAGGAGAAATCTACGATGAAGCACTCTTCGTTCGCGATGGTTGTGCTCACTCTAGTGGCTGCCGCCGCAATGAGTCTTCACAGTCAGGCGCAAACGCAGAATCAATCTCCAAGTCCTTCGCGCTCTCGATCCGATGAGATGTTGGACAGATGGAACGACATCGGGAATAAACTCATCGCCATGGCCCAGGATTTTCCTGAAGACAAATACGATTTCAAAGTGCAGAAGGACGAGCGCACTTTTGCCCAGAATCTTCTCCACGCAGCCGCACTGGATTTCGTCCTGATACGCAGGGTTTCCGGATCAAACCTCGGGCCCGACTTCGGCGAGGGCGACAATCCTTCGCGTGACGTTTTTAGGACCAAGGCCGACGTGGTGAAGTTCGTGCAGGAGGCCGTGGCGGACGGAGCGCAAGTGATTCAACATCAGGGCGACGCGGGGCTGGACAAAACATCGAAATTTTTCGGGAACCGACTGGCCCACAACTCCTCCATCTGGACTTTCGCCATCGAGCACAGCGGCGAGCACTATGGCCAACTTGTTGTGTACTATCGCGCGAACAACCTGGTCCCGCCAGACTCGCGTCGGCAATAAGGCCCTGATTTGTCGGCAATCCGGATGGCAGTCCGGATCAGTAATGATAAGTCGGCCAGCGATTAGGATTCCCCCGCAACGCGGTTTACGAGGGCGCATCCGGCTCCAGGCCGATGTGATCGTTAACCGCATCGCGAAAACGCTGCTTGCACCCGAGGTATCGCTCCGTCGTCTGAATTGAAACGCGGCCGAGCAGGAACTGAATCTGATCTAGTTCACCCCCTGACTGATGACACAATCGTGCACAGGTCCTTCTCAAATCGTGCGGTGCCACCGATGGCAGACCACAGCATTTCGCGTTACCTTTCACAATTGCCCAGATCACCTTGGGTGTAAAGCCGTGTCCCCAAATTCTGCCTGCTTTGTTGATAGACCGCGGCAACGGACCTGCGGTGATGCCGGCACCAAGAGTCCAGCTGTCGACCGCCTCCTTCACCCACTGCGGAACGGGGATCGTCCGGATGTGGCCACCTTTTCCTCTCAGGTCAGCGATGACCCAATGGCCTTCCCGAAGCTGGAGATCCTCTAACCGTAAGGTTGTAACCTCAGCTCTCCGGAGGCCGCAGCCGATGAGGAGCGAGAGCAAAGCACGATTTCGTCGACTGCGAAGGGAGTCAGCATTTTCAGCGCCAAGTAACTTCTTGCTCTCCTCCGCCGTCAGCCAATTCCCGACACGCACTCCCAGCCGCCGGACGCCCTCACACGCCGAATGCCTGCCGCGAGATCCGGGCTAGAAAGCCCGCAATCGGACGCTTCATACGCCAGCCGGCGTATCGCCGCCAATCTCAGGTTAATCGTCGACGGCGCGTACGGGTGCTGTTCGAGTGCGATTCGGTAGCGTGTGACAACGGTCCTGTTGAAGGCTAGCCTGGGCTCCGAACAGTACCAGTCACGAATGGCGTGATCGTACGAGCGTTTTGAACTCGCCGACGTGAGGCTGTTCAAGACCGCGGATTTCGATTGTTCTAGATCAGGTAGTTTGAGGACCGTCTTCGGAACTCGTTTGCGTTTGCTCTTCGCCATCGGAAGCGGCCTCCTGTGCCGCGGCGAAAAGCGTGATCCCGTGCCCTATCTTCTGACCAGCAGCGCGTTTGTAACTACTATTATAATTCAAAAAATAAGTTGATAACTTCCGGTTAGCCCACGGTTAGCCCGTGATCCGAGCACAATCGCCAACGAGAAGCGCTTCATTCGAGAACTTGGATCTCGGGGTAAAGCGGAGATGCGATCTTAGGCGGCAAAACATTTGCGCCCTTGAGGTACGCGTCGAAAAAGCTGTGCACGCAATACGCCGTCACAGCAAGTTGGCGACGGCCGTCGATACCGAGCTTACCGAACACTCGGAGCACCCCCCGAATGACATGGCTCTTCAACAGGGCTCCGTCATCGGTGAAGGTGAAATGGTTCGCGCCACGGATCGAGATGCGTAGCCTTCCATCCGCCGGCAGACGATCATAAACCGATTGGATGTCGGCCTGGATCTGACGGACCTCCGCGTCGGACGAAAAATCGCCGCGTTCGCTCCCGAGGAACAGGAACGGTTTGTGGATGCCTGCCTGAATGACGCTGCCGTGCAGAGAACCGTCCACATCGATGCCTGCCTTGCACCTGGAATCCTGGGAGCAGAATTGTGCGGCTTGCGCCCCGCCAAAGGAATGACCAAATACTCCCACCCGCCTCATGTCGAGCCGCCCCGTGAACTTGCCGGACGGGTCCAAGGTGTTCAGCCGCTCTAATCGATCGAGTACGAACGTGATGTCGCCGGTCCACGCGGCCAATAGCTTGGTGGCGAGAACGGTCAGTTCTTCTCCCGAGAAGAGTTCCGGGTTGTTCTCTGAGGTCCTTCTCATTACCCGGCCGTCAGGGAAAACGACGACTCCCGTGCGATACGGGGCGTCGAGGCCCACGACAACGTAACCGTGACTGGCCAGATCCTCGGCAAGTGTCGAATAATTCCAGACTTCGAGAGAGGCCCCCGCCCGCATGATCACCACAGGGTACGATCGCTGCTGCGGTGACACGTCGACGTTACGAAAACTGTGCCCATGGACCCTCGATAGATCCCGCGTCAGAAGTCCGAAGACCCGAGACAGAACTCTGAAGACCAGCGGCCCGCTGGCCGGAAGGGCCGGCGCTCGCACTTGAGCGGGCAAGTAGTCGTCGATCGTAGCTGGTTGCCCAGCCGCCGCCGGATACCAGATCCACACGAGGAGTTCGCGTTTGCTTCCTGGCCCGGGCGCTAGCGTGTCCAATGTCTTGTCGTCGGTCCAGTCATATATCCCGCGGCCGACTGCAAATGATCCCGTGGGTGTCGGGAGCGTGATCTCGCTCCTGCGCTCCAGCCAGAGCAACTCCAACGACACCGCAATCCCGAGAACACCCACCATTGCCAATGCTGCAATAGCCCTGAATATCCGACGGGCCAGTGAGCGCGGCTTGCTAACGGATGAGGTGTGCATTAGAACCTCGGGCGTTTCCGGCAATACAAAGTACTTTGTATAATGAAGCCGTATGCGCTTTCTTGTCAAGGGACCGAACCACGGCGTATTGGGGACGGAGCTGAATATGGTGACCGGAGGGCGGTCTAGCGATTGTCGTTCAGGGGCACACCTGCCGTCTGCTATGAGGCAAATGTACCACTGCTGCGACGAATTCGTCTTGTTGGCATAATGCGCATGTATATTCCGGGATTCCCACAAACGGTTTGGGAGCAAAGACCGCGTTCTGAGTGGATCGATCGGCAAGTAAGAAGTAATCGGCGCGACAAAGTTTTCTTGGAATCAGTTCCGGTTTCCCCGTCATACTCCCGTAAATTGCCGCAGACTTTTGTCTTGACAAGCATACTTATGTAGCCGTATGGTTACGCATTATGCGACACCGGTCGGTTACGCATGCGGCCGAAGGCGTTTTCCACGCCCTGGCAGATCCGACCCGCCGTGCCGTACTTGATTTGCTGCGGAGCGAGAGCCTGCCTGCCGGGCAAATTGCGCGGTCGTTTCCAACTTCGCGGCCCGCCATTTCCAAGCACCTTCGCTTACTGCGGCGCGCGAACCTCGTTCGCGAACACCGCAGCGGGCGCCATCGCTTCTATCACCTTAATCCCAAGCCGCTCAAGGCTGTGGATCAGTGGTTGCAGCAATACCGCGTCTTTTGGAGCACGAAGCTAGCAGACCTAAAGACGTTCGTCGAATCTGGCCACGTTGAGATTGAGAAGGTGGGACCCGTTCGAAAAAAAGCAAAATGAGACAAGGAGATACCCCAATGAAAGCGACATCGATGGTCACGTTGTTTGCGTTGCTACTTTGCACGTCGGCTGGGCTGGCGCAGTCAGTCGCACAACAATCGTTCGATGCTTTGAAGGGCCTGACGGGCGAGTGGCGAGGAAAAGACACCTTGGGGCATCAAGTCGAGGTCACGTTCCGCGCCATAAATGGTGGGTCGGCGGTGCTGAGCGAATTTATGGAACCAAGCCAGAAAGAGGACATGATCACAATGTTCCATGTCGATGGCGATCGTTTGCTGCTCACGCATTATTGCTCAGCGGGCAATCAGCCGCGAATGAAGGGAATCCTCTCGCCGGACGGAAAGACGATCACTTTTGATTTCGTCGATGCAACGAATCTTTCGTCGCCGAACGCCGGGCACATGCGGCGATTAGTGATTCACATCCTCAGCCCCGACCATCACACGGAAGAATGGACGTTTGTTGAGAACGGAAAAGAAGACACAGTTCTGTCCGAAATGCAGCGGACGAAGTCACAGGAGAACGGCCATGAAAAGTTCGAAGGCTTTGTTGGAGCAGGACGAGGTGGTTGTTGTTGAAGTCGAAATCGCGGCGCCGCCTGAGCGCGTGTTCCAGGCCCTCACCGACGCAAAGCAGCTGTTCGCATGGTGGGGCAAGGAGCCTTCCGTAGAACTATCGGTGTTCGAGATGGATGCAAGACCGGGGGGACGTTGGCGGTTCCAATGCAAGCCAGCTGCAGGCGCCAGCCACGGTGCGGTGGGAGAGCAGCTCCGGTATAACGGCGCGCAGGAGTTTGAAGCCCATGGCGAGGTCTTGGAATACGTTCCGCCGAGGCTGCTCGTGTGGAGCTGGGTCGCAAATTGGCACGAGCATCCGGCGCATCCGACGACAGTTCGGTGGGACCTAACTCCCACTGCGAAAGGGACGCGAGTCCGCGTGACACATAGCGATCTGATGCAGGAGCCCATCTCGCGCAAAGACTATGAGAGTGGATGGCAAGGTGTGCTGCGGTTGCTTAATCAGTTTCTCGAGAAGTAGCGAGTCGAGCATCCATATCGTTCAGTAGGGATTCGTGGGCGAGCAGAATCGGCGTTCCGGGTAATAATCGGCAACCCTTCCCTTACCGGATTATGGAAGGGTTGCCACTTCTTGGAGCCGAATTAGCGCGGCTGCCGGAGACTGGCTGAGCGCCGTTCAAAACGCTGCCAAAGTCAGAACTGTGACACCTCGTTTTTGGACCTGATGTTGGAAAAAGTGGCCTTCATTCGAGGATACCTCGCCTATGACAGACTGGTTCGCACGCCCCGTCCTACACGTGACGGACGTTGAGGCCTCGCTCCGCTTTTACGTTAATCGGCTCGGCTTCACGAGCCCCTGGCGCTACGACGAGGACGGCAGGGCGTATGTCGCACAGGTCGACCGGCAGGGCTGCGCGCTTATCCTGGCCGACACGTGGCCGGAGAAGATTGGCAACGGGCTGATGTTCATTTCCCTGAACGTCGAGCCGGAAACGCGAGAGGCTGCGATCGCCGCTCTGGATGCGCTGCGCGCGGAACTCGAGGCCAAGGGCGTTCCGGTCAAGGAGGGTTCGTGGGGTTACCGGCTCGTGGTGGTCGATGATCCCGACGGCAATCAGCTCTTCTTCAACTATCCGAACGAGACTGCATCCGGCAAGACTGCTAGAGATGAAGCATAACCGTCCAGCCTCGCCCGGACGCGCGATAACGGCGGCTGAGTGACGCTGCAATTCCGTGATGCATTCGAACGGTTGGCGAAATATCTCG
>QHYJ01000317.1 GCA_003223255.1 Acidobacteriota bacterium | reverse complement strand
GGCCCTACGGCTCGATCCTAATGACGCCTCGGCTCATGCTCTGGCAGGGAAGATTGCTCTGGAAGAGGAAGAGCCGGTGAAAGCCACCGAGCAACTGAAAGAAGCGATCCGATTGAAGCCAAACCTGGCCGAGGCTCATTATTCTTTAATGATCGCTTACAGAAAACTAGGGCGGGCAAACGAGGCTATGGTGGAATCGGACATCTTCCGGCGAATCCGTGAGCAAAACCCGGAGTCGGACGACGACACTGCAGGGATCCGGCAGATGTTGTTCGCTAGCGACGCTCCCCGGTAACAACCTCCACACGTCTCCATCTCACTCGACGATTCGGTCCTTCCCGCTTCTGATTGAGAATCGAAAGCTATTTGCGCTTTCTCCCGGCCGGCTCATTCACAGTAGGTTCGACGACCTTATGATATCGCTTCAGTTCAAGCCGCGAGAGCTGCTGTATCGTTCCGCTGGGCCAGCGGATTTCGGCGTTCACAGCCACCGAGCAATCATCGCCTACGCCTATGACCACGCGCTTGTCGTGCGAGGAGAGATAGCTCGCACCCCCGGTGATCCAACGCACTAGTTTTCGCTTTCCAGTCTCGACCGTGATCTTTGCTCCGATCGCATCCCGGTTGCTTTTGGTTCCCTGTAGCTGCAAGCCCAGCCAGGAGTCGTTCTGTCCCACGTTATTGTGCAGAAGGACAGGCCTGCCATCGAGTCGAGTAAAAACAGCGTCAACACCGCCGTCGTTATCGAAGTCCCCGATCGCGAGTCCGCGGGCACGATAAGCGGACTGGAATGCCGAACCAGCTTCCTCCCGCATGTTTCGGAAAACACCCTTCCCGTCGTGGTGGAGGAGCAGCGGAGGCTCTTGGTACTTCACATCCACGCGCGTCGTCTCAACTACCCGGTTGATGTGCCCATTGACGATCAACAAATCCAGGTTTCCGTCATTGTCATAATCGATGAAGTGCGCGCCCCAACCCACATAGGATTTTGTATATGCCGCCAATCGTGATCTCACGGTCTGGTCAATATACAAGAGGGAAGAGGTGCTGACGAACAGCGAATGGTATTCGTCGTTAAAATTCGTAACTACGAAGTCTGGCTTACCATCTCCATTGACATCCCCAGCGTCAACTCCCATACCCGCCTTCGCCACACCGCGGAGGTCGTAGGCAACGTCGGCATCGATCGCGGAGTCTTCAAACGTGCCATCCCGTTTGTTGAGGAGAAGCAGATTCGGCGACGCATCACGCGCAACAAAGAGATCGGGCCAGCCATCGTCATTCACGTCGACGGTTACTAGGCCGAGAGCGCGCCCGACCAGTTTTGCCAATCCGCTTTTCTCGCTCACATCGGTGAACGTGCCATCGCCGTTGTTGTGATAAAGCGTAAGTGGCATACCCGGATAAGCCTTCTGTTCACAGTAAGTGCGCACTCCGTTGAGTTCGCACTTTTTGATCTCGTCGAATGAAAAGCGCGCATAGTTCGCTATGACGAGATCCAAATAGCCGTCTCGGTCAAAATCAAACCATGCTGCACCTGCCGCCCACCTCCCAGCATTCTTGACTCCTGCATGGTGTGTAATATCTGTGAAAGTTCCATCGCCATTGTTATGGAAGAGCGCGCTTGAAGGAAATCCCGTTACATACAGGTCAGGGAATCCGTCGTTGTCAAAATCTCCCACAGCAACCCCCATTCCGTAAAACTCCAGGCGATCAACTCCAGCCTTAACCGCGACGTCTTCAAATTTTCCATTGCTGAGATTGTGGTAGAGCGCATTGCGCACGGGAACGTCACTTTTGCCCCGCGGCGTCTCGCCGCCATTCACAAAAAATAGGTCCTGTAGACCGTCGCCGTCGAAATCCATGAATGCAACACCACCGCCCATGGCTTCAATCAAGAAACGGTCTGACGATTCCCCGCTGAAATGGCGCCATACAATACCAGCTTGTTCTGTCGCGTCGGTGAAAATTTCCGTGCGCGACGACGGCGCATGCTGGAAAAGAGCCAGCGAAGTAACCGAAAAGAATCCCCCAAGAGAAATGAAAAAAAGTTGACGCAGAGCTCGATGACACTTCTTATCGGTTGGATTGTACGATGAACGAAGCGGCGGCCTAACCACGCAATTCCTATTCTTTCAATTTGCCGAAAAGACTCGATTCCTTCGCTGCCTCCTGTTCTCGCCCCAACTGCCGGTAAGCACGTGATAATGCAAAATGCGTCCTCGCATCTGATGGAGCTAGTTTTGCAGCCAGTTCCAGGTGTATAAGCGCTCTGGACGCTTCGCCGCGACGGAGGGCGAGTTCTCCGAGCTCGTAATGTGCCTCAGCAAGCTTGTTATCGCGCGCTAGCGCAGAATGGAAGAGTTTTTCGGCTTTGACTTCGGCACTTTTGTCACCAGTTTCAGCGTCTTTCAGCAACAACTGGCCCAGTTCAAGCTCAAAGCGGGCTTTTTCAGGAAACCGTCCGATGGCACCATAAAGAATTGCCTTCGCTTGCTCCGTCATCCCTGCGTTGGCCTGCGCTCTTGCAAGGCCAATCGCGGCGTCCGGACTGGTCGGTTCGAGCTGAGAGGCGCGAGTGAAAGATCTGACAGCATCCGTGAAGTCACCGGCACCAAGTTCAGCCGATCCTTTTGAGAGGAACACACGGGACGAATCCGGAAACGCTTTAGCCATCCGCTGTACAAGCTCCATAGCCGGAGAAACCCGCTTTTCAGCGAGAAGGATGCTTGCTAAATCTAGATAGCTCGCCTCGTTGCCAGGATCAAGCTGGATGGCCTCTTGAAGCGCATGGATTGCTTCCTCGCGGCGGTTCAATGCCCGAAGGCACGATGCGAGCAAACGATTTACGTCACTCGACTTGTGACCATCTTTTAGGAGCTCCTGAAGGATTTGCCTGCTCTCCTCAAACCGCTGCGCATGGAATTTCACAAGGGCCAGCCGGTAGCGTAGATCGGTCTGATCGGAATAACTTTGCGCTACGGAGGACAACAGCATTTCGGCTGTGGTGTAATCCTGCATTT
>QHYJ01000073.1 GCA_003223255.1 Acidobacteriota bacterium | reverse complement strand
AGCCCGTTGTAGGTCCAACTTGTGAAGCAGCACGTCGGGTATCCAAAAAATCTATCTGCCAGCCCCGGCGGCGGTTTTCCCAACCGCTGCAGCGAATTCCCATCAGAATTCGGATTGATTTTGAAGGACTTATGCCATCTGCATTCTCAGCAACACCCACGTGTTCGCGGTTAAAGTGCACCAAAAGCATGCCAAGCCAATTCAGAGAACTGTGCTAAGCTGTTGTTGAAAGCAAACCGCGGAGAGGTGGCAGAGTGGCTGAATGCGGCGGTTTGCTAAACCGTTGTAGGGGCCAAAACCTCTACCGGGGGTTCGAATCCCCCCCTCTCCGCCATCGCTAAGTCAAATCTTTTGTGGCGCTTACGCTTCGTCTTCAGACCGGTCCGCGCACTAGGCCGTTTATCCCAATTATCCCAATTTATCCCAATGCGAGTGCAACGGTCTGCGAAACCGTTAGGCTCGAAAGCCCTCGGCGGTTCGAAGCTCTTTTCCTCGGCAATAATATCCGTCGTCGCCTAGAGCATTCGGTTCGTGACCGAAGGATTGCAATCTAGAGTCGCGCAGCGGGTAGACTCAGGTATGGGCGAAAGCACAGTTCTCGATCGAGCGGCCGTCGTTAGTCGGGGACGACGTCTTGAGTGCTTCACTATTTTTTGGAACGGCGTCGAGGGTTTGGTTGCAGTGATCGCTGGCCTGATTGCAGGAAGCATTTCGCTTGTCGGCTTTGGCTTGGACAGTTTCATTGAAGTCACGTCAGGATCGGTGCTGCTGTGGAGGATGTCCGTTGGTGCGGACGTGCACGAGCGTGAACGCAATGAGAAGCGTGCGCTGAGCGCGGTCGGAGCCTGCTTCTTGGCGCTCGCCGCGTATATCGCTTATGAATCCGTGAGTGACTTGTGGTCCAAGCGAGCCCCCGAGCGGAGCGTTGCTGGCATCGTGCTCGCTTGTGTCTCGCTCGTGGTGATGCCCTTGCTCTCGCGTGCAAAGCGAAACGTGGGACGCGCGCTAGGGAGCGCAGCAATGCACGCAGATGCGAAGCAAACGGAGTTCTGCACGTATCTCTCGGCGATCCTTCTTGCTGGCCTGAGAAAAATCACTGTGGGAGTAAGTGATGGGGCTTCAGCCAGGTAACGACCAGATCGGTCACCCAATCAAAGAAACCCGCCAGATGGAGATGAGCCACGACAAGTATCATGGAAAAGAGCAACACAACAGTTCCGAAGTGGATGAGATACAGCGCGTTGTTTGCAAGCACGGAGCCCGTAGTGAACATCAGAACTGCGCCGATGATGGCAGCACCCGGTCGATCAATCCTCATTCCTGGAAATTCTCCGAGAGCGAATACGACGTAACTGGCAATGAAAACTGAATACGTGGCTATTGTGGCGAGGTCGGACATGATGGCTGCTTGTGAGTTGGACATCTTAGCGTGGGCTACGGAGCGCGGCAAATTTCGCCTGCTTCGGCAGTTGCTATCCCTTCCTCAGTTCTGGTTTTGAAAAAGCGATTTGAGACTACGGTGGACAGCCAATAGAATACTGCCAGTCTCGGCAGACGCGTTCCTCCGGCAGGTAAGTGGTATCGCAGATCGCTGTCCCGTTCACCATGTCAATGGTTGCCGATGACGAGCTATCATCCCTTTAAGGACACCAAGCGAACCGAGTCTTCGTAGCCAATGACTGCCATAGGAGTGTTCTTGTTCTTTGGTGCCCCCGTCGCGTTGCGCGGCAGCGCCACTTCGCCAACAAGCTTTCCAGTCGCCTTGTCATAGGCGCATAGTTTGGGGCCGCCAATCTCGAAATCCGGCACCTTCTCGGGATCGCCTCCCGCGCGATGCGTGCCGCCCTCTTGCCCGACGATGAGCAGCGTCTTCGTCAGCAAGAGGTGACCGCGTGCGGGCCGTCCGAGGGAGTGAAGGCCGAGTTGTTTCAACACAGGGTGCTCTGGGCCAGATCACCTGTCGGCGTCATGTCATCCACCGATGCTCGCCCGTGTTCAGATCGATAGGGGTGATACGCCCGTAGTGTGGCTTCCAGAGCGGCACGCCCTGCATTGTCTCAACAGGAGTCATCTCTCGGAGGTAGTCGACACTGGGTACCGACGACTTCAACAGCTTGGCCGCGTATGGAAGCGTGACGGAAGAAACGTAATAGGTTCCGGTCTCGGGGTCGAACGAAGCGGTTCCGTCCAACTGCACCGTGCTGTTGACGCAGCCTGGTTCGCACCCGCATTCGCCACAGGCGGAGGAGGCAGAACGACAGTGATCGTCGCTTGCGCGGACGAGGACAGCCCTGTTGCGATTACGGTTGCCATTAATTGCACGACGTAAGTACCGGCCGACGGAAAGCACGCTTGGGTCACAGGCTGGGTCGGACTGGAAAACGTAACGGCCCGCGGGTCCACTGAGTTGCGTCCACTGCACGGCAACAGGGCTACCCGGCGACTGCACGCAGGAAGCGCTGCCGTTCAAAGTCACGCAGTTAGCCGGGAAGGCCGGAATCGGCGTTGAGCCGGAGAGTTTCCTGAACGTCTTCGAACCGAAGATAGCGGACCCTGAC
The DNA here is from genome assembly GCA_003223255.1 of Acidobacteriota bacterium. Taxonomy (GTDB): domain Bacteria; phylum Acidobacteriota; class Terriglobia; order Acidiferrales; family UBA7541; genus Acidiferrum. The sequence continues at coordinate 9,905 of QHYJ01000073.1, read as the reverse complement.
TTCGCCTGCAACAGTCGCAACGCAGAAGAAAACCAGCGAAGCAATCCAAGTTGTGCGCCAGACACTGGAAGAAAACAAGCCTCGGACCATGGTCGTCATCGCACGCATCGTAGCTTACGAAGAACAAGGGGGAAAGAGCCAACCTGGGTCAGCGGCGCGCGGAAACTCCTTCTTGAATGTGCCGAAGTTCAGGCAAATCCTTGTCGGCCTTGCTCCAGAACTTCTCGGCAGCCGCAAATTGCTCGCGTGCTTGCGCGGAATGGCCCGCGTGCTCGGCAGCGAGGCCGAGGGCAAAGTATCCGCCGGCGTAAGTGGGGTCATGCTGGATCATGTCTCGCGCGATGGATTCCGACAAATTCCAATCGCCGCTCTGGCGGGCGGTTTTGGCGATGGATTCCAGCTCAAAGCGGGCGGCGCTCCAGGCATCCGGGCCAGGCCGGGCTAGAATCATTTTGACGATGTCCTGCAACAAAGCCTCGCCTTCTTCGGCTTTCTTGGCGCGGAGCAACAATTCGGCGCGCAGGATGCTTGGGAACGGCGAGCTTGCCACGAGATTCACGGGGAGGCGTTCCGTTTCCTGCTCGGCGAGGGTCAATTCTTCCTGCGCTTCGCTGGGCTTATCCATCGCCAGAAGCGCCTGGCCCGCAAGCGTGTGGCCGGCGAGCCGCGACAAGGGCCATTCGCTTTTCGCCAATTCTTGTACGGCGTGGAGAGCCTCTTCGTAGCGGCCCCGCGCCACGAGAAATTCCGGCCAGGCCTTGCGATTAAATTCGAGAAAGTCCGTATAGGCGGGAACCGCAAAAGCGTCGCGAAAGCCGCTTTCCGCCGCTTTCATTTGCCCCAACGATTGGTAGCTCAAGGCAAGCAATTGCAGATTGTGGGCGTGGTGCCAATCGTAGCGGGCCGGAATGTTCTCCGTGCGGTAGTATTCTTCTTCGAGTGATTTGGTTTTGAGAAATTCCGCGATGGCTTCCTCGGTGCGCCCCAGGCGCATCAGTTCGTGGCCGTGCATGTGGTGCGCATGGGGAATCGCCGGAGCCATGCGCACATAAATCGCTGCTTCGTCAAGGGCTTCCCTGGCCCGGCCGAGGTTTTCCAAAGTATGGGCGTAATAATGATGCGCGGCAAAATTCTCCGGGGCCAGCGCGAGGGCGGTTCGGTAGAACGCGATCGTGTCCACCCCGCCCACCTGGCCGTGCGTTTCCGGTGAACCTTCGTCCGCCAAGCCGCGCTGAATCCACAGCCATGGATCATTCGGATTGACCTTCAGCGCATCGCTGATGGATTTCCGGTAGGCGACATACTTATCCGGATCCCCATTGCTCTCCAGATAATCCAGTTCACGGTCGCGAATGGCGATCCACATTTGCTCGCGCTTGCTGACTTTCGGCGCCAACGCTTGCGCCCGCTGAAAAGCAGCGCGCGCCGTGGCAGGGTCCTGCAAGCCGATATACGCGTCCGTCAGCCCTAGAAACGCCATGGCCAGATTGGGGTCCAGCCGCAAAGCTTGGTGAAAAGAGCGAATCGCCTCAATCCATACGTAGGAATGAACGTAAGCCAGTCCCTGGTCGTAAAAGGCTTGCGCCTCCGGCGAGGAGGTAGCCACTTTTTCGCGCAACGTACCAATTCCCGATCGAAGAGCTACTGGCCGTTCCAGAATTTGGCGCGGTACGGGGCCGCCCCCCTGGTGCCCCTCATGGCCTGTTTGCGGAGCGGCAGGCGCGGATACTACGATTCCCGTCAGTAAAATGATTCCCGCAGCAAAAAACCTCGTCAGATACACTCTTTCTCCTTGCCCGCAAATCTGCCGTTCGCTTTAGCGGCACACAAAAGCCAAATCGTTCTCAGATTTCCGTAATCTCAACGCTACGAACATAGTATCCCGAATCCAATCGGCGGGCTTGAACCGCTGGCTCCTTCACTGACAAACGAATCGCGTAAGTTCCCGGCGTATTGGGCGACCAATCGTGGGTCCAGAAAGTCCAAGGATCGTTGGTAACTTGATGGAAGTTGTCCACCGGCACGTAATTTTCCTCTGGATTGAAACGGATCTGCAGCATCTTTACCGGTTGCGAGCCTCCCCAGGCGATTCCTACAACGCGGTATTTGATTTTGCCCGCCACATTCCATTTCTCGATGCGAATGGGCGTGGCCGCTTGTTCGATCACGGCGGGCTGAAAATCCTTTGCCAGCAAGGGCACGCCTTTCTGCTGAGTTCTCGCAGCGTACTCCCGCATTTGGGACGTCGATTCCACCACTTCTCCGACAAGGGTAATTTCGTTCACCCATTTGATGCACGCGCAGCCGTACCAACCGGGCACCACGAGACGGACCGGGGCGCCATGATCTTTCGTCAGTGGCTGGCCGTTCAACTCCGTGGCCAGAAAAGCTCCTGCTTTGTCGAGTTGCTCGCGCGAGAATACCCAACTGGCGCCCGGGACGGAGGTTCTGGATACCTCCGCATACTGGTCGAAACCGGAGACAAGAACGCGGGCCGCAGGCGATTTTGCTTTGGCCTTGTCCAAGATTTCCGCAAGCGGGACTCCAGCCCAATCCCCGACGCTCAGCAACCCAAAGTGCGCTAGGCGGACGTTTCCCGCGCACTCCATCAAATGTGCGCCCATGGGCTTGGCTGCTTTCCGCAGGCTTTCGATCCCCAAATTCATCGGCCGGTCGACGATGCCGCCGAGTTTCACTTGCCATGAGGCCGGATCGGGAAGGAGCTGGGAAGCGCGCGTGCGAATGTAGAATTTTCCCGTGGGCGTAATGGGGTCTTGTGGTTCAAGCGTCGAGAGATCCGAATACAGCCGCCCGTCGAGTTCGGAACCTTGAGGAATGCTCAGAGGTACAGGGCTTTCGTTTACGAAATCCAAGGTGCCTAGCAAGCCTAGCAGCTTGCCGTTTGCAAAGGGATCCTTCTGCCGAGGTCGGAGTGAACTCGTCCATGCGATGCCGGCAAAATCAGCAAACAAAGCGCTCCCGGAAAACAAAGTTCCCTTCAGGAGAGACCTGCGGGTCAACATGGTTTTGTTTTTGGTGGGAGAGGCATGTGCCAACCTGGTTCTTCAACTTTTCTCTTGCAAGGCCATAAGTTTTTTCGCGGAAATCCATTGTACACGCCAGACGGGGAGATTCTAAAAACTTTGCCATTCCCCTCGGTAGCTTTTCGCTGGTCGTCACACAGGTACCCAGAATGCATCACATTGGCCATTTTGGTTACAAATCGAGACCAAGTTATGGAAGTTTTAGAAGTAGAATGCTTTTTCGGTCGGTTCTGCTAGTTGCTAGTTATATAAATTTCTCCTTACTCCGACCTCGAGTTTGCGCTTGACATTGCATTGGATTAGTACTTGAATTGCGCTAAATAACGGTGATTGCCCGGCGTTTTTCGACGATTCAGGGTGGTGGTAGTGACCTTGGGCTTTGCAAAAACTAAAATCTAAATTTGTCTCTGAGCTTTAGCTGAGAGGGCTTTGGACAGGGGAGAGAGTATGAGACTGCGTACTTTTGCAATTTTGGCTGCTGCTTTGCTAATTCTCGCGAGTGGTGGAACGGTTTGGTCACAAACCGTGCAAGGCGTCATCACAGGCACGATCACGGATCCCACCGGCGCCGTCGTGCCCAACGCGACGGTGACGATCACCAACGTCGGTACGAATGCCTCGCAGAGTGCGACCACAGGAGGAGACGGCAGTTACCGCTTCTCCCTCGTGCCGCCGGGGACCTACACTCTCGAGATCAAGGCCGGCAACTTCGCTACCGTCAGGGTGTCTGGAATCGTTGTAGAAGCAAGCCAAACTGTTCCGTTCAGCCGACAGCTCGAATTGGCCAAGGCCCAGCAGGTGATTGAAGTGACCGAGCAAGCTCCGCTCGTGCAGACGGCCACTTCGGACCTCGCAACCCAAATTGATCGCGTAACCATCGAAAATGCCCCGTTGGCGGACCGCGATGTTTTCTCAACGCTTCCATATCTTGCTCCCCAGGTCAGCCCGGGACTCGATATGTCGCCGACTTCCGGCGGTGCGCGCGAATCGGGCACCTCGTATTTGCTGAACGGCGGAGATGATAATGATAACTTTAGTGAAGGGGCAATCAATATTCATCCGCCCTTGGAGTCCGTGCAGGATTTTTCCATCAAGACTAACAGCATGACCGCGGAGTACGGGCGTGGTGTGGGTGCGGTAGTCAGTGCGAACCAGGTTTCGGGCACGAATAGATTTCACGGGGCACTTTATGAGTTCAACCGCAATCGCTCGCTGAATGCCGCGGATTTCTTTTCCAACGCATCAGGACTGCCCAAGCCAAAATATATCCGCAACCAGTTTGGCGGTATCGTGTCTGGTCCCATTCGCAAGGACAAGACGTTTTTCTCCTTCGCGTACGATCGAATCAAATTGGTTTCTGGAGCGCCTCTCAACGCAACAACCGGCCCAAACTGGTATGTCCCCACCAAAGCCGCGCTTGCTACTTTGACCGCGACCGCGAATGCCGGGCCGATTGCTAAACAAGTACTCGCAGCCTACCCTCCGATGTCTTCGGATGCGGCCTGCCCCAATAAGCCAACTAGCACCGGTGCTGGTTTTCAGGTAGGGTGTGTGTCCTTGTTTGACCCACAGACGGACACCCACAACATTTATTACGGCCGCGTGGACCACAGTTTCAGTTCGTCGGACCGCCTTAGCTTTTCAGCAAACATCTTTCGGGAAGCGTTTGTGGATCAGTATGGCGGCGGCGGGCTGACTACCGCAGGCCCAATCAATGGGACGACTAACAATCATTTCCATAATCTTACTTTGGATGAAACCCATATTTTCAACCCACGCTTATTGAACGAGGTAACGGTCTCGCACAACCGTCACTTCAACACCTTCATCGAAGGGAATGGGACGCAGACGGTTCCGCAGGTTCCGCATATCATTATTGACAACCGAGCTGAAGGTAGCCTGGGCTATTCCTTTGGCCCCTTTGAGGGTGGCTTGGTTCAGGGGTTTGTGCAGGACCGTTGGGGTGCGACGGATAATTTGACGTGGACCGCGGACCGCCATTCCTTTAAATTCGGCGGTGGCAATCAGTCTGGCATCCTCTACAGGAACTGGGATCTAGGTCTGCCGGGCTATTATGAATTCAGGGAACTTAACGGTACTTTCACTCCGGCATCGGACGGAGTGCTACAACCGGACGGCACGATTGCGGGCATTACTCCCAGCAAGAAGCCCCATACTAATTTCGAAAACGATTATCCCTACTTTCAGGAAACGTCGATTGATCCTCGCACAGGCGCAAAGGCCAGCGCTTATCGCCACTACACGTACCACGACTGGTACACATTTGTTCAGGACGACTGGAAACTCAGTCCGCGCCTGACGCTGAACCTCGGGGTTCGCTGGGACCGCTATGGCGCCCCGAGCGAGGATCACGGTATCTTGGCCCAATTCACCAACCTGGCTGGCTGCAATGTCGCTTCGGATAGGGCATGCCTCGGCGCAGCCCGAGTAACCCCCGTAAGCCGGATGTGGAACACCAACAATAAAGACATCGCGCCACGCATCGGCTTTGCCTGGGATGTCTTCGGCAACGGAAAGACGGCCGTTCGTGGCGGCTACGGCATCTATTATGATCGCATCTTCGATAACATCTGGTCGAATGGTGCCTGGAACCCGCCCTTCTACGCTCTAATCGACTTCGATGCCTCAAGCAGTGATGCCATCAACTATTCCAATCCTGACTCTATCGGCACGGCTTATAACCCCAATGGTCTGAACGGTCCCATTCCATACCCTGGGAAGCGCGTGTCTGTCCGCACTATGGATATAAACATGCACGACTCTTCCGGCCAGAACTATTTCCTGGGCGTGGAACGGCAATTCATGGGTGATTTTCTGTTCCGCGTGAACTACCAAGGATCAATGGGCCGCCATTTGCCGATGCTCGAGAATTACAATCGCACCGATGGGCAGGCTTATAATGCATCCTTTTCCAACATTCGGCCTAACGCCCTCTACACGGGCTTCAACTATCGTTCGAACAGCGTGAGTTCCAACTATAATTCGCTCGTGGCCGAAGTGCAAAAGCGCATGGGGCATGGCTTGCAATTCCAGACCGGCTACACGTACTCAAAGCTCCTGGATGTTAACTCGGAACTATTCGCAGGCTGCTCAACGATTGGCAGCTTTACCGCGCCATACTATTACATTTCGAATACCAGGCCAGATTTGTCTTATGGCCGGGCCGCTTTTGATCATAGACACGCCTATAAATTTAATGTGATTTACGAGATGCCCTTCCTGAAACAACAGAAGGGATTTGCTGGGCAGGCTTTGGGAGGTTGGACGCTTTCAAGCTTCCTCCAGTTGTATTCCGGCCATCCCGTCGATGTCTACAATGGCAATGGGAGATTTGCTGGAAGTGCGCTCGACGCCAACGGCATTCCTGAGAACATTGGTGGTGACTACAACCTCGACAACGTCCTGAATGACCACCCCGTTTTCCTAGGTTCAAACCTAAACGCGGTTTACAGTGGACGCAGTCCGGCCGACGGGATTTTCATAGATAACAATCCCATCGGCTGCGGCTTCCCAGGGTCGAATACGCCTTCGGGTTTAGGCACTACTCCCGCTAACGTGCCATCAGGCAGCCTTGCGGATTGTAACCTGAACAACAATGGCCTTACGCCAATTCTGGATGCGAATGGAAACATCACAGGTTTCGTGGCAAACACGCTCTTTGGCAACCCCGCGTATCCGGGCTCCGGTGCCTTGTACAAACGCTTCGGCACTCTCGGTCGAAATGTTTTTCATGGGCCGAAGTTCGTGCAAATGGACATGGCCTTGGGCAAGACCTTCAAGTTGACAGAGATGATGAAGCTCGAATTCAGAGCCACAGCCCAGAACCTCCTCAACCACCCCAGCTTCGATTGTGTTGACGGCAATCTGAGCGATGGCACGTTTGGCGCAGCGCAGTGCTTGGCGCAGAACCCCTCGGGAACCACGCTGGGGGCACCAACATCGCGCATCATGTCGCTGGGCTTGCGGCTGGCCTTCTAAACCTTTCCCGCGCCCGGCGGCTTGCCCCGCCTGCCCCGATCCAATCGGGGACTTGGTCGGGGCTCCGGGCAGAACGGTTTTGGAATACGGAAAGGGCGGAGAGCGATCTCCGCCCTTTTTTTTTACGCGTCTTAAAGTGGTTGCATACTGTTTGCTGCGAAGCCGCCCAGCTTGCTGCAGGCGATGTAATCTTCGGCAGAGCGAGATGAGGAGGAAGCAACCAACCCAGTAAAATGGCTGCATGAGCGACCTGCTGGTGGGGTAGGGCTTTGCGGCCCAATGGGGAGCCAACAGCAAATGTGTTGACTATTTAAGATGACCATAGTAAAGTGAATTGGTCATAGGAGAACGCACGTGAAACTAGGCAAGGGCAAGAAGTCGATCCAGGAGATAGCAATCTCGGAGTTTAAGGCAAAGTGCCTGGCATTGCTGGAAGAAGTTGATAAAACGAAGGTCTCGCTTCGAGTAACCAGACGCGGTAGGCCGATAGCGGAAGTGATTCCTGCATCCCCAAACATGGAGGAGCGAAACTGGCTGGGTTCGATGGCCGATAGCATGCAAATTACGGGCGACGTAGTGTCTCCGGTCATTGACATCCAAGAAATTGAGGCCCTAAAGCATTGAAACTGCTGCTTGATACCCACATTTGGCTCTGGAGTTTGGCTCAACCCAGCCGACTCTCGCGGCGCGTGCAACACGAACTAAGAGATGGCCAGAACGAGCTGTGGTTGTCTCCTGTGAGTACTTGGGAAGCGCTGCTGTTACATGCCAAGCGTCGGATACACTTAGACGGTACGATCCGAGATTGGGTGGCAAAGGCAACGATGCACATGCGGGAGGCTCCATTGACACACGAAATCGTCGTCGCAGCCCAAGAATTGCCGCTTGAGCATCCGGATCCAGCGGATCGCTTTTTGGCCGCTACCGCAGAAGTGCTTGGCCTGACGCTCGTGACCGCCGACCGTCGACTGTTGGGCTTGGGGAAGATCGCCACCCTGGCAAACCGCTGAGTGCAGTCTATTTGCGGCAATAAGGGTTCCAAGACCTCCTTCGGGGAAATTGTCCAACTCGCCAAAGCCCGGCGCGTCGATACGGTCGCACGACTGGTTTCGCAATTGTGCCCCAACAAGAGTGGTCTCGGGGCGAACAACGGCATCAAGAACGTGGGCGATCAATTCGACCCATTTCCAGTAGCCAAACCTAAGCGACTTCTGTGCTACTGTTTTTGCTACTACTCCCGGTCGATTTGAGGCGTCTGGGACCCGCTTAAACACTGGCGATTCTTTCAAATGGAAGCAGCGCCCTGAAAACAAGAGACATACCAACACTCACCTACCTCTCACCTCCCACTCACCAATTGGGGTTTCAATCCCCTGTGCCTTTCGAAAACCTCGAAATTTCTGAGCGGATGGGAGTTATGTTTCCTTCATAATTCTCGCCGATGCTCATTTCTCTCACGACCCTCCTCGCTATTCTGTGCTCGATCTTCCGTTCGCGTGCTGCTCTCCAGCTTGAGAACCTGGCTCTGCGCCACGAAATCGGCGTGTTTCAGAGGTCCGCAGCAAAACGTCCGAAATTGACCTCGGGGACCGACTGTTGTGTATCTGTCTTTCCCGCCTCTGGCGTGACTGGCGCTCGGCGCTGGCCATCGTCAAGCCAGAAACGGTCGTAGCCTGGCATCATGCCGGCTTTCGTTTCTTCTGGACCTGGAAGGTGCGGCGAGACCAACTCGGACGACCCGTCATTTCGCGCGAGGTCAGATCAGAGATCTGATCCTCAAGATGTGCCGGGAGAATCCCGGCTGGGGTGCTCCGCGCATCCACGGCGAACTGCTCAAACTCGGCATCGGCATCGCGGAGAGCAGCGTCAACAAATACATGGTGCGCTGCCGCAAACCGCCGTCTCAGACCTGGCGCACATTCCTGGAGAATCACGCCGAGCAACTGGTCTCCATCGACTTCTTCACCGTGCCCACTATCCGTTTCCAAATCCTCTACGTGTTTCTGGTTTTGGCTCATGACCGGCGTCGCATTCTGCACTTCAATGTGATCGCCCACCCAACCGCCGAGTGGACGGGACAGCAACTGCGGGAGGCCTTTCCCTCCGCCCAACTCCCCCGCTACCTGCTGCGCGACCGCGATGCTATCTTTGGCAATGACTTCCGAAAACAGGTGCGAGACATGGGCATCTGCGAAGTTCTCTCTGCACCGCGCTCGCGTTGGCAGCGAGCCTATGTAGAGCGCGTGATTGGCTTTTGTTGTCCATAACATAACCATCCGCTTTTGTGCTGCAGCACATAATCAGTACGTCGAACTCGCCCCGCAGGACGTCTGGCGCGAATACGCCCGCGCCATCGAGAAGCGGAAGGCGTTGGACTCTTCCCATCTCTCGTGACTCGGAGCCGAACCAGCCTGGAACGGATCTTCGAAACGCAAATCCAGGCGCTCGCCCTCACCCTTCGGCCCGGCTCGGTAGACAACTATCGATCCACCGCCCGCTGCTTCCTCTCCTATCTCCTCGCCGCATTCCCACAGCTTCGTCGGCTCTCCCAACTACGCCGCGATCCTCATCTGCTTGGCTGGTTCCGTTGGCTGAGTGAACAACAACCACCCGTGAGCAATGCAACCCGCATCGGTCACCTCATTCGCCTCCGCCGTTTGCTGGACGATCTAGCCGCCAGCGGCCACCACCTGCAGCCCGATCTCATTCGTGGAGAAGACTTCCCTCCAAAGCCCCACTATCTTCCAAGACCTCTTTCCCTCCAGGAAGATCAACTCGTGCAGCAGGAGCTGCGCCGGACCGACGATCTCTACGCCAATGCCCTCCTGCTCCTCCGTGCTACGGGAATCCGCCTTGGCGAAT
>QHYJ01000315.1 GCA_003223255.1 Acidobacteriota bacterium | reverse complement strand
AGGCCTAAGGCAAACAAAAAGCGAAGACGCACGAATATGCAAAAGAAGGCCGCATTCCCCCGTCACCTAAAGGCGACAGTCCCCTGCGGACGAATCTATGGAATTCTTGAACGTCAAGGGAGAAGGGGCTATCTCCCAGAACCCCGTTCTGGACCGCAGCCCACTTGATGTGCGGTAATCCAGCCTATCGGGCACTTGCACATGCGTCGAGCCTACTCAGCCGTGTAAGTGATCTCCATCCGATGAATGAGGAAACATGATAGGGCAAGAATCGTGATGGTAAGAAGGAGCAATCCGAGGACGGCAACAAAGGGAGGGACAGGTTCCGCAACTATAGTGAAAATGGCCAAGGGGCCAGACAGCGGCAAACTGACGGGGCATAGATGCTTCAGATAGAAAGTGACGGTGAGCATCTGGGCCCAGTCAGGAAAGATGGCGGCGATCGTTTCCCATCCCATGATCACGACTCCTGGGACAATCGGATTCTTGAAGAGAAGGCTGAGAGCAAGAAACACAGCGCCGTAGCCGATACAGGCGAGGGCCGTCACCAGGAGATAGGACCCCAACTGGCCGAGGCCCGGCCCGCCAAAGACATACGATTTGCCCGTTGAACCAAAACGGCTATACATGAGGTAGAAACAAGCAAGGACGGTTGTTTCGAAGAGCACGATGGCAACGACCGAGCCGGCAAGAAACTTTCCTACGACCAAGACTTCTCTTCTTACGGGCACGAGAAATTGATAATGAAGAGTGCGTTCAACCATTTCGCCGCGAAATAGCCACGTAAAGATGGCCATACAGGCAAAGAAGATGCCAAGCCGGAAATAGTAGAGCTGCACTATTCCCGCAAGGACCCGTGTATCGGTCTCGATTTGCGCGGGGCCCGCGGGTTGGTTTCTGTCGAAGATGACGTGCGTCAGGACGATGAGCACGGGAACCCAAGCGAGGAGGTAGATCCCAATCCTGCGGTGCGTAAACAAGTTCCGGCGAAGCTCGTTGCGCACAAGGATAGAGATCTGGCTACCATAAAGCCGCCACGGCTGTTCCTTTGCCCACTTTTGGGCCCGCGCGACTAAATCTTGAGCACTCATGCAGGCCCCCCATCCGATCCGATGAGATACTGGTAGATGGAATCGACGTCATCATCCGCAGGTGCAACGGCGTCGACTTCCACGAGGCCCCCGGAAACGATCTTGTTCAGCAAAAGATAAAACTGCTCCGCATCACGCGTGCGCACCAAAACGCCCTGACCATCATTGAGAATTTTGGCCTCCACAACGTGATCGAGTTCAAACGCGGCCGCCGCCAACCGCGCCGCATTTGAACAACGGACAAGTATCTGCATCGGATGGTCGCGGACTTCCTTGCGGACCTCGCGGATCTGTCCCTCGGCCACAACGTAGCCGCTGCTCACCAGTACCACGCGGTCGGAGATGCGATCGACTTCCTCCAAAATATGGCTGGAAATGATGACGTGCATCCCTTGCTTGGCAATCGCTTCAAAGAGCGCGATCGATTCCGCGCGGGCCATGGGATCAAGGCCGTTGAGCGGTTCGTCGAGAACCAGCACGGAGGGATGATGAGCGATGGCTTGCGCCAGGCGAATGCGCTGACGCATCCCTTTGCTATAGCCGGCTACCTTGCGCCGCGCCACTTGGGCCATGCCAGCGCGCTGCAGCGCTTCGTCCGTGAGCTTGGCAGCCTGATCGTGCGCAAAACCATGAAGACGCAGGGGCCAATAAATGAAATCATAGCCCGTCGTGCCGGTAGGGAAGGAGTCAAACTGTGTGCAGTATCCCACGTGCCGAAAGAACTCTATGGGTTGTTGCGGGGTAAGGCCGAGGACGAAAATCGCACCTTGTGAAGGCCGGATCAGGCCCGTCATCAAGTTCATCAGCGTGGTCTTGCCCGAGCCGTTGGGGCCGACGAGGCTGGTAATCCCGGGTTTGAGAGTGAAGCTCACTTTGTTCACTCCGAGAACTTCTCCGTAAAACTTGGAGACGTTCTCGAAAACGATTTGGTGGGCATCCGGTGTCATCCGCGCACCACTTCACGTGCTTTCAAGCGCGCATTGAGAATGACAAGCGAGAGCAGGCAGACCAAAATGAGTACGCCCCAGGCCGCGGGAACTGGAATTTCGTTCCGGCTCAGCGGGCCGAGGAGCCCGGTTCGCTCACGAAACCCTTTTGTCAAGATAAGCCGGAACATTTCTGTGAAATTCAGCAGCCGACCCCAATAGGTGTCCATAATCGAGTTGTACATTTCACCGAGGCCCGCAGGGACAAAAAATGAGATGAAGATTACGCCTGTAGCCACAATTCGCAGCTTGACCGATGCTGATACCGCAAGGGAAATGAGAGAAAGCATCAGGATCCAAATCGCTGAGCAAAATATGATGGGCACGACCATCCAGATGTGCGACCAGATCCATCCGTTCCTGGCCAACCCGGCCTGCAGGCTGAATAAAAGCAAGCCCGGAATCCAAGTGACCGCGGACAGCAGTAGACCCAACACCGCGAGTTTTCCTAGAACATAATCGGCCCTGCTGAACGGCCGGCTTAGAAAAAGCGGAAGCGCGCCGTTGGTTAGGTCTCCAGCGATCAAGACCGGGCCAACCCAGCAGTTCAACAGAAAGGCTGCCTGCGTCTGCGCGATCATGACCATGATGAAGTACTCGTTTTCCACTGAAAACAAACCAGCGGAGCGCATTTGCATCAGCAATTGAACCGTTTTGTTGTTGGCGACAAAAATGTAACCTGCGAAAAACAGGATGGGAACGAGGCTAAGAATCAGCAGGATAACGAAAAAGCGAGATTTGAACAGCTCTGCGAAAGCATATCTCGTGAGGACAAAAAACCGCGACCACTGGGGCGTCAGAGTTCCGCTGTAGGGATTGTACCTGCGCTTATATACGGCCATCAGCCGCTCCCGTCTGTTCCATCGCGTTGAGGAAAATGTCTTCCAGCGAATCGCGCCGGTGATTCATCCGGCGAATTTGCACGCCGCGGTCCGCCGCGACTTTGAACACCTCCCTGATTTCCATGCTGTCCGGCATAACCACCTTGATGCGGCCGTTGCTGAAAACCGCGCACTCGCAACCAAGGCTCTCGAGCGTGGACGTAAATGTGGCCTCGGCTCCAATTGTTTCCAACTCCAGGAACTTGCGATTGGCGCGCCGCTCCTCGACGAGGTTACAAATGGAGGCGATTTGCCCGTTCCGCAGGATCAGCACCTCATCGCAGGTTTCCTCGACGTCGTGCAGAAGATGCGAGGAAAGCAGCAGGGAGACATCACTGGCCTCCCGGATTTCGCGAATAAGTTCGATTAAGCGTTTGCGCGCAGGCGGGTCCATGCCATTCGTGGGTTCGTCCAGAATGAGCAACTTAGGTCCATGCGCAATCGCTTGCGCCAGCTTCGCCAGTTGTTTCATGCCGAGAGAATACGTTCCCACCGGGCGATAGCGCGCTTCGCCTAATCCCACGTAGACGAAAGCTTCGTGCGCACGCTCCATCGCTTGATCGGGTGGAAGACCCGAAATCTCCGCCATGTAACGAACAAAGCGCACGCCGGACATTTTTGAAATGAAGGCCTCGTTCTCAGGCATGTATCCGACAAGAGACCGAAGCGCATTCCCGTTGGTGTGAGAGTCGAGCCCGAGCACGCGGGCGCTCCCCTTAGACGCGGAGTGAAAACCTAAGAGGGTATTGATGAGTGTCGACTTGCCCGCGCCATTGGGTCCGAGCAGCCCAATGGCGCGGCTCTTCAAAACCCCTGTCAGACCATGAAGGATCGTTCGGTTGCCGAGTTGTACTTCGAGCCCATTGAGCTCGATTGTTGCGTTCATCATCTACCAAGCACTACGGATTGGCTTGGCGCGAAGTTCCATGATCCGACAAACCCAGCAAGTGGATCAAGGTCGGAAAACCTGGGTTCAAGTCAAAGAGCTTGGCGCTGCTGGCCACTTCGATGCGATCGCTTTCCCCATAAGCACAGAATACGCTCGGTTTGGCGTCGGCTGCCATCTGCCGGAGGAGCGCCAACTGTTCGGAAGTAAGCTGCGAAGCGAGCGGTTTCAGGATCGGGCTGAGATTCTGATAAATCATTGCAGAAAAGTTCGCCTGGTTGTCGCTGGGGAGAAGCGCCCGAAACGATGCGGAGCGGGCCAGCGACATGCCATTTGCGTGCGTTTGCAGCGCCGCGAGCAGCAGTGCGCGTGAGGGTGCCATAATCATATAGCCATCTGCGAAGGTGTAGTCGCACGCTGTCGAAAGCCCATCACTTTGCGATTGGATTGTGTAAAACGTTCGTCCACCGGACTGTGTTTGACCGAGTGTTGTGCCCGGCTGGTTCGACTTTTGCGCTTCGCGGTTAATAGCCTGCACCAGCCTATCTATGGCCACCTGAAAGGCTCCCGGATTGTTGACTTCAACAACCACTTTCCAAGAAGGTGTAGGAAGAACCGGGCCATCAAGAGCCAGGGTCAGTTCCCCTCCCAGCGCGCTTGCCAAGTCGTTGCGAATGTCCAAGCCGAGTTCTGAATTTGTTTGAGCCAGACTTTTGCTGAAGTTGGCATCGGAAGCGCCGATGGTGCTGAGAATGTCATCCAGCATGAGCGCTGGTTGTTTCGCAACGAAAGAAACCGCCGCACCCGCATTGGCCGAAACATACTCCAGCGAACCCATCGGAGCTGGCGCGGCCAGCCAGGAAGCGATGCCGTGCCTCGGGCCATTAAATTCCAAAGTAATCCGGTTGTCTTCCTGGCTGGAGGATTCGCTGCGTGCAGCGATCAAATACTTTATGTCATTAAAGCCGCTATTTTGCAGCGCCTTGGAATCTCCTTGCTGGGCATGCGTGCTGTTTATGATCTGGCCGAGATTCGCGGCCACCAGTGTTTCGGTCCCACGGCTGTAGACGGTTGCGATTCGCTGGCCAAAATCCGTACCGGAGAAGAGAGTCGTACCGGCGTCGAGTTGTGCGCTCATCTGTCGAACCGAGTCAGCGTGGCCGCCGGCGACAAGCATGTTGGACCTGACAAGCATGATCATTCCGCGCTCATTGCCAGCAAGTGAAGAGAGCGACTGCGCGTCCACGACGTGCAAATTGGCTGTGCCTTGCGGGCTCTTCAAGATATCGGCAAGATGATTCTGCAAATAATCCTTCAGTCCAGACTGCCTCACTTCGGCTAACAGGACGAGTCCATGCTCGTTGGAGGTGGAGCTTGCTCTAGCCGTAATCACCACTTCGTCGCCCAAATACTGGCTTATGACTTGAATTTGGTCGATCAACTCTTGGGGAGTGGGGTGCTGATTCGGGTTGCCCCTCTTGTTCCACCATTCCTGCAGGACTTTGCTCTGCGAGAGCTGTTGCTGAAAGATTTTGTTTGCCTGTTGAAGTGCATCCCCAAGGTTGGGGATGCCGATATACAGGACAGTATCCGCAGGCAGCAAGGGAAGGATTTTGCTTTCATAACGCGGACCAGGAGTCTGGATTTCCGCCAATTTCGTGCGAAGTTTTGAAAATTCTGCAAGCAGAGCGATTTGATGATCCAGGTCGCTGCTCCATGCAATCTCTTCGCGGACGGGAACAACGCCGACACTCTGGGTTGTCGCCACCACATCGCCAGAGTGCAGAATGGATTCCGCCCCGGCATGTTTTACGTGGACTTCTCCTTCAATCACCGCCACACGCGAGCCTTTCGTGCCGGAATTTACGGAGAAAACAGTTCCGGTGACGGCTACCGTGCAATCCGGAGCACTCACGTAAAGGTGCCCGGTGCGACGCCTCGCCGCTTGCACGATGATGCTCCCCTGGTCGAGATGAATGGTGGTGTCGCGACGCGTGGCGGTCACTGCCAATTCCGCGCGCTGATTCATTTCCACTTGGGAGCCCTCGAAGAGCCGCACCTTGGCACGGGAATTGGCGCCCGTGCGAATGAACTCACCCGCAGCGACTTCGTCACCCGCCTTCAATGCGCGCTCGCCCGCGGGGCCAATGAGATACGCTTGCCCTTCGACGGAATCGATCCGCGCGCGGCTGCCCGGAGGGCCTGCGAAGTACCAATTGCCCCCGGCCCAGACCAAGGCAACCAACAAGACCACTGATGCTGTCGCCATGGACAATCTGACAAAGCTCCACTGAAAGCCCAGGGACGCCGGCTCTATCCGCCATCCCACGCTCGTCGCGCCATTAACTGCACGGCCAGAAGCATAAGAACGGCACGAGACACATTCCCTCAAGTGATCTTCCACGATGAGCGCGCGAGCCGGCGGAAGCTCGTGCAGATGAAAAGCAGGCAGCAGAGAACGAATATCGGCGCAGCCACGGATAGGCTGCAGAGGATTGGTAGCGGCCTCCTGGCCTTCGCTAGTTTGTAACAGCTGCCACACGCGCTCTGCTGACGCGGACAGAGTCTTGGCGTCGGGCTGTTCGCCGCGAAGTTCGGAAATCGCCCGGTCAAGCTGGACGTCTTGTTTGGATCGAAATAATTTCATGATGCACCTTTCATAAAGCCACGAAGGCCTTCCTTTAGTCGGGCGCGAGTCCGATGCAGGGTGACCGCCACAACTGCCTGAGATGTGTTCATGGTCCGCGCAATTTCGGGGTTATCCAGCCCTTCGAGATAGCGGAGGACAAACATCTCGGCAGCCCGGGGATTCAGCGTGGCAAGCTCCCGGCGAAGCCAATTCTTGATTTCCAAGGAGGAGAGCGCCCGTTCCGGGGAAATACGGGGATTGGATTCCAGCTCGTCGGCTGCTTCCACGGGCACGTCCTCTCCATAGCCCCTTGAGCGGATTAGATCCAGGGCGGCGTTGACTGCCGACTTGTGTAAGTAGCTCCGTAGATTGGAGATACGGCTTGCGTCGACAGTCCCGCGGGCTAACCGGAGGAAGACGGATTGTAAGACGTCTTCAGCGTCCGCCATGTTGCCGGTCAGGCGGTAGGCCGCCTTGAGGACACAAGCTTGGTGTGCTCGAAAGAGCTCCTCAAGCTGGGCGAACGCCTGCGTCACCATGATGTTTTCTATCGCGGCCGCCAAGCATCCCTCCTCGGCTCTTCTACAACCTAAGACGCGATAGCTAGAAACTTCTTAACACACAATCTGAATTCCGAGGCAATTTGGTCGGCGGCACTTCCCAGTTTTGAAATTGTCTCTTGTTTGTGCCTCTAACGGTCGAGCCCAACCGAACACCGCACTCCTGCCCCCTGTCGAAACAGATTCGAAACGGCCTTGGAGATGAGCCGCGATGTCGGTGACCAGCCCCCGGCTTTACACCTGAGCGGAAATCGAGCGGCAGCTTCTGGCGCATGATCGCAAACTGCTCGTTGTAAATCGTGAGGGCAGGTGAGTCGCCCTTCAGCTCTTCCTCTGTGACAAAAGCGAAGATCCGAATGGCTTTGCTGGTAACCGGACTTACGCGCATCCATTCTCCGTAACTTGTAAAACGACCGTACAAGGCAAGTGATAGTGGCCCTGACTCCCCAGACCGCTTGTGAGAAGTGTGGGATACGCTTGGCTAACCGCGAATAGGCCCTCTGCAACGCGCTGATGTCTACAGAATCCCAGCCGGTCACCAGGCGTTCAGAAAACCCTAAAGCGGGGCGGCTCGGAAATGATTGAAAAGTCAGTTCGAGACAGAAGGTCCTTTCAGGGTGCGAAATACATGTGGTTTTTGAACTGCTATCTCAGTACTCCCTAGCACTAGCCGCTCAACAATCACACTTGATAGCTAGTCTCTGGGTTTTCGCTTGGCGAACTTCTTCCCACCCTTCCGTCCAAGCTTGACTGCGGCGTGATCTTTTGTCTTTGGCAAAGTTCAGAAGATGTAGCTTTAGCTCCCAACCGCGTTATGCATGACCTGTAGGAGCGCACCAAGCCTTGCCAGTCTCCATCAGATCTCCAAAAGACCTCACAATTATTCCCTTGACTTTCGCATCCCCCATCGGAACAAACGATAGGCCAGCCATAGCAATGCAGCAATTCTCTTTACCGTGGACGCACAGGCGGCCGTCCCCCAAGACGTCGTCATCGATCGATCCCCACGGGGTAATTCCTTCTTCGCCTGCACGTTCGGGCGGTGCTCGGCTCACACTCCCACTTTCTTCGTCTAAAAAAAATCCGAGACCTGGTCATTGAAACGGTTTAATATCCTCTGCACGGCTGGTCGACCGCGGTGCTGTACCATGCCGATACCACTTGGTTCCCAGGAGAAATTTGTGCGACGCTCGAGGCGCGTTTTCTTCTTGTTGATTGTTTCCGCCGTCATTTGCTTTCTTATTCCAAATCTCTCGATCGCTTCTGACGGCCCTACGAACCGAACTTATCTCCACAAAAACTGGCAGCTTCAATCTTCGTGCGAGGTAAAAGCCACCGGTGATCAGCTCTCTTTAGCAGGTTTCGACACTGCCGCCTGGCACAAGGCGGACATCCCCGCGACCGTCGTCGGCGCTCTAGTTGCCGACAAGACCTATCCCGATCCCAATTACGCCACGAACCTGGATTCCTTCCCCGGGATGAGTCATTCGAACAAACAGCTTTTCGCGAATATGGACATGCCCGAAGACAGCCCCTTCAAGTGTTCCTGGTGGTATCGAACCGAGTTTGCAGCGCCGGCGCGCGCAGGGGATAATGCCTGGCTGAATTTTCTGGGAATCAACTACCGCGCGAACATCTGGGTGAACGGCCAGAAGATCGCCGATACCAGTGACGTTGCCGGAACTTATCGCGCCTACGAATTCAACATCACCAAATTCCTTACCCGCGGCACGACGAACGCACTCGCGCTCGAAGTTTTCGCCCCCGACAAATATGACCTCGGCATCACCTGGGTGGACTGGAATCCCACGCCCCCCGACAAGAACATGGGGATTTGGAAAGAAGTCTTTCTCACTACGAGCGGACCCGTGGCCGTGAGAAGTCCCTTCGTCTCTTCAAAACTCGACGCCCAATACAAGTCCGCCGAATTGACCATTAGCGCGGAAGCGCGCAACACTTCGAAGGACGCGGTTAAAGGCGTGCCTCACGCCGAATTAGACGGAATCTTGTTGCAGCAACCCCTGGAACTCGCAGGCGGTGCATCCAAAATCGTCAAATTCACGCCCGAGCAATTCCCGAAACTCAAACTCGCTCATCCTAAACTCTGGTGGCCCTATCAAATGGGCGCTCCAAATCTCAACACCGCGCATCTGCGCTTCGAAATCGGCAAGCAAGTTTCGGACACCGCGAGCGTCACGTTCGGCATACGCGAGGTCACTTCCGAACTCACCGACAAAGGCCATCGCCTGTTCAGGATCAACGGCCGCAAAGTATTGATTCGCGGCGCAGCCTGGGCCCCCGACCTGCTCTTTCGCTGGTCTTCGGCCAAACTGGATGCCGATCTCGCCTATGTCCGCGACATGCACTTAAATACCATTCGTCTCGAAGGCCGTCTCGACCGCGACGACCTGCTGCGATGCCTGGGAACGCTGGAAGCATTGGGAAGGCGATCAGAACCGCGTCGCCGCCGCTTCCTTGCGCGATCAAATCACGCGCCTCCGCAATCACCCGAGCGTTTTCGTCTTCCTGAACGGAAGTGACAATCCGCCGCCTCCCGACGTCGAGCAAATGTATTTGGGCATTGAAAAAGAATTAGAGTGGCCCAATCCCATCGTTTCCTCCGCTTCGGCCCAGAAAACCACCGTGACCGGCGAATCCGGTGTCAAGATGACCGGTCCTTACGAATACGTTCCTCCCGATTACTGGATTGAAGACACGGAGGCTGGCGGCGCCTACGGTTACAATACGGAAACAAGTCCCGGGCCGGCCATTCCTCCGCGCGAGTCCATCGAAAAATTCATTCCCAAGGACCATCTCTGGCCCATGGATGACGTGTGGAACTTTCATGCCGGCGGTGAACGCTTCACCAACGTGAATATTTTCACCGACGGTTTGACTCGCCGCTACGGTGAGGCCGCTTCGCTCGATGACTACGAACGCAAAGCTCAAGCCATGACTTACGACGGCGAGCGCGCCATGTTCGAAGCTTATGGCCGCAACAAATACACCGCCACCGGCGTGATTCAGTGGATGCTGAACAACGCCTGGCCCTCTCTCATCTGGCACCTTTACGACTACTACCTGGTTCCCGCCGGAGGCTATTTCGGAACGAAGAAGGCTTGCGAGCCCGTTCACATGCAGTATTCCTACGACGACAATTCCGTGAACGTGGTCAACAGTACCTACGAAGCCCTAAAAGGAATGAAGGTCAGCGCAAAAGTCTACAACATCGACGCGAAGGAAAAAGCTTCGCGAAACGCCACGTTGGATATCGCAGAGGATAGCAGCACCAAAGCCTTCGACGTGCCCACTCCCGAAGGCCTCTCAACAACTTATTTCCTCAAACTTCAACTCCACGATGAGGCGGGAAAACTCGTCAGCGACAATTTCTACTGGCTCTCGACCAAGCCGGATACTCTCGACTGGGCCAAACGAGCCGACACCGACTACACGCCGCAAAAAGATTTTGCGGATCTGACCGCATTGAGCAGTCTGCCGAAAGCAAAAGTGAAGATCACCAAATTATTTCACGCAAGCGGCCCTAACCTGTGGATGATCGTCACCGTGCTTAACCACGGCGACAGTGTGGCCTTCATGGTCCACCCGCGTCTCACCCGCGGCAAGGACGGCGAGGATGTCGTTCCTGTCTTCTGGAGCGACAATTATTTTTCTCTATTGCCCGGCGAGAGAAAATCCGTCACGGCGCGCTTTGACAGCTCTTCGCTTGCAGGGGCGACGCCGGAACTTGTGGTGGACGGTTGGAACCTCGAACCGGTGTGGCCATAACCAGTTGGCGAGTCTGTCTCTCCGCACCATTGTCTTGCCGCTCGGTCGTGCCATTCGCTAGGCGCGTGCCAGGGGCCGTGTCATGCCCCTTGGGCCACTCCACTGGCGCCACGAAGCAGTAACCTAGGCGCGGCCGCGTTTCGATGTACCTCGGATTCTGCGCCAAGTCCCCAAGGACACCGCGCAGCTTGTTGACCGCGGTGTTCAGGCTGTGGTCGAAAGCAACGTAGGTATCCGGCCAGAGTTTTTCGCACAACGTCTTTCGCCGTACCACCTGTCCGGCGCTTTCGATCAGCGCCTCCAGAATTTGGAAGGGTTTCTCTTCTAACTGAATCCGCATGCCATGCTTGCGAAGTTCCCTCGATTCGAATGAGACTTCGAAAGCTCCAAACCGAACTACCGAAGGCAGGTTCTTCACATTTTCCATGGGCTCTACCCGGGGGGATCTCCCTGGCCTCGGCCCCAGGTCGCCCGCCGATCCTTTCTTTTGCTGAGTTTTTGACGTACGTCCCGATTCCCCAAAGGCCACAACGTTGATAAAGACTTGTTCTTGCCCTGTTTTATTCCCGCGGTCCTTGAGGCCAACCGGTTTGGCAGACGCATTCGCGCAACCATTGGGCGCTGCTGGCTCATCCAATGCAGTAGAATGGGGGGAACTCCGTGGGGAACGCGGAGACATCAGCTGTTTACCTGAGGGGATGAAAGAGGGAGGTATGCGTAACGTGAAGCGTTTTTTCGCTGCCGTCATTGTAGGATTGTTTTTCGTAAGTGTTGCGGCCGCTGATACTTTGGAACTCAAAAGTGGCAAAGTCGTGCAAGGCAGGTATCTTGGTGGCACGGCCGCCATTCTGCGTTTTGAAGTAAACGGGGAAGTTGAGACCTTCAGCACCACTGACATTGTGGCGTTGACCTTTACCGGCCGGGCTTCGGGCTCGGCGCCCATGGCGGCTCCTGCTCCCGCCGCTGCCGCTCCGGCCTCGGCGCCAGCACCGGCGCCGGCCCCCGCCGGAAGTGAGATTACCATTCCCGCTGGTCAAGCCATGCTTATCCGCATGATCGACGGTGTGGATTCCGCCAAAAACCATGTCGGTGACGTTTTCCACGCCAGCCTGGAAACCGACTTGACCGTTGGCAACACCATCGTGGCCCGCAAAGGCACCGACGTGTACGGCCGCCTGGCCAAGTCTGAGAAGAGCGGAACCTTTTCGGGCAAG
This sequence comes from Acidobacteriota bacterium, assembly GCA_003223255.1. GTDB lineage: Bacteria > Acidobacteriota > Terriglobia > Acidiferrales > UBA7541 > Acidiferrum. Next base: position 9,380 of record QHYJ01000315.1, on the reverse strand, counting down.
TCCGAGTTGCAGTTGGAGCTGACGAGGTTGGTGATTGACGGCAAAGATTATCCGGTGGTCAGCAGCGACTATACCTTGCAGGGCAAGGGCCAAGGCTCCTCCACCGCCAAGAAAGTGGGCGGCATGGCTGCGGCCGGAGCCATCATTGGCACCATCGCCGCAGGCGGTAGAGGCGCGGCCATTGGTGCGGCAGCCGGCGGGGCTACCGGCGGCGCCGTGCAAGTCATGACCAAGGGCGCGCAGGTCAAGGTGCCCAGCGAAACTTTGCTGGAATTCCGCCTGCAGCAGCCCGTAACCGTCACGCCCACCCAAAGCTAGTAGGCCGTCTTTCAAGTCGTCGAGAGGATCTCGACGATTCTCTTGTCGGCGCGTCCCTCCGCCACATCTTTGTTGTAGGGGCGCAGCCTGCCCGGCGGTAGGCAGGTCATGCTGCGCCCCCGTTTTTGGCGGTTGTAGGGGACGGCTTCTGAGGCGGGCCGCTTCTGTGCGGTTATTAGATGCCGCTTGCCGCCGCCTTCTCTGCGGCTCACGGCGGTGCCTGCCCGTTGTGGCGGGCAGGCACGGCCAGCCAAGGCGCGCTCCGGTTCGCCTATTCGGTCCCTTCGCGCCAGGGTCATCCCAAATCCCGCTTTGCGGGATGCGGGATCCGGGCTTGATCTCAACCGCGTCCCCGCCGATGAGACGCCTCTAACTACAAGCCTTGCGCCTTCCGGAAGCCTTTTGTCATTTCCTCGGCACGTACCTCGCCTGTTGACAGATTGGAACAACGCCCCGCAGTTTCTCCCTTGCCACTCCTGCTGTTAGCCACTAAGATAACACTCAGTTGGGTGTGACCGTTCTCAAGTGGAGAAACCATGCCAAAAGAAAAGCCTCAGGTGAACATCGGGGCAGTCATCAAAACCTATCGCAGCCAGCGTGGCCTGTCGCAGGGCGACATCGAGCGCCGCACCGGCCTGCTGCGGTGCTACCTTTCGCGCGTCGAAAACGGCCATACCGTGCCGTCACTCGAAACCCTCGCCAAAATCGCCGAGGCCATGGACATTTCCCTCGCCGACTTTTTCCCCGGCACCGAGACGCCCCGCGACCGCGAGACCCAGAAAGCCCTGGGCGAGATGTCCCAGGACGAGATTCGCTTCCTCGCCGAGATCAAGAAGTACAGCACTACGCTTTCGGAAGGCGATAAGCGCCTGGTCCTGGCCATGATCCGCAAGATGGCCACGTTGATTCCTGCCCAGGCGGCGGTCAAGAAGCTCATCGCCCGCCGCCCGGCGTAGCCATTTTGTAGCGCCGGCATCTTGCCGGCGTTTCCGTTAGCGTTCACATCCGAAATCCCCTGCAGGGGCAGGAGCATGCTGTGTGCGTCTGCCTCTTTCGGAGTGCGACAGCTCGCTCAATGCTTTCTCTTCGCCGAGCTTGCTGCGGCCCGCATCCCATTTTCTTCTGTCCCTGCTCGAATCTCGCCTGCCGGACGAAGTACTATTGACACTACCCTCCGACTGGCATAAAACTCCGCTAGCTCCCCGGCGTGATCGAGGCGTGATCGAATAGTTTCGTGATTTTGCGGGTGGCCCCGTCACAGCGTTTTTGTTGCCGACTGCAATCTTCAATCCAGAGATCCTGGTGCGTCCAACAAGAAGAGGGCTAGCTTTTGGGGAAGCCAAACATGACACAGACCGAGAAGATGGAGAGACACATCACTTCGATCAAAAGGCTTGGGGAAGTCCTGCATAGTGAATGAGCGTGGGCAGCTAGAAAAATTGTCTTGTGGTTCAATTCAGGGTAACGGCGGCAGCATACACAGCAACGGCCTTGTGACAAGGGCTTGTACGATGAGCGAGGACAGGCGGCAGGCACAGACGCAACCCCACCTGACCGCCTGTCCCCCTCTTTTCCTAGCCCCGCTTCGGCGTAGCGCCGGGCTTTAGCCCGGCATTTCTCTTCCGCCTCTGCCCGCCGCCTAGCCCATTTCGTAGCGTTGCCCTTCAGGGCGGCATCCGTTCATCGTAGGGTCAGGAGCATGCTGGGTCCGTCCGCCTGTTCTGGCCAATGGTAGGTGTATGCACTTTCTTCCTGGCCCAGAGCCAAGCGAAGGGCCCATTCTGCGGGTTCCAGCTAGCCGCTTTGGCCGCGGAGGATGCGGATGGCATCGGCAGTGTCGCGGCCGTTGCCGCCTGCAGAAGCCTCGGAAGTGACTTCGTCGAGTGCCGTGCTTTCGCCGGGCGCGAGGAAGAGGTTGGTCTCGACGGCGTGCTGTTTGGTGTAAAGATCGTAGTAACGGCCGCCGAGCGCGTACAGGCTTTCGTGCGTGCCGCGCTCGATGATGTGACCCGCTTCCACAACTAGGATCTGGTCGGCGCGGCGGATCGTCGAGAGCCGGTGCGCGATGACAAACGTGGTGCGCCCGCGCATCAGGTATTTCAAACCTTCTTGAATCAGCGCCTCGGATTCCGAGTCAAGACTAGAAGTGGCCTCGTCCAGGATGAGGATGCGCGGGTCGGCAAGAATGGCGCGCGCGATAGAGACGCGCTGCTTCTGCCCGCCGGAAAGCTTTACCCCGCGCTCGCCGACCACCGTGTCGTATTTCTGCTCGAACGCTTCTGCAAACTCGTCAACGCGCGCGATGCGGCACGCGGCGAGAATTTCTTCTTCCGTGGCATTCGGTTTAGAGAAGGTCACGTTCTCGCGAATCGTGCCGTCGAAGAGAAAAGTTTCCTGCAGAACGACGCCCAGCTGCGTGCGGTAGGAACTCAGCTTTACGGTGGACAGATCCACGCCATCCACCAGCATTTTTCCGCTCGAAGGAACATAGAAGGCGGCAATCAATCCGATGATGGTGGATTTTCCCGCGCCGGAAGGGCCAACCAGCGCGGTCACCGTCCCGGACTCGGAAGTGAAGCTGATGTCGTGCAGCACTTCTTTGCGCTCTTCGTACGCGAAGCTGACGTGCCGCGCTTCCACGAGGCCGTTCACGCGGTGCATCGTGATCTTGCGGCCGGGCGCGTCGTCTTCGATTTTTTCGTTCAGGATTTCGCGCGTGCGCTCGAGGCCGGTGATGGCCTCGGTGATTTGCGTGCCGATGGCGACGATCTGAAAAACAGGCGCGATGAGAAACCCCAGGAACGCGCTGTAGGCAAACCACTGGCCGGGAGTCATGGTTCCGGCCAGCATCTTGTGGCCGCCCAATTCCATCATGAGCACGCTCACGATGCCCAGCAGCATGGCGCCGGAGAGGCTCATCAACGAAGTGGCGGTGAGCGTCTTGAGCACGTTGTCGAGCAAACGCTGCACGCCCGAGGAGAAGACTTTTTCTTCGCGCTCTTCCGCGTGATAGCCCTTCACCACGCGCACGCCGCTGAGGGATTCGGTGAGGCGGCCGGTGACTTCGGCGGTGAGTTTGGGACGAGCGCGGAAAATGGGGCGAATGGTTTTGAATGCCTGGCTGATGCCCACTCCGAAAAGCACCAGGATCCCGAACGCCACGGCGGTCATCTCCACGCTGGTGTGAATCAGGTAGACGAGCGCGATAGCGGCGGTCATGAGGCCGCCGACAAATTCGACTAGGCCGGTGCCGATCAAGTTGCGCACGCCTTCCACGTCGCTCATGATACGCGAAACGAGCGCGCCGGTTTTGTTGGCGTCGTAGAAAGAAACCGGCAGGCGGCCGATGTGCGCCTGCACCTGCTTGCGCAGTTCGGTGATCATTTTTTGCGCGGACTTGGAGAGCACCTGCGTCAGGCTGAACGAGGTAAGGCCCTGCATGATGGTGGCCGCGAGTACGGCAAGAGCAAGCGGCGTGAGGAGATGGATCTGCCGGCGGAGGATGACGTTGTCGACGAAATACTTTGTGGAAGCAGGCAGCACCAGCCCCGAAACGCGGTTGATGGCCATCAGCACAAAGCCCAGCGCGAGAAGCCCGCGACGCGGCTTCATCAGCGCCCAAACGTGGGGAAGATCCTTCCACGCGTTCTCGCGCTTCTTCTCTTTGGATACCGCTTTGGGGTTGCTGTCAGTGCTCATTCGTCGTTGGATGCGGGGCGGGCGATTGCAACTACATGGTAGCAGAGGAAGGGATGGAGAAAACTTCAGTTAGTCCCCAGCGCCAGTATGCCCGGCATGGGCGCGCGCGGGGCGGTCGAGGTTCAACACGCTGGCGATGAAATCGCTGATGGTAATGCCCAAATGGCCCCAGAGGCGGCGCTTCAGGCCGGAATAATCCTGGGTGCCGCTGAAAAGGTCGCCCATCAACTGGCGGAACACGGGGTTGCGCCGGATGAACTGCACCATGCGCGTGGTGACCGCGCTTCCAAGGAACGAGCCGCGATAGAAGCGCCGCACGATGCGCGCGGCAAATTCCAGCTCGCTGGAAAATGCCGCCTTGATCCACGCGGGATATTTTTCGGGGCAGCCCTGCGCGAGCGAGCGGCCGAGGAGTTCGCCAGAGCGAATCGCATAGAACAGGCCTTCGCCGGTGAGAGGATCGACCCAGGCCGCGGCGTCTCCGACCAGAGCCCAGTTTTTTCCGACGACGGCTCTTTCGGAAAGCGTGCGCTCTTGCGGAGAGGGCAGCACGTGGCTGTAAAATTTTGCGCCTTCTGTCGGGATGTTCTGCTTCTCGACGAAAGTTTGTAAGTGATTTCGGAGTTCCGCACTCGTGTGCGAGGACATGCTGCCGCAGATCCCTACAGACAAATGATCGTTGCGCGGGAACGACCAGATATAGCCTTCGAACTGTGGGAGAAATTTGATGGTGATGGAGTCGGCGTTCTGCGGAACGAAATAGCCCTGCGTCATTTCCAGTTCGTCGCGCTGGAGGGCGCGGCTTCCCGGGACGAGCTGATTGCGCGCGCCTGCGGCGAGCACGAGAAAATCCGCTTCATGCCATTCGCCTTCGACACAGAAGCGCGGCTTCGTCCGATCGATGTTAACGCTCAGCACGCGCGACTGTTGCACTTTACAGCCGGCGGCTTGGGCGCGCTCGAGAAGCAGGCCATTCAACACTTTTCGGGAATAAATCACGATGGGATGCGGCATTTCGAGAGTTGCGTGATGCTCCTGGCTGCTGATGAGCTCGACGGAGTGAACCAGTTTCTTGGGACAGGAATTGTCGAGCAAGAAGGGGAAGCACTGGATGGCTTTGTAGGTTAGCCCGCCGCCGCAAGGCTTTTCCCAGGCGAGGTGCTCGTCGAAAAGACTGACTTTGTGGCCCGCACACGCGAGCTGCTCACCGCACATTGCGCCGGAGGGCCCGCCGCCAATGATTGCAATTTCCGCCATGCTGTTTTCTTGCTACACCCTTCGCATCGCCCGTCCGAGGCACAATAGCCTCGGAACCGTTGATGACAAGACTCAGGACAGGCGCCAGGGGAACGCCACACCCTCAGGTGACGGGGAAGATCACCAGGCAAAATCCACTGAGGAGTATAGCACCGAATACGGCTGCCGCAGCGGCCGAGGCTGTTTGCTGACGCACAAGGTCCATCCCCCGTCGTTGCAGGATGTGCAACAGTACAAAGTAAGGTAAAAGCAGGACCATGAGGATTTCGCCGCTGTGCAAGCAGAAGAGGCCGAAGGCGAGAGCGATCCAGGCCACGGCGCGGAGGGACAATCCGGCAAGAAAGCGGCGAGGCGGGGTTGTGCAAGCGGCGGGACCGAGACAAATTTCTTCCGCGATGTGGTAAGGGAGGACTGCGAGAAAAAGAAAAGGGAAGCGCGCCCATTTTGCGGGCGTGAGCCAGGCTTCGTAAATCGAGAGCTCGAGCCATGCGCCGAACAAGAGAAACAGAATCAGCGCGCCGAACAGCGCGCCGAGCAATCCCGCTTTCCAGAGGGAAAATTGCTGGCGCAAAGATTTCCAGTGCAAGGGAAAGAGGGCGATTCCAAGAAGCAGAAGAAAGCTTGCGAGGTAATCCCCTTCAAACAACCGGAGCGCGCGCAGGGGATTCCAGAAACGCAGCAAGATGACGACGAGGATAGATGCCGCGGCAAATTCGAGGAGCATGCGGGGCCAGGAGACGGAATTGGCGGTTTCGCCTTGTTTTTCAGCGCCCTGTTTCTTCTCGGTGATCTCGCGAAGAAAAGGATTTGCGAGCAAGAGCAGGCCCGCGAATCCCGCCAATGCGCCATAAAGTTGGCGCAGCGAGGGCATTCCCGGTGTGCTGCTAAGTTGCAGCGTCTTGGCCGTCCAATTTTGAAAAGCGCGGACGGCGGCGCGGTCAAAGAGCAGGCTCGCGTGCGTCGCGCCGGGAATCACCATGTACTGCGCGGCATCGTCTTTTTGCGAAGCAACAAGATCGGCGGCGTTGGCGCGCATGGGTTTTGGCTCAAGGGAGCCACCGATGACCACGAAGCGTTGCGGCATGGGGCCGGGGTCGGGATAGAGAAGCATTTCCGGGCGAACGCCGTGGGCGGCGCGCATCGGCGCGGGTGAAATGACCACGGCGCCGGCCACGGGAACTCTTGCGGCGACGCGCAGAGCGATGGCCGCGCCCATCGAATGACCGGCGACGATGGTGCGATCCGGGTTGGCCATGCCGCGCGCAATGAGGGCCGAGAGAAGCGCCGCGCTGCAATCCTCCGCGCGCTGTGGTGAGAATGGACCGGGGCTGTGGCCGTGTCCGGGCAAATCCGGAACAAAGACGCGCAGATTCTGTTCGGCGAAGCCGCCTGCGAGGAAGGCCATGACTGTTTTGTTCGCGGCAAGCCCGGGAAAGAGCACGACGGTTCCTTGCGGCGCAGCGCCTCTTTTGTCGAAGATGGTGATTTCCATTCGGCAACCGCCGGCAGGAAGGAGATAAGTTTTTTCTTGATAGGTTTTCGAAAACGCCAGCCAGAAGCCTGCGGCGACAAGAATAATTCCGGCTAAGTCGCGGGCCATTTTTCGTGATTTCATTGGGAAGTACGAGCTCCCGAGCGCTGAATCTCCGGCGCGTGATAAAATAAAACTTTGCGCGTGCTCCCGATTTTCTTCTGTGGCTACATGGAGAGCCTTTGCCTTCGAAAGCCCTGACACTCAAAGACGCGATTCTGCGGTTTGGCCGCGAGAAACGCAATGGCCCTGTGTCCGCAGGCAGGCGTCGCATGGTCTTCACCAACGGCTGTTTTGACCTGCTCCATCCGGGGCACATTCGCGGCTTCGAGCTGGCGCGGCAGATGGGCGATGCGCTCATCGTCGGACTTAATAGCGATGCGAGCGTGCGGCAGTTGAAAGGACCCACGCGGCCGGTGATTCCGGAGCAGGAGCGCGCGGAGATTCTTTCGGCGCTGGAATCCGTGGATGCCGTGGTCATTTTCGACGAACTGACGCCGCGGGAAGTGATTTCGCAGCTGCTCCCTGACGTTCTGGTGAAAGGCGGCGACTGGCCCGGCGACCAGATTGTGGGCCGCGAAGAAGTGGAGGCCGCGGGCGGGCGCGTTGTGTCCATCCCCCTTATTCCGGGGTACTCGACGACCGCGATTCTGAAAAAAATCAGGGAAAGCTGCGAACCTTCAAGGGTAAACGAGAAGCCCCAGACTGAAGAGAAGCGCGCCTCGCGCGCAGATTCCTGAACGCCCGCGCATGATACTTCCGGCAGTGCGAGAAAGATTGGAAGCGTTGCTGCGCCACCCAGCGATGGAGGGCGCGCTGGCGGAGCTGCGCGCCAACGCCACTCTCGTTTCCATCACCGGGCTGCACGATGTCGCCAAGGCGCTGTCGGCGGTTTATATCACGCACGCATTGCGGCGTCCCGCGTTTTTCGTGACGGATTCGAATCGCCGCGCGGAATCGCTTGCGGAGACGCTGCGCTTCTTTGCGGCCATTTTTCCGGGCGCTAGCGGCAGCGTGGCGACACTTCCTTCCTTTGATCGGCTGCCGTGGGAATCGCAAAGTCCTCACGCCGACATTCTCGAGCGGCGCGCCACGACGCTGTTTCGCCTGGCGGACGGACAAATCTCGCTCGTGATTGCGCCGATGGCAGCGTCACTCTGGCGGTATCAGGATCCGGCAGCTTATTTGTATCTGACGAAAACGCTCGCAAAAGATACAGAAATTNNNNGCACGGAAATGGTGGAGCTGCCGGGGCAATTCGCGGTGCGCGGTGGCATCATCGATGTGTTTTCACCGGAGGTGCCGCGTCCCGTGCGCATCGAATTGCTCGGTGATACGGTGGAATCGGTGCGCGAATTCGATGCGCGGACGCAGCGGTCGATTGCACCGGTGGTTCGAACGACGCTGCTGCCTTTGACGGAATGGGCCGTGCCGCCGCTAGAAAAAGTGATTGAACGGGATTCCATGAATTGGGAATCTGTCTCCGCGTTTGGGCCAGGCGGAGAGCCAGGGGCGGCGTCTCTTTTCGAATTGTCGGAAAGCTCGCTGCGGCCGATTGTTTTTCTCGACGAGCCGCAGAGATTGCGCGAAGCGGCACAGCACCACTTGGCGGCCGCCACCGAAGTTTATGAGCGTCACGGCCACGCTAATTCGCCAGACCCTTTTCACTATTTTTGGAGCGAAGAGCAAATTGCCACCGCCCTCGGAAAGACGTCGCAAATTCATCTCGAACAACTCGCCCTGGATATAGGCTCGACGCCGCAATTCGAAATCTCTTCCCGGCCCAGCGCGCGCTTTCACGGCGACGTCGTTGCTTGCATGGGTGACGTGAAGTCGCAGCTGGCTTCGGGTGGACGTGTGTTCTTGACGGCTGCCAGTACCGGAGAGATCGAACGGTTTGCCGACATTTGCCGCGAATATGAAGTGCCCTATGTGCTCGGGGAATCGGAAGAGGCTGCTGCGGGATTTACAGCCGAGGGCGCACAGGAATCCGCGGGGATGCTGCTGATTCGTGCGCCGTTCGCGGAAGGCGTCACGTTTCCTGACGCCAATCTGACGATCTACGGCCACGCGGATCTTTTCGACGTCACGCCGACGGTCGAGCGGCCGAGCCATAAAATCCGCACATCGGGCTTCTTCAGCGATTTAGCGGAGCTCAAGCCGGGCGACTTTGTCGTGCACTTGGACCACGGCATCGGGCAATTCGAAGGCTTGCGCCAGATCGAATCGGACGGGCATCGCGGCGAGTTCATGCTGCTGCGCTACGCGGAAGACGCGCGGCTCTACGTCCCGCTGGAGCGCATGGACCTGGTGCAGAGCTATCGGGTGCTCGAAGGCGTGCATCCTGCGTTGGACAAATTGGGCGGCACGGCCTGGAACACGCGCAAAACGCGCGTTCGCAAATCACTGGAGGACATGGCCGACCAGCTTCTGGCGCTTTACGCGCAGCGCAAGATCACACCGGGCTTTGCGTTTTCGTCCGATGGGAATTTTCAGCGCGAGTTCGAAGATGCATTCGAATTTGAGGAAACACCGGATCAGATGGCGGCGATCATAGACATCAAGAAAGACATGG